>NZ_JARAWX010000060.1:0-11832 GCF_033793585.1 Streptomyces sp. MI02-7b | reverse complement strand
GCCCCCCTCAACGCCTTCCAGATCGCCTTCGAGGGCCGGCTCACCCCGGCCAACAACTGAACCTCAACCACCAAGATCAGCCGTTAAGTTGACACACCCTCTTAGGACGGGGAGTTGCCCGGTCCGCCGGCATGGCCGACGGCTGGGCCCAGGTCGAGGCCCGGATGCGCCCCCGGAGGTGCGGTGCTGGTGAGCGGGTATCAGCCCGGTTCTCGCCCTGCTTAGCGGTGGTAGTGCGAAGCCGATGCTGCCCGGAGGGTTGTACTACCCTCGCTGATGGGCTGGTATCGGCTTCGTTGAGTGGGTGCGCCAACACCCTCTCCGTTCCCTGGTGCATCGGTTGGAGCCAGTAGCAATCAGGGCTGACCGGTTCCAGTATCTGTGGGCCGGTCTTTGTGATGTCGAGTGTGGCGATGAGGCCTTGGTCATGTCCGCGAGCAACGGGCGCGGTCGTGAGTCAACCCAGGTGGTGCGTGGGCGTGCGTCGCGGTTCAGAGGTAGGGCGGACCGGCGTCCGCGGGTTCTTGTGGTAGGGCGCTTGGCATCGCGCTGAACAGGGACTTTGGTGGGTACCCACTACTTCGCAGCTCCCCGGAAGCGCCATGGGTAATACACGCCATTTGCAGCTCGATGCTTTGGTGCGGTGATGAATCGATGTTCCTGCGTGGGCCGTTGGTGGTCTAGGCGACTGACACCATGAGTGGCAGCAATTCCGTTCCGTGCGCTGGGAGCGCCAACTCCCGTTCGGCGCAGGGAGTGGATCAGTTGGAGCCAGTTCACAGCACCGTCCGGCGATCTTGTGATCGCCGGACGGCTTATCAGGCATAGGTGATCATCATGGGCGTCACGCCCCTTTCTCCTGTCGCGCACGACGCGACCTCCCCGCAGCGGCCGTCCGGCGCCGTGACCTCCCCGACGTGCCCGAGCGCGCAGGTTTCGGCATGGCGCACGCGCTTGTGCTGATCTTCTTCGTCGTCACCGCGGCGGTGCTCGCCGAACTGGGCGTGCGCGTGGAGGACGACCGGCCTGCTCCCGTCTCGTCCGGTCCTGCCCCGGACGGCCTGCCCCGTCCGAGTGGCGCACCCAGGCTTCTCTCGCCACCCGGACCGGGAGCGCGGCGAAGGGCCGGCCTCAGGGGCGCGGCGCGGCCCAGTAGTCGCTCAGCATCTCCCCGGGCCACGACGGCTCGCTCACGGCCCCCTGAGGGCCCATCTCCCGGAAGTACGGGGCCAGGTCCAGGACCGGCGTCCCGACGACCGCGTCGAGGTCGGTCACGTGGAGGTCCAGCCCGTTGACCTTGACCAGCCGGGGGAAGGACGTGGCGATCTGGTTCGGCCGGCGGTGGTTGCGGTGGACGAAAGTCCCTGTGACCGGCCAGGCCGCGTTGTTGCGGGGGCTGCGGGCGTGCAGCGCCACGTCGTCCGGGGACGCCAGATGGAACGCCCACGTGACGACCAGGTGCGAGAACTCGTCGAGGCCCTGGACCGTCTCCACGGGGAACCGGTCGTCGAGGCGGATGACGGACGGCACCCCGCCCCAGTAGTCGTCCGAGACCTCGGTCCGTCCGCTCACCACACGGCCGATAGGCTCCAGCTCGAACACGTCGTCTCCCTCTCGGTGGTCAGGCCACGTCGGACAGGAACGTAGCCGCACGGGCGTCGGTCTCCCGTACCGCCCGCACCCCGCGCTGCCTGTACGGCGACAGCGCGGAACGCATCTGGACCGCAGTCTGTCGGGTACGGCCGGAGCGCACCCCGTCCATCGCGTCCAGGGCCCGGTTCCACGTCGCGCACGCCTCCTCGATCAGGCCCTGCCGGGCCTGCACCGCCCCGAAGTACCCCAGGGTCACGGCGTGAGTCCGCGCGAACGATGACGCCTGCCGGGTGCGCACGCTGCGCCGGAACTGGCTCAGGGCCCCGTCGAGGTCCCCACTGTCCCGGAGCGTGCACGCGGTCTCGTGAGCGAGGCTGGCCTCCTTGAAGAAGAACACCCTGCCCGGCTCGTCGTCGCCGTCGGACGTGGCGCGGAGGTCGTCCTCGGCGCGCAGCAGCGCGGCCGCGGCCCGCGCTGTGGCGCCTGTCGCCGCGAGTGCGCGGGCGTGGACAACGCCCAGCAGCGACCGTTCCCGGGGCGTGGCGAGGGCGTAGCGGCGGCCGTCGACGGACGCGGCCGCCAGGTCCAGCGCGTGCTGCGGGTGTCCGAGGTCGACGGCCTGGTGCGCCATGGCGCGCAGCACGTGCGCGGCCATGGGCGGGTCGTCGGCCTCCGCTGCGAGCTTCACCGAGCCCGTGAAGTACCGCTGTGCCGTGGCGTGCTCGCTGTTGTCGAACGCCATCCATCCGGCGAGGTACGCCAGCTCTGCGGCGGCCGCGAACATCGCGCGCCGTATCCCGTCGTCCGTGAACCGGCCGTGGAGCAGGGACACCACGTCGGAGGTGAAGTACTGGACGACGGCTGTGCGGGCGTGCCCGCCACCGTGCTTCTGGTCGATGCGGGAGAACATTCTCGTCATGTCCCGGACGGCTTCAAGGTCGCCGCGTCCCACGGCGCGCGACCCGGGCACGCTGCGGCCGGCGCCCCGGTCCGCCATCTGTGACCACCAGGAGCTGACGGGTAGAGCCAGGGCGGCCACCGAATATGCAGCGGCCCCGAGGGCGCTGCGGCGGTCCAAGTCCACGTCCAGTCTCCCGAGGTCGGTCAGCGCCGACAGCGTTTCCGTGGACCAGTCGGGGCCCGTCCGCTGGGGAGAGGGAGCCGCTCCTAGACCGATCTCGTGGGCGGTGATGGTGCGGCCCAGCTTCCGGGACAGGGCCTCGCGCAGGAAGTCCGGGCCGCGGCCGGATGGGGCATGTCCGGCAACCCACTTCGAGACGTGGGAGCGGCCGACGTGGGCGAACTGGTGGGCCCCGTTCTCCATGGCCACGCGCACGAACCACGCGGCGACGTCGCCGTGTTTCCATCCGGCCTCGCTGATCACCGCTGCGAGGCGGACATTCCGGTGCTGTGCGTCAGCCATGACGCACCCCCTGTTGCTAAACGATCTTTCACCGCTTTCACCGCATCCGGCGCCCGTACACCGTACCGACGGACCGTCAACTGCGGTTCGCTCAACGTAGCGTCCTCGACCGCAGATTGCCCGGGAACCGGCGCCCTGACCAGCCGTGTGAGCCAGCCAGCCCCTATTCGACCTAGGGAAATCCGATGATCTCCACGCGAAGGCAAGCCATTCCGCTTCCACCGTCCCCCGGCCTCGACGACATTATCCGTCTGCTGACGACACTCCCCGATTCCGCGGGCCTTCAACTCCCCTGCTTCTCCTGGTGGGACGTCGTCATCACCCGCAATGGCAGCATCGGTGAGGACCTGCTGTGGTGGATACGTCGGAATCAGATCGGCGGGTGCGGCGCCGTCGTCACCGACGAGGAGCGCAACCTCATGCTCTGGCTTGTGCCCCCTACCGGCTCCTGCGACTGGCTGCACCGCGGCGGCGTGTGGGTCTCACGCCCCGTGAACGTCGTGCTGCCGTCCCTGCGCCGCATCTCTCCGCCAGGCGCGTACTGGGCCACCTCGCTCGCCTTCGGGCACCTCGTCGACCCGCGGTTCCTCCGCGCCGGCCTCGACCATCTCGGCATGAGCGATACCCCGAACACCGCGTCGCTCCTGCCGGGGTAACCGTGCGACTGACCGCCGGTCCTTGATCTCCTTCCCTTCCCGGGGAGGGCGCCCCACCCCCGAGGGGCAGCACCACCCCTGCCGCGCGCACCGGCGAGCCTGCCCGGATCATCACCCGGTGCGCGCGGCGGGTCCATCCGATCAGCAACCTTGGAGGACACCCATGTTCAGCCACGGCGATCGACTCCCCACGGGAACGCCGCTGCCTTCGGGCGTGCCGACCCCGCCGCCGTTCGGTGTCAGCCGGATGGCGCCGTACCCGGCAGGTGACGCGCCGGCCTACGACCGTGCCGACTCGACCCGGTAACGCAGACCACCCGCTACACCGACGCCCGCGGCGGCATCGTGGAGATGCCCGGTCACGGCACCAGCTCGGGCACGACCCCGGCGACCGGCACCAGCCCCGACGGCCAGGCGGGTTCCACCGACCGCGACCAGGGCAGCGACACCGACCAGTGAGCGGCGGTCCGGTGCTGGTCGTCACCAACCTGGACGACCCCACATCGGACCTGGTGATCGCCGAACTGCACGGCCGGGACATCCCGGTCGTGCGGCTCGACTCCGGGGACTTCCCCGCCACCTTGTCCGTTGCGGCCACGATTGATCACGAGGGCATCGCCGGAACCCTATCGACGCCCACCCGCACCGCGGACCTCACCCGGGTCCGGTCGCTGTACTACCGGCGGCCCTCCGGGTTCGTCTTCCCGCACCTGGACGAGCAGACCGCCCGCTTCGCCGTCATGCAGGCGCGCTACGGCCTCGGCGGCGTCCTGGCATCGTTGCCCGGCTGCCGGTACGTCAACCACCCGCACCGCATTGCTGACGCCGAGTTCAAGCCCTCCGGCCTCGCGGCCGCCGCGGCGGCGGGTTTCCACGTGCCACCCACCCTGTTCACGTCCGATCCGGATGCGGCGCGGGCGTTCGTGAAGCGGCACGGCCCGGCGATCTACAAGCCGCTGTCCACGCCGCTCTACCTGGTCGACGGCGTCTCCTGCACGGTGACCGTCGACGACGTCACGCCGGAGGAGATCGACGTGCGGGTGGCCGGCACGGTCCACCTGTTCCAGCACCACGTCGACAAGACCGCCGACGTCCGCGTCACCGTCATCGGTGACCACGTGTACTGCGTGCGCATCGACTCCGACCTGGTGGACTGGCGCACCGACTACAGCCGCCTGCGCTACACCGTGGTGCAGCCGCCCGCCGGCATCACCGAGGCGCTCCGCCGCTACCTCGACGCGTTCGGCCTGATCTTCGGCGCATTCGACTTCGCCGTGTCCAGGGACGGGGCATGGTGGTTCCTGGAGTGCAACCCGTCCGGCCAATGGGCATGGCTGGAGCCCGAAACCGGGCTGCCGATGGTGGCAGCCATGGCCGATCTACTGGAACGGAAAGCCTCATGAGCAGCGAGCAGGCCCTGCGGGAGCAACTGCTGGGCGACCTCACCGAGCAGGGCAGTGCACGGTCCTCCCAGTGGCAGGACGCCGTGTCGGTCACGGCCCGGCACGAGTTCCTGCGCGGCGGATTCTTCCGCCGCGTGGAGGACTCGGCACCGACCGCGTGGGAGCCGGTCATGCCGGACCATCCGGAGTGGCTGACCGCCTGCTACCGTAACGAGTCGCTGGTCACGCAGATCGCCGGGACCATCGTGCCGGGTGACGTACGCGGCCAGATCCTCCGGGAGCCCACCAGTTCCAGCACCGTCCCGGGTCTGGTGGTGCGGATGCTCGAAGACCTCCAGGTCGAGGACGGCATGCGCGTGCTGGAAATCGGCACCGGCACCGGGTACTCCACGGCGCTGCTGTGCCAGCGGCTCGGGGACGACCTGGTGACGTCGGTCGAGGTTGACCCCGGGGTGTCCGCGCGGGCCGCGATCGCGCTCGCACAGGCCGGGCACGTTCCCTACCTGGTGACGGGCGACGGCCTGGCCGGCCACAAGGACGACGCACCGTATGACCGGATCATCGCCACCTGCGGCGTGCTCGGCATCCCGGTGGAGTGGATCGCCCAGACCCGCCCGGGGGGTCAGATCCTGGCCACGCTGTGCGGCTGGATGGGCTCGTCCGAGTTGGCGCGTCTGACCGTCCAGCACGACGGGAGCGCGACGGGCCGGCTGCTCGGCGGGCAGGTCTCGTTCATGCTTGCGCGCCCCCAGCTGCCGCCGGCGTTCGGGCTGCTGCCCGACACCAGGGCCGGGGAGAGCCGGGAGACGTCGGTCAGCCCGGACGTCCTCGACGACTGGACGGCCCGGTTCGTCGCGCAGATCGCGGCTCCACGGGCTCAGCGCCTCCTGCTGGGCGAGGCCGGCACCCTGCTGCTCGACGTCGACGCCGAGGCGTGGGCGCTGCTGTACCGCGAGGATGACGCGTGGCGTGTCCGCCAGGGCGGGCCGGCACGGCTGTGGGACAACGTCGAGGAGCACGTCGAACGGTGGTGCAGCGATGGTTCCCCGGCCCTCGACCGGTTCCGGGTGACGATCAGCGCCGACGGCCAGCAGACCATCACGTGGAGCGGCACGGACGACTGATCTTTACAGCCGATCGGACACAGAGGAGAGGGCCGGGCGGACACCCACACAGGGTGTCCGCCCCGGCCCTCTCTGCGGTGGTCAGTGCAGGAAGTTGACCCCGAGTTCCACGCCGACCGCGACGACGGCGATCCTGCCGCCGATGGTCCACACCCGCTTCTCCACGGCGGTCAGCCGCGTGCTGTGGTTTTCGGCGGCCTTCTGGCTGGCTTCCAGGACGTCAAGGCGGGTGTTGTGGACTGCCAGCTTCGTGGCGTGCGCGGCCATGGCCTTCTCCGACCGCTCGGAGTGCAGCATGAGGACCTGGAGAGCGCCCTCGATGTGGGCGAGGCCTTCGCGGAGTTGACCGGGCGGCGTGGCCAGTCCGAGGGCGGCCCGGTGAGCCGGGTGTCTGGCCGCCGGCCGAGGTCATTGTCTTTGTGCCGGCTACGTTCAACTCGGTTTACTCCTGGGCGTTGGGGCTCACGCTCCACTTTGTGGTGGGGGTGGCTGCCGAAGGCATCGGCAGGGGTATCCCGATGGTGGCGGTGCCTTGTGTGAATGCCGCCTGTGCGCGGAATCTTCAGTTCGATGAGAGCGTTGCGATGTTGCGGGCGATGGGTGTGAGTGTGTTGTACGGCGACGGCGGCTTCGTCCCGAGCCGGCCCGGGACGGGAAAGCCCGTCGGCTGTCCCTGGGACCGGGCGCTGGATGATGACCGTTCCCATCGGGTGTGGCACTGCTGGTACCGGCCACCTTCGCGGTCGCCGGGCCGGCTGACTGGGCGGCCCGTAACGACGGGTCGGCGCCCGGGGCGGCCTGGGTCGGGGGTTTGTGTGTTGCGGTGTAGGGGGGGTGTTCTGCGATGCGCAATGGGCCCAGGCGGCCGGGGCCTCGGGATTGCGCAGGGCGAGCGCGATCCTGCGCACGGTGGTGCTCCTTGTTGCGCATGGTGAGCGTGGTCCCGCTGCGCTGCGCACGGTGGTGCTCTTTCGGGTGTGTTGCGCGCGGGGGTTGGGCGTGTCTTCTTGCGCATGGGTGGGTTTTGCCGGCGGTGTAGCGGGTGGCTCCGTTTGCGTGAACGGACAGCAGTTGTGCGGCGGTTTGGGAGGGCGGCCAGCGTTTGCGGGCGAATCGAAATGTTCACGGGTTCCGACTGCCTTGGCGTGGAGGCGTTGCCTTCGGGGGCGCTGCATCATGGCGGTCGGTGGCTGTCTTAGGGTCACGTGCATGTCGAGGACCACACCGCCGCGCCCGCTCGATATCGAGGGGCTGTTCCCGGAGCTGGCGGCCTATCGGGGTACCACCACCCGGCTCCATCCGCGCCCTGGCCGACCGGACGTGGCGGACAGTTCCGTGGGTGGTCCGCTGCTGTGGCCGGCGGACGAACTTTGGCCGGTGTGTACGGAATCCCACAGCCACGCCCGTGGCCTGCGCCCGACAGACATCCACCGGAGGCGGCAGATCCTGGCTTCTGCATGGCTCCGTGAACCGAACTCCGGCCCCACGGATGAGGAGCGGCAGCTGTTGGACCAGCTGGGCCGCGAGCACCGTCTCCAAGAAGCTGCTGCGAATGATCATCTGCCGCTGATCGGCCTTGCTCAGCTGTATGCCAGGGACATCCCCGACCTGGCGGCCGGCCCGGGCGACTGCGATCTGCTCCAGGTGTTCTGGTGCCCCTTCGACGCGCACGGCCCGACCGGCTACGGCATGCTGCTGGACCTGCGCTGGCGCCGGTCGTGGGAGGTGGCCGAGGTGATGGCTGCACCGCCGCAGCCGCAGGTCGTCGGCTCCGAGGGGTACGTGCCCGAGCCGTGCGTGCTGCACCCGGAGCAGGTGGCCACCTACCCGTTCGCCGGCCTCCTTCCGGAGGACCTGTGCGCCAGGATCGACGCCTGGGAAGAGGCGCTGGAGGAAGAGGCCGAGCAGTCGGCGGCCGAAGACGCCGCAACCTGGGTGGGCTATCAGTACGACCTGTCCATCCCTCCGGGGTGGCGTGCCGGTGGTTTCGCCTCTTGGCACGCCACCGACCCGTACCCCATGAACTGCCGGGCCTGCTCGACCCCCATGCACCTGCTGCTGACCATCGACAGCACGGAATGGGACGGCGGCAGCGGCAGCTGGAAGCCGCTGGAAGAACAAGACCTGCCCACGTTCCGGTCTGCCAGGCCGACTGAGGTCACCGTGGGCCGCTGGGGCGAACTCAACATTTTCGCCTGCCCCGAGGAGCCCGCCCACCCGCACCGCTGGTGCATCCAGTAGGCCGCTCGGCCATGACCGGTGCACCTGTTCGAGGGCTTCCGCTTCCCCGCAGATGCGCCGCTCGAGTGGCACAGCTGTGCCCGGCGGCCGAGTGCTGTCGTTTCTCGTGAACATCGAACGTGGCACAGTCCGAGTGCCTCCCAAACCCCTGAATAACCGCTGCCCAAACCCGTGAACCAAGCCAAGCGGGTCCTGCTTGTTCGCGGGCCCGTTCCCCGGCTCGGGTGTTGCGGTGGTTGTGTGCGGGGTCGTGCTGCTGGTGGTTGCTGGTGTGTGGTGAGGCCAGGGGGCGGCGCCGGCGGCGTGGGTGTGGGTGGTTCACGGGGAGTGCCGGGTGCGGCAGGGGCATTTGCGGGCGCGGCCGTCGGGGTCGGTGGTCCAGCCGTGGTCGCATTCTGTGCAGTGGGTGGGTTGTGGGGGGTGTGTGGTGGGTTGGGGGGTGGTGGGGGGTGTCCAGTGTTCGAGGTGGCGTTTGAGGTCGTACCAGGTGGGTTTGCGGGCCATGGCGGTGGCTGCCTGGGTCAGGAGGTGTTCGTGGATGCCGGTGGCCAGGAGTGCTTCGGCGGTGTGGGCGATGCGGCCGGGGGCGAGGGCGGGGACGGGGTGGTGGTGGTGTTGGCGGGCGGTGGTCCAGGCGTCGGCGATCCGGGCGGCGGCTGCTGCGTGTGGGGTGCCGGGTGGTGTCCCTGCTGGTGTGGGCGTGCCGGGGTCGGCGGTGCTGGGGGTGTGAGCGTGTGGGGCGGGAGCGGCTGCTTGTGGGCTGTCGGGTGCTGATCGGGCTGGTGCGGGCGCGTTGCCGGTGTTGTCGCCGGTGGGGTGCGAAGGCTGGGACGGCGGGCCGGTTGGGGGTGCTTGTCCGGTCGGGATGGTCTGTCTCTTCGGTGCCGGGGCGGTCGGGTGCCGGGGTGTGGTGGGTGGGGAGGAGAGAGAGGAGTTTGTTCTGTCGTGCTTGTTCAGTCTTGGTTCTTCAGCCGACGGGTTTCCGGTGGTCGGCTGACCGGCGGCCGGTTCACCGATCGTCGGTTCACCGACTGCCGGTTCACCGACTGCCGGGAACCCGTCACTCGGCCCGGCCTGCGCGTCTTCGGTGGTGTCGCTGGTGGTGTCGGGGGGAGGAGGCTCGGTCGTGGCCGGGTGGGGGGCCGATCGTGCGGTGGGGGAGTGGGTGGGGGCCGGTTCCGGCGAGGCTGGTGCTGGTGGGGCGGGCTCGGGTGGGGGGATGTGGCGGTTGCGGGGGTCGAGCCAGGCCGGTTCGACGCGCACGGCCCGTGTTCCGGTCGCGTGGGCCAGGAGGTGGTGGACGTCTTCTCGGCGGTGGGGCAGGCCGGAGACGGAGAATTCGGTGCGCCATGTGCCGTTGGTGGCGTCCTGGATTTTGAGTTTGACGATGTAGCCGCAGGCGACGAGGTTCCGCATGGCTTTGGTGAGGGCTTCGCGGCCGGGTTTGCGGGTGTGGGCGAGGGCGGCGATGGTGAAGTCCGCCCTGTCGGGCAGGCGCAGCGCCATGGTGAGCAGTCCGACGTCCAGGACGCTCAGGCGCTGGTCGTCCACGGCGCGGTTGTCCACGGCGACGAACCGTGGGGGCCGGGCGGGTAGTTTCCTCACGGGCCGTCACCTGTTCCCGCGGGTGCGGCCGTATCGGGTGGCCGGGGCGCCCGCACCCGGTGGGGGCAGTGCTCGTGCCGCACGCCCGGGGGCGCGGTGATGTGCCGCCGTCCGGCCGCCTGCGCCGGCGTCCGTTGTCCGGGCGGTGGTGCCCGCCGGGTGACGACCCGCGGCGGCTGGGCCTGTCAGCTCGCGCTGCTCGAGGTCGGCGGGAGCCGCGCCCTGCTGGGCCGCGGGGGTTCGTTCCGGCCGGGCGTCGCGAGTCGACAGGGGCCGGTCCCGTTGTGCGGACGGGCCAGGCTCGCACGAGCCGTCGACGGGCGTGTGTCTGTCCCGCGGGGGTCTGCGGCGTGGGGTGTGGGCGGGTCCGGTGTCCGGGTCGGATATGGGCCGCCGGGCGGGCTCTGGTCGCCGTTGGTGCGGGCTGGGTGTGCCCGTGCCGGTGGTGCGGGCTTCGGTGACGGTGGCGGGCAGACGTGAAGCGGCGGCCATGCGGGCTCCCGGGCGCATCGACGTGGGTGGGTGTCATCCATGAAGCCCGGTGGCACTCACCGATTCGCTCACCGAAAAGGGGGGTGACAGATCACAATTCGGCATCACCTGCAGTCGGTGAGTGACGGTACGTCACCGGTGAGGAAGCCGGGTCCACTCACCACCGCAGGTCACCGCGCCGGGCGGGAACTCACCGCTCCCCGGCCTGCCCCTCACCTTGAGCCGGGCGCCGCGACATGGCGGCCCGCGGCTGTCGATTGTCTGCCGGACCACTGGCCGTGACAGGCCCGAGGCGTCGCTCCGGCGCGGCGAGACGGCGGGTGCGGATCTGTTCGCGGACCGCACGTCTGGGACGGTGAACCCCGCCGCGCAGCGCCAGTCCCGTCGTCTCCTTGGCGACTGGTCGGGGCAGCCGCTCCGGGCAACGCGGGTTCGGGAACAATCGGAGCCGTGCCGACCCCTGTTGACCCCTCCGTCCTGTATCCGGAGGTCGCGGCCCGTGACAGCCTTGCCGCCGCGCCGAGGGCCGCGGCGGAAGGCCGTCTCGACGTTGTTCCCGTCCGGTTCTCGGATCTGCTCCATGCGGTGGTGCCGAGCACTGTGCCGGACCGTGAACCGCTGGAGATCAGTGCCCGGTCCTGGGAGCGCCGGTGGTCGGTCCGGGGCGCGGAATCGTTCCAGGGCCTGCCCTTGATCGACGGTACGACGGACGACCTGGCGTCGATGGCTCGTGCCGCCCGGGCGGTGGCACGGGCGGGGCGGCCCTGGACGACATCTGTCGGGCGGCACCCTTTGTGTACCTGACCGGGTGGCTCGAGGTGCCCGACCGCGATCCGGTGCGATGGACGGAATCGCAGTGGAGGAGCCTGCGCCGGGAGGCGGCTGAAATGGAGTACGTCTGCCTACGGTGACCTTCCCTGCCCGGTGCTGTATTCGTGCAGGTCAGCGGGCGTGTGCCGGGGCGGCGGTGGCGGCGACAGCCCCTTTGCTCGTGTCGTTGTCTGTCAGTGGTGGGTGGTGGAGTGGTCGTGGTGGGGCTTGTCGGTGGGGCCCTGGGTGCCCGCCCGGCCCCTGGGGTGTGCGTGCGCGGCCGCCAGCCGCGCCGCCCCGCGGGCGGCCCGGGGAGCCGGTGCGGCCTCCATCGGGCGGCCGGTCGGGATGTGAAGCGGCGGCGGGAGAAGGGGAGCAGGGTGACGGGGAGCAGGCGGTGGCCGTACGGGTCGACGGCCCGGGTGCGGGGCCTGGTGCTGTTGGCGCTGGGGGTGGTGAAGGTCGCAACGGCCGGACAGCTGCGA
>NZ_JARAWX010000005.1:451165-461590 GCF_033793585.1 Streptomyces sp. MI02-7b | reverse complement strand
CCCACGGCGTGACCTCCGAGACGGCCGGCCTGATCTACCACGGCGAATCGCGCGGCCTCAGCGAGGCATCCAGCGACATACTGGCCACGGCCGTGGCGTGCTAAGACACCAACCCGTCGCCCACACCCGCCTGACGCTGCCCGCGATTAGGGAGGGTAGATCTCGGTGCCCGGCCGCGCGCCCGCTCCGCGACGGTGCCGGAGGTTCCGGTCATGTCCGAATCACCCGTTCCGGTACTGCGCGGCGACCTTCTCGGCCAGCTGCTGGGACTTGTCCAGCGCGGCGTCCACCGAGGTGCGCCCGGCGATGGCGGAGGCGATCTCCTGGGAGACCTTGGTGCCGAGGTCGGGGAACTCCGGGATGTCGACGAACTGGATCCCCAGGGTGGGCCGGGGCTGGGTGCCGGGGTCGCGCGGGTCGGCGCCGGCGATGGCCTCCTCCGTGGCCTTGGCGAACGGGCCGGCGACCTTCAGGTAGTCGGCGTTCGCGTACGTCGAGGTGCGCTTGCCGGCCGGGACCCGGGCCCAGCCGAGCTTCTCGCCGACCAGTTCCTCGTACCCCTTGCCCGAGGCCCAGGCGACGAATTTCGCGGCGTCGTCCTGGTGCCTGCTCGCCTTCTGGATGCCCCACGCCCAGGTGTACAGCCAGCCGGAGTTGCCGGTTTTCACCACGGGCGCCGGCGCGTAGCCGACCTTGCCCGCGACGGGGGAGTCGGCGCTGTCGAGGATGCCGGCGGCCGAGGTGGCGTCGTACCACATGGCCGTCTTGCCCTGCTGGAAGGCGCCCAGGCACTCGGCGAATCCGGCCTGCGGGGCGCCCGCCTCGCCGTGCGAGCGGACCAGGTCGACATAGAACTTCGTCGCCTCCTTGAAGGCGGGGGCGTTCACCTGTGCCTGCCAGTCCTTGGTGAACCACGTTCCGCCGAAGGTGTTGACCACGGTCGTCAGCGGCGCCATCACCTCGCCCCAGCCGGGCAGTCCGCGCAGGCAGATGCCCTTCATGCCGGGTTCGGCCCCGTCCGCCTTCGCCGCGAGGTCCGCGACCTGCTGCCAGGTCGGGCGCGCGGGCATGGTGAGGCCCTTGGACTCCAGCACGTCCTTGCGGTACATCAGGAACGACGACTCGCCGTAGAAGGGCTCGGCGTACAGCTTGCCGTCGGCGCCGGTGAGGCTCTCCTTCATGGACGGCAGGATGTCCGCCTGGTCGAACTCCGGGTCCTTGGCGACGGTGTCGTCCAGCGGCGCCAGCCAGCCGTTCTTGCCGTAGATCGGCGCCTCGTAGTTGCTGATGGAGGCCACGTCGTAGGTGCCGGCCTGGCTGGAGAACTCCTGACTGATCTTGTCGCGGACGTCGTTCTCGGGCAGCACGGTGAAGTTGACCTTGATGCCGGTGCTCTGGGTGAAGTCGGAGGCGGTCAGCTTCTGCAGGTCCAGCATCTGCGGGTTGTTGACCATCAGGACGTTCACCGAGCCGCCGCCGGACGCGCCGTCGGAGCTGCCGCCGCCCGCGCCGGCGCAGCCGGTGGCCAGGAGCGCGGCACATGCCGCGACGGCGGTGAGGCGGGGGACGGCGCGGCGCCGCCGTGGCGTTCGGGGGTCGTTGGCACGCATGGGGGAGGCCTTTCTGTGGGAGGGGTCCCGGCGGCGCGCGCCGGGCGAGGGGCGCGCGAGGGTGTGCCGGGCCGGCCCGCGGCGGCTCGCACGCGGGCTGGGGGGAGGGGACGGTGGTCAGACGCGGATGACGTTGGGTCCGAGCAGGGAGTAGCGGTGGGCCTCCGCGGCCGGCAGGCCCGTGTCGCTCACGACGGTCTCGAAGTCGCCGATCTCCGCGAACCGGCAGAAGCTCGAGACGCCGAACTTGGTGTGGATCCCGACCAGTACGCGCCGCCGGGCGGAGCGCACCGCCTGTGCCTTGACGTCCGCGACGACGGGATCGGGGGTGGTCAGCCCGAAGTCGCGGGAGATGCCGTTGGCCCCCATGATCGCCAGGTCGATGACGAACGAGGACAGCATCTGGGTCGCCCAGGAGCCGACGGTGGCCAGGGTGCGGCCCCGTACCCGGCCCCCGAGCAGCAGCACGGTGGTCTCGGAGGACTGGGCGATGGCCGCCGCGGTGGGGAGCGAGGCGGTCACCACCGTCAGCGGCCGGTCGGTGGGGAGCAGGGCCGCCAGCAACTGCTGCGTGTAGCCCTCGTCGACGAACACGGTCTCGGCCTCGCCGAGCAGTCTCACCGCGGCCGCGGCGATCCGGCGCTTGCTGTCCACGTGATGGGTCTCGCGCCGGGCCAGGTCGGTCTCGAAGCCCGCGCTCTCCACGGGATAGGCGCCACCGTGGGTGCGGCGGACCAGTCCCCTGCGCTCCAGTTCGCTCAGGTCGCGGCGGATGGTCTCCGGCGCGACCTTGAAGTCCGAGGCCAGCGCGGTGACCTCCACCTGGCCGGACTTCCGCACCAGGGCCAGGATCCGGTGCTGCCGTTCGTCGCCCCGCATGTCCCGCACCTCCCTGGTCCGCCGGTACCGCCGGGCCCGCCGGTTACGCCGTGCGCGCACGGCGTTCGCCGACGCCCCATGGCCGTTCGGTCAACTTCGGGCATCCGGTGCCCGTTTGGGCCCGCCCGAGATTTATACCGCCGTGGGACGCGGGCCGGTCAGCCCGTACAAGGGAAGACTGTGCCCGTATCTGCCCGTTTCCCGGTACGGTGAATCCCAGCTCAGAGGGTGTCCGGCGGCATCCGGGCAGTGAGTTTGCCGGTTTTTCTGCGTTTGACTCGTCGCCGCGACCCTGGTGGCGGACGAACGGAGCGGCGGAACGATGACCACCTGGCGGCACACCCTGGACCGGGCCGGCATCGACGGTCCGGCACTGCGCGAGGCCTACACCGCCCAGCGCCGGCTGGCCGCCCGCTTCGACCGTGCCACGTCCCTCGGCGTGCGGCTGCTGCTGCCCGCGGACCTCGTCCCCGACGTCGTCGCCACCACCGCGTTCATGCACCACACGGACAACCTGCTCGACCGGGACGCCGACGGCGAGGCCGCCGGCGCGGCCTTCACGGCGTGGGAGCGCCGCGTGCGCGAGGCCCTGAAGGACGGCACCGGCGGCGCCGGCGACGGCGGCAGCGATGACGAGTTGCTGCTGCGCGCCCTCGCCCGCACGGTCTCCCGGCGGCCCGTACTCGGCGAGGTCGTAACCGAGTACCTCGCCGCCGCACCGGCCGACGCCGGCTGGCGGGGCTTCGCCACGGAGGCCGACTTCCAGGCCTACGTGGACGCCTACTCCCTGCCCGCCTTCCTGCTCGTCGCCTGCCTGCTCGCCCCGCCCACCGGATACGCCGGCTACCGGGCCGCCTGCCGTACCTTCGTCGAGGCCGCCCAGCGGCTGGACTTCCTGGAGGACGTGACCGAGGACCTGCGCGCCGGCCGCCTCGGCATCCCCGAGGACGCCCTCGCCCGCCACGGACTCACCCGCGCCGGCCTCCAGCACGGCACGGGTGAGGGCGACTTCGAGGGCCTGGTGCACGACGTCGCCGCGACCACCCGGCGCGGCCTGGCCGACGCCCGCCGTCTGATCGACATCGTCCCGGCGCCCCACCGCCCCATGACGCGCGCTCTGATCGACCTCCAGGGCCACCGGCTGCGTGTGGCGGAACGCCGCGGCGTCGCGCTGCTCACGGGGCCCGCGCGGCGCCCGGTCGCCGCCGCGCTGGGTACCCTCGCCGGCGCGTACGCGCGCACGTTCCGCCGATCCGCCGGGCGCTGAACGGTCCCGCGCCGCGGTTCGGGCGGCTCGGGCCGTCCATTCGGGCCGCCGGCCGCGGCATTTCCCGTGGTCGAGAATTACCCGTATGGGAACGGTGTGTTTCCGATCCCGTCGGTGTGCGACACCTTGCGGAACTTAATATAAGGTTCAAGCATCGGTGGTCGGGCGACGGGGGAGTCGCCGCGGCCGTGCCCCGGGGAATGGCAAGGACGCCGCCGCGGGAGACCCGGTTCCGAATTTCAGGCGGCACGCCGGCGAGATTTGTGGGCACACGCGTCGGGCGATCGGCCGGCCCGAGTTCCCCTTTCCGGGCCCGGCGGAGCGCGTGCCGCCCAGTGCCAGGTGGGGAGTTCCTTCGTGGGGCAGCATCAGCATATCTATTCGCATGCCTTCTATCCCGTGCTCGCCTATGCCATGGCGGCGGTGGGCTCCGGACTCGGGCTCGCGTGCGCGGCCCGATTCCACGCCCGCGGGCTCGCCCGTGGCTGGTCGTGGCTCGGCGCCGGGGCGCTGACCCTGGGGTCGGGCATCTGGGGCATGCACTTCATCGCCATGCTCGGCTTCTCCGTCGACGGCGTGGAGTTCCGCTACGACGTGCCGCTGACGGTCGTCAGCCTGCTGGTCGCCATCGTGATCGTCGGCTTCGGGATGTACGTCGCCGGAGTGCGCAGGTCGTGGTCGGGGCTGCTCATCGGCGGCGTCGGCGCCGGGTTCGGTGTCGCCGCCATGCACTACATGGGCATGGAGGCCATGCTCTTCCCGGGAAAGGTCGACTACACCACCTGGCTCGTGGTGCTCTCCGTGGTGATCGCCGTCGTCGCCGCCACCGTGGCACTGTGGTTCACCCTGCGGGTGACCGGGACCTGGGCGACGATCGGCGCGGCCCTGGTGATGGCCGTCGCGATCAGCGGCATGCACTACACGGGGATGGCGGCCGTGAACGTGCGGGATGTGTCCGGTGTCCACAGCGACAGCGGTGTCACCGGCCTGGTCCTCGTCGCACCGCTCATCATCGGCCTCGGCCTCGAACTCATGCTGATCACTTTCGCCGTTCTCATGAGCCCCGTCCAGGAAGTGCGCGGCCGTACGGCGGTTCCGGTGGATCCGGCCGAGGAATTCCGGGTCGCGGGGCGTTACGGGGTCCCCGCTTCGCCTCCCGCCGCGTCGGCGACCCACCCGGGTTCCCTTTCCGGTCCGGTCGCCCCTGACGCATTCGGCGGCGCGCAGGGCGATCCCTACCGGGATTCCCGGGAATTCGGGGGCTGAACACGGGCCGGTCGCCAGGGCCCGACGGGAAATTCCATGACGCGCTGTCAATTACCCGCGTCCCGGGTCCTTTCGGGTCCGCGCCGCCGCCCACCGTGCCCCTGTGGCGGTGGGCGGCGGCGCGGGGTCCTTTCAGCTCCCGGGCACGGTGTCGGTGAAGGCCGTACCGGCGGAGCGGTAGGCGGCGACCCGGGCGGCGACCTGCGCCGGGGTCAGGACCTGGTCCTTGACGAAGTAGACCCAGTCGACCTGCTGGTCGTACGAGCGCGCGGTGCTGCCGGTCTGGCCGGTGAGGTCGATCAGCCAGTGGTTGAAGTCGATCCACTGGCTGGTCTCGGGCAGGTACGGCTGGCCGTGCGTGCCGAAGACCTGGCCGTCGATGGAGTAGGTGATGGCGCTGTTGTCGATGGTGACCTGCAGGTCGTGCCAGCCGTCGTAGTCGGCGCGGCTCTCCGAGTGCGTGTTGACGGCGTTCCAGGGGTCGGGGTTGTAGGTCTCCCAGGACGTCGTGTACATGATGTTGCTCGGCTCGCCCCAGCCGCCGTTGGGCAGGTACTCGAAGTCCTGCTCGCTGTAGTCGGGGTCCATCGGGGCGTTCAGCGGGGTGAAGGCGAAGAACGTCTGGACGATGTGGTCCCCGTCCGGGCCGCCGGTCGGGGTGTCGTCGAAGCGGACCCGCGCCGCGTAGGTGCCGTTGCGGAACTTGCGGGCGCTGGTCTGGAGTTCGGTCTCCTTGGTGCCGGCGGCGGTGCCGTCGGTGGTGAGGCGGAGATTCATCACCTTGTCCGCGCCGGTGCCCGCGACAAAGGTGATGTCCTGCGGGGACCACGTGGCGCCGGGCACGCCGGGCCCGCCCTGGCCGGACTTGACGGTCCAGCCGTGGCTCTGCAGGGCCGGGTCGCTGCTGGAGGTGTAGCGGAAGTCGTCGAAGAGCGCGGGCGCGTTGGGGTCGGTCGGCGGGTCGGTCGGCGGGTCGGTCGGCGGGTCGGTGGGGTCGTTGCCTGCCGGGGCGGTGCCCCAGACGACGGAGCCGCCGCGTTGCAGGGTGATCTTGTTCCAGTCGGCGTAGGCGGTCTGCGCACCGTTGAAGGAGTAGTCGTCGGACTGTGTGAGCCGCTGCCAGTCCGCGCGGTAGAAGCGCAACTGCATGTCGCCGGTGTTCTGGCCCGGGGCGAGCGTGCCCGCGCCGGAGGTGAAGCCGATCTCCAGGTAGCGGTCGGCGGTCGCGGTGGGGTTGGCGAGCGTGCCGAAGGTGCCGGTGATGTTGCCGCAGCCCTTGACCGCCCAGGAGCAGGCGAAGCGGTACGCGGTCGTGGAGCTGTCGGCCTTGAAGTAGTAGCGCAGCGTGACCTCGCTGAGCGGGACGCCGGTGCTCCCGGTGTTGGTGATCTCGAACCAGGGCTCGGCCTGGTCGGCGGTCGCCCCCGTGGCGCTCGTGCGGTACTGGGCGCTGAGGGCGCCCGCCGCGGCGGACGCGGGCAGGGCGGTCAGCCCGGCACAGGCCAGACCGGCCGCGGCGACGACGGCCATGGCCGTGCGGACCCGCGCGGATCTGCGGCGCGGGTCGGTGGTGCGGGACGTTCCTGACATGGTGATCCCTTCCAGTCGGTGGAGTGCGTGGGGCTTACCACTTGGCAACTGGTCTTCCACTGGTAAGGGAAAATGGCATAGACCTGATGGGGGGTCAAGAGGCTTGGAGTAAGGGAATGTTGGCTCGACGCCGATCCTTTGGGCCGGAACCACTGGTGAACTGGTCAGCAACTGGCTAGCCTCGCACCGTGCGGCGTCACGCCGTACGGGCGGGACACCGGACAGAGCACGCACAGGGCACGGACAGGGACGGGGGGCTGATCCATGGCGGGCGAGGCGCCGCGGTCGCCGCTGAAGCGGGAGAAGGTCCGCGACCATCTGCTGGAGCTCGTCGAGTCACAGGAGCCCGGCACACCGATCCCGTCCGAACGCGCGTTGTGCGAGCGGCTGGACGTCTCCCGTCCCACGGTGCGCTCGGCCGTCGACGAACTCGTCAACACCGGCCTGCTGGTGCGCCGGCACGGCAGTGGCATGTTCGTCGCGCCCGCGAAGATCACTCAGGAACTCGCCCAGGGCGCCAGCGTCTTCACCCTGCCGCAGGCCGGGGGCGACTGGCTCAGCCGCGTGCTGGAGTTCGCCACCGTACGGGCCGGGGCGCGGGTCGGCCGCAAGCTGCGCATCTCGCCCGCCGCCGAGATCGTCTACATCGCGCGGCTGCGGCTGGTCGACGGCGAGCCCATGGCCGTGGAGTACCTGCACGTACCCGCCGGGCTGGTGCCCGGACTGCGTGCCGCCGACATGGAGTCGGGGGACTTCTACGCCTTCCTGCGCGACCGGCACGGCGTCCACGTCCACGAGGCCGTCCAGTCCATCGAGCCCACGGTCGCCAACGAGGAGGAGGCGCGGCTGCTCGCGGTGCCCGTGCTCTCGCCCGCGCTGCTCTTCGACCGCCTCACCTGCGACGCGCAGGGACAGCCCGTGGAGTACGTGCACTCCCTCTACCGGGGCGACCGCTACCGCATCGTCTCCCGGCTCGCGCTGGCCGGCACGGTGCCCCCGGGGCCCGCGCCGGCCGGGCACCACCCCGGCATGCCCCCGGACGAGCGCGCCGCACCGGCCGGCACGCTCGCCTCCCTCGTCGGGGACGTCCAGCCCCGTTCTAGCTGAACGGGTCCAGGGTGATGTAGGCCTGCTGCGGATTGCCGTCGTTGACCAGCGACTCGTGGTTGCCGACGTCGTCGAAGGCGAAGGCGTACGCCCTGCCGTCCGCCATCCGCTCGTGGAGGGCGCGGGCGTAGTGGTTGGTGACCGCGTCCTGGTAGAAGTTCGCCGCGCTCGTGTCCGGCTGGTTGGGGTTGACCAGCAGCGTCGAGCGGTTGAAGCCGGCGCACAGCGTGCGCGAGATCGGGCCGCGCACCAGGTCGTTGGGGGCGTCCAGCAGCTTGTAGCAACCGAAGATGCTGTCGGAGTCGGGCTTCTGGAAGGAGGTGACCACCGCCCCGGAGGAGTTGGTGAAGTTCATGACGTTGCCCGAGACCCGCCCGAAGTACCTGGTACCGGGCTGGTCGGCGAACGGGCTGACGGTCAGGGTGGAGGTGGTGTACTTCTGCCAGACGCGGTTGACGTAGTCGTCCATGACCGTGCGGGGCAGGGCGCCGGTCTCGATGCCGTGGCCGGGGGACAGGGCGCGCAGCACCGTTCCGTCGGAGCGGGTCTGGATCAGGCCGGCCCAGCCGCCGGGCCGGGCGCGCAGCGCGTCGAGGAAACCGGTCCAGCCGCCCGGCTTGAGGTGCCCGGTGCTCTTCACCGAGCCGTCGGCGAGCTTGACGCCGACCGCGTAGGGGGCCGAGACCATGTCCACCTGGGTGCTGTTGATCCACAGCCCCGCGTCGTTGAGGGTGTACTCGGTCCAGTTGAACAGGATGTCGCGGTTGGGGTCGCTCGGGTTCTGGACGGCGGGCTGCACCAGGCCGCCGGTCGTCACCTTGAAGACGAGCTTCTGGCCGAACGAGAAGTACAGCCGCCCCGAGAACTTGGGCATCCGGACGGTGACCGACTGGCCGTTCGCGGGCCCTGCGATCGAGGCGTCCGGTGCCGGCGTCGGCGGATTGCCCCCGGCCGGCCAGGCGTGGAACGTGCCGTTCGCGTCGGCCCAGCCCTGCTGTCCGGTCGACAGCTGGGTGCCGAGGTCGTACAGGTACACCGGTCCCGATCGGCCGGAGTTGTTGGTGATCGTCAGGGGGATGGTGGCCGGCACCGCGGCGCCGGCACGGGACGTGGTGCCGAGGGCCGTCAGGCCCACAGCCACCAGCAGTGCGGCGAACAGCACCGCGAGGACTCTGCGGGGTGCGACTCGGGCGTGCACGTGGGTTCCTCCTCGTGTGGGGGGTGGAGGACGGGAGCGATCTCGTGAGAGCGCTCTCAAATTCCCGCGCTCAGCGGGCACTGTCAATCCGCTGGTCCCAAGTCGCTTGTGCGGAAGTCGTGTTCATGCGCCGCCGGGTGATCCCGTGCCCGGGGCGTGACGCAGCCAGACGGAGGCGACCGGCTGCGGGGCCTTCCACTCGGCGGCCAGGGCCGGGGCGACCGGGGTGAAACCGGCGGCCCGGTAGCTGTGCAGAGCCGGGGTGTTGTCGGGATGGACGCGGAGGAAGACGTCGCCGCAGCCGGTCGCCTCACGGGCCCGCACGGCCAGGGCGCTGACGAAGCGGCGGCCGACGACCCTGCCGCGTGCCCCGGGCGACACGACCACGCGGGCGACCTCGACCTCGGACTCCCCCGGATCGACCCAGAGTTCGCCGTAAGCGACCAGCGCGCCCGAGGCGTCCCGCGCGACGTAGGCCTCGACGTCCTCCTCGTCCCGCCACGCCGCGACCACCTGCGGCGGGACGGGGAAGTCCCGCCGACCGCACCACAGGGACACCTCACGGGCAGAGGCCGGCCACGCCGCGACCGCCGTCGCGTACGCCGTGTCGTTCCCACCCGCCCGCAGCAGTTCCACGTGCCTGCGCCACCTCCGCGCGCAGGCTTACCGGCCGGCCCTCTTGACCAGCAGCCAGGTCTCAGCGCGGCCGTCGTCGCCCACCGGGCGGGTCCGCGTCAGGCCGCAACCGGCGCGCAGCTTCGCTCCGTCGAGCCGGTACGAGGCGTGCCCGCGGGCGGGCACCGCCGCGAAGGGGCGGTCGGCGAGGGGCCGGGACGTCCGGTGCCCCGGACGATCACGGTCCCCCCCCGGCCGTCCCTGCCCGACGCCAGGCGCTGGTCACGGGGGTCGCCGGAGGGTCCCTCGGGGACGGCCCAGCTCCTGAGCACGCCGGCCACTTCGAGGCGGAAGTCGAAGGGCGTCGTGCTCGCCTCGTGGATCCGGACGACGAACCGGGGCTCGCCGTCCGGATCCCGGCCGCGGTGGTACTCCGTCAGCGACGTCCCGGCGGCCATGGCGTTCCCCCTCGCGCGGTCAGGTGGCGGGCGCGGGGCGAGGCCCCGGGTCCGGGAGGGGGCCCGGTTCCGGTCCGGGACCGGGCGGCGTCGGGTCCGGGGGCACCGGATCGGGGCCGGGGCGCGGCGGCTCCGGCGGTAGGGGGTCGGGGCCGACGGGCGGCGGCACAGGGCCGGGCGAAGGGCCCGGGCCGGGGCCCGTGGGACCCGGCGAGGGGACGGGGCTCGGGGGCACGGGGTCGGTCATGACCTGGTCCTCCTCGGAAGTGGATCGAGGCGTTCTCCACGGTCGGCTACCCGGTGCCGCGGCCGTGACACGGGCCGTTCCGGTGGCGCTCATGCCGCGGCGGTGAAGAGGGACTCCGTGCCGGAGAGGGACAGCAGTCGTCCCACCTGGCCGCTGACCGCGCGGAGCCGGACCGTGCGGCCGCCTGT
>NZ_JARAWX010000005.1:0-451070 GCF_033793585.1 Streptomyces sp. MI02-7b | reverse complement strand
CGCAGAAGGAGACGTCGCGCAGATCGACGTCGATGCCGCCGGGTCCGTCCGGGCCGTCGCCCAGCGCGGACTCCAGGGCGTGCCGCAGGTCCTCGGCGCCGCCGCGGCACTCACGCCGCGGCGCTCATGCCGCGGCGGTGAAGAGGGACTCCGTGCCGGAGAGGGACAGCAGTCGTCCCACCTGGCCGCTGACCGCGCGGAGCCGGACCGTGCGGCCGCTGTCCAGGGCGTGCAGGCGGACCCGCAGGAGGGCGTTGAGCCCGGCGCAGTCGCAGAAGGAGACGTCGCGCAGATCGACGTCGATGCCGCCGGGTCCGTCCGGGCCGTCGCCCAGCGCGGACTCCAGGGCGTGCCGCAGGTCCTCGGCGCAGTCCTGATCGATCTCACCGGCGACGATGGCCAGCGGCCGGTCCCCGGCCCCGCCGAAGCGGACCGTGAGCCGGTGGGTGGCCCATGCGGGACGGGGTGGGGGGAGGGGTGGCACGTGGAGCTCCCAGTGGGGTGGAACGCCCGATCCTCTTCAGGGTCGGCCCGCCCGCCGGTCCCGTCAAGTGATACAGGGCCCGGACCGGCCCTTTCACGACACCGCCACACCGTGCCGACCGGCCGTGCTCAGGATCCGCGCTCAGGACCCGCCGACCTCCTTGCCCGTCCCCGGTAACAGACGGCGTGCGGCGCGCAGCGCCGCCTCCACGTCCGGCGCCCCGGTGGCCGCGCACAGGGCGACGGCGAGGTCGTCCCTGTGCCGGCCGGCCTCGGCGTCGTTCTCCCCGGCGGGCCGGGCGCGCAACGCCTCGTACCGCTCGACCAGCATGTACAGAACCACGGGATGCGCCACCAGCATGATCGGACTCCTTCCGTCGCCCTGCCGGGCCCGCGGGCCGGCGAGGGGCCGGGGGAGGGCCACCCGGGTTCGGCTACCCGTCATCCCCGCGCCCATTCGGGGTAGATGGCAGGCATGGGTGGCGAGCCGCGGAGGTGCCGGGATGGAAAGTTCGGAACTGTCCGACCGTGAGAGGCGCGCGCTGGCGGGGATGGAGCGTCTGCTGAGCGCCGACGCGGTCCTCGAACGACAGTTGCGCACCATGCGCCTGACGCCCCGTGACCGGGCCCTGGACGCGCTGCGCGACCGGGAGACCTGGCGGCCCCGGGTGCTGTTCGCCGCGGTGCTCGTGGCCACCACGATCGCCCTGCTCGTGGCGACCGTGGTGACGTGGCAGCCGGGCGTCGCGGCGGCCTTCTCGGTGAGCTGGCTGCTCGCCCTCACGGTGGCCTTCCGGCGGCCGGTGCCGGCCCGCCGCCGGAACCTCGGGCCGCGCACCGGGTGAGCGTCGCCGGGGCCGCCCGCCGGCCCCGGGGCTCAGCGCACCGCCGGCCTGCGGTCCCTGCGCGGCGAGGACGATGACGAGGGCGCGTGCGACCGGCTCCGCGACCGGCGCCGCCTGATCGCGCGCCGGTCGTCCTCGGTCGTACCGCCCCAGATCCCCGGGTTCTGCCCGCTGTCCAGGGCCCATTGCAGGCATTGCTCCTCCACCGGGCACCGCTCGCAGACCGCCTTGGCCCGCTCCTCCTGAGCGGCCCCCGGTCCTGACGCACTGACCGGGAAGAACAGGTCGGGATCCTCGTCGGAACAAGCGGCGTTTCGCCACCAGCCCATGGCAACTCCTTCCGGAGAACGCGTACGGAATGCTGCGGACGTAACCATGGGACGTCGCGTACCCGATCGCGGGGGAGCCATGCGGGCCGCCCGGCGAACGGCCCTGGCGGGTCCGGCACATGACGGGCGCCCGGCGACGGAAACCCGGATGCGGGTGGCGCACCGCGACCCTAAGCTGCGGTCGCGGGGAGGGCGAGCGTCGTGTCGTCCGCCGACGGATCGGAGATGCGCGGGGTATGACCAGTCAGCTGTTCGCGATCTGTTTCCACGCGACCCGGCCGTCGGGCCTGGCGCGGTTCTGGTCCGGCGTCCTGGGCTGGGAGTTGGCCGACGGTCCGGACGACGTCGCGATCCTGCCCCCTGACCCCGGCGGCTTCCGCATCCGTTTCCTGCCGGGCCAGGAGCCCAGGCTCGGCCGGAACCGGGCGCACTTCGACCTGACGAGCGCCCTCCCGGAGGATCAGCAGCGGACGGTGGACAGGGCGCTGTCACTCGGCGGGCAGCACATCGACGTCGGTCAACTCCCGGAAGAGGGCCATGTGGTGCTCGCCGATCCGGACGGCAACGAGTTCTGTGTCATCGAGGCGGGCAACAAGTTCCTCGCCGACACCGGCTTCATCGGAGCGCTGTCCTGCGACGGCACCCAGGCGGTCGGCTACTTCTGGAGCGAGGCGCTGCGGTGGCCGCTCGTCTGGGACCAGGACCAGGAGACGGCGATCCAATCGCCCCACGGTGGTACGAAGATCACATGGGGTGGTCCTCCGGTGGCACCCAAGACGGGCACGAACAGGCTGTACCTGGAGCTGGCGATCCCCGCCCACGCCGACCGGGAGGCGGAGATCGACCGTCTGATCGCGCTCGGCGCGACGCGCACCGACGCCGGCGGGGCCGGCGGCGGACGGACGCTGTTCCTGGACCCCGACGGCAACGAGTTCGCCGTGCGGAGCCCCCGGTAACCGGGTTTCACAGACGGGCGTCGCCCTCGCGCCAGGGGTGGCGGTCCGCGCGACTCCCGCGAACGCCGTCGTCGCGGACGGGATGCTCTCCGGGGCGAGCGCCTTCGGGGAGCGATACGCCGGCGGCCCGTTGACGCTCCGGCCTCAGAGGTCCACCGGAGGGGGCGGCCAGTCGGAGGGCAGCGTGTAGTACCAGCCCGGGCGCCACGCCGGGGGCGCTTGGAGGAGTTCTTCCAGCGGGGTGCCGGCGAGCAGGTGGTCCAGCGCCCACCGGTTGGCCGAGTGGGCGATCACCAGGATGCGGGTGTTGTCCCATCCGGTGGCCAGGTCGTGGAGGAAGGCGCTGGTGGCCGCGGTGACCTGACGGTAGCTCTGGCCACCGGGAAAGGGCTCGTCCAAGCGCCGGGTCCGCTGGGCGGCGACGAGCGGGTACGGGCTTCCGTTGAGGGCGCCGTAGTCGCACTCACGCAGCCGGACGTCCTGGTGGATCGGCGGGCGGCCGTCGGGGAACGCGATCCGGGCCGTCCGGACGGCGCGGTGCAGGTCCGAGGTGAACACGGCCGCGAATCCGCCGCCCGACCGGCGCTCGCCCAGTTCACGGGCCTGGCGGCAGCCCAGTTCCGACAGCTCGCCCGGGAGCCGGCCGGTGGCGATGCCCGCCTCGTTGTCGGTGGTCGTGGAATGGGTCTCGTAGACGATCTCCACTGCCATCGGGGCCTCCGGACGGTCTCGGCAGGTCATGCCGCATCGGACAGGGGCATTGTCGCCGCGTCAGCCCCGCACCGGGAAGGACGCCTGGAAGGCGAGACGGCGTGCCGCCTGCTCGCCGATCCGGGACAGGACGTCGTCGAGCGCGAGGAACTCCTCCCACGGCTGAGTGCCGTTCGCCTCGGCCAGCCGCGCCACGAGGCGGTCCTCCAGATCCGGCACCCGCTGGTTCTTCCACACCTTGTCGGCCACGCTGACCAGCAGCTCCTCGACCGTCACCGCCGCACGCGCCCAGGACGCGTGGGTGCCGGCGAAGCGGGCGAGCGCCGGCGGGAAACCGTGCGCCAGCAGCAGCGCCCGGCCCGCCTCCTCGTGCGCCGACCCCGGGCCGGACAACTCTGCTTCGTGAACCGTCTTGCCGATGTCGTGCGTCGCCGCGCCGAAGAACACCGCCTCGCGGTCCAGCGGGAGCCCGGGGCAGCGCGCCCGCGTCCAGTCGGCCAGTTCGTGGGCGACGTCGTGAACGGCCCGCAGATGCGCCGCCAGGCGGGGCGGTGCCTGCAGAGCCAGCAGCAGGGAGGTGACCGCGGGCGGCAGCGGGCGCATCGGAGGGTCGCCGGGGTCGGTGAGGGCACGGTCCAGCGGTTTCGGTGGCGTCATCGCGGTCAGCAGCGTAGGGGACGTCCTCCCGGACGGGCGTGCGCTCCCTGATTTCACGCCGCTTCCTGTGAGAATTGCGTTCCCACCGTTGGAGGCCCACGCATGTCCCACCCAGCGCACGGCGCGACGACCCCGGACGCTCCGCCGATCACCTGCGACGAACCGGGCTCCTTCGCCTGGAACGTCTTCCAGGTCCGCCACCCGGTGCTGATCGGACGGATCCTGGAGTCCGTCCCCTACGGCACCGCGCAGCGGCAGGCGTGCGCCGCGCTCCTGGAGGAGTCGCGCCACGGCACCGTCGCCCCGCTGCCGGCGGACGCCGCGGACGCGGCCGCGTGGGAGGTGTGGGGACAGGGGCGGTACGGCGGCCCGTGGCCCGAACTGCCCTTCCTGTGGGCGGAGTCGTTCTTCTACCGCAGGCTGCTCGAGGCCACCGGGTACCTCGCCGACGGGCCCTGGCACGGTCTCGACTTCTTCGCGCCGTTCAAGGACGCCGAACTGGAGGGCCACGGCTTCGCCGGCGACCTCGCGGCCCTGGACGACCTGGCCGTACTCACCCAGGAGGAGCGCGAGCAGCGGCTGCTGACGGCGGCTGTCTGGGGGAACCAGGCCGACCTGGGCTTCACCATCGCGGGCGAGCCGGGCGCCGCCCCCGAGCCGTCCGGGACCTACGTGGCGGACGAGTCCGGACGGCTGTGGCCGCTGCTCGACGGCGGGCAGGTCGTCGTGGTCGCCGACAACAGCGCCCGCGAGATCCTGGCCGACCTGGTGTTCATCGACCACCTGCTGGCCACGGGACGCGCCGGGCGGGTCGAGCTCATGCTCAAGCCCCGCCCGTACTTCGTCTCCGACGCCACGCCCCGCGACGTGCTGATGTGCCTGCGCCGCATGACGCACGCACCCGGCGCCGCGGGATCGATCGGGCACCGGCTCGCCGACGCCCTGCGCGCGGACCGACTGACGCTGTCCACGCACCCGTTCGCCTGCGCGCCGCTGCCCTACGACGCCCTGCCCGGCGATCTTCGCGAACGCTTCGCGGCCGCGGCCGTCACCGTCATGAAGGGCGACCTCAACTACCGCCGCCTGGTCGGTGACCGGCACTGGGCCGCCACCGTGCCGTTCGCGGACGTCACCGCGTACTTCCCCGGCCCGGTCGCGGCCCTGCGCACCCTCAAGTCGGACACCCTCACCGGCGCCGACGCGCGGACCGTCGCCCGTCTCGACGCCACCGGCACGCCCTGGCGCACCACCGGCACCCATGCGCTGATCCAGGTCGGGACCCCCGGCCAGGGGTGACCCAGAGGTGACCCGGGGCCCGGAACGTCCGTCAGCGTCCCGCGGACGCCGAGGCGAGCCCGGGCGGCGCCGACGCCAGGGCCGAGCGGATCGCCTCGACGAGCGCGAGCGCGGCCTCCTCGGTCAGCTCCACGGCGACCCGCGCGGACGGGCCCAGCTCCGGGTTCATGAAGTCGATGTTGACGGTGTGCTCGAAGGGCGCGTGCTGCGGATGGTCGACGTAGACCATCGCGTCGGTCAGCGGGAAGTAGCCCTGCGCGCCCTTGCCGCTGCCCTCGATGCGGACCTTCTCCGTGAGGTACGTGCACATCAGAGGTGCTCCCCGAAGAACGTGAGGATCCGGGACCAGCCGTCGACGGCCGCCTGCGGCCGGTAGCTCGGCCGGTCCACGGCGAAGAAGGCGTGGCCCGCGTTCTCGTAGGTGTGGAACTCGTACGGCTTGCCGTGCGCCTTGAGCTCGGCCTCCAGCTCGGCGACGTGCTCGGGCGAGGGGTAGCTGTCCTCCGCGCCGAACAGGCCGAGCAGCGGCGCGCGCAGCTCCTTCGTCAGGTGCAGGAGCGGCTCGACCTGGAGGGGGAAGCCCTCCGGCGGCCGGCCCGCGACGAAGGCGCCGTAGCAGTCGACGGCCGCCTGCACGTCGAGCGAGGCGTCCACCAGGAACGCCTGCCGCCCGCCGGAGCAGTAACCGATGACGCCCACCCGCCCGTTGGACGACGGCAGCCCGCGCAGGTACGCGGCGGCACCCGCCACGTCCCCCAGCAGCCGCTCGTCGGGCACACCGCCCCGGGCCCGCGCCGTCGCGGCGGCGTCGTCGGGGGAGGCACCGGGGGCCTCACGGCTGTAGAGGTTCGGGCAGACGGCCGCGTAGCCCTCCGCGGCGAAGCGGCGGGTGATCTCCTTCGACGGGGCGTCATAGCCCGGCATGTGGTGGATCACCACAACGCCGCCCAGCGGACCGGCGGTCATCGGGCGCGCCGCGTAGGCCTCGATCGGGTCGTCGCCGTGACCGGTGACGGTGATCGTCTCGGCCAGGATTGCGTCGTACATGAAAGGGGTTTCCTTCCGAGGTGACGGATGATCGACACGATAGTCCGCCGTTCCGGAACGCTCCCTCCCAGGTCGCCGTGTTCCCCGTGTTCTCAGGCGGGCGCTGCGAGGGCCCCCGTGAGCCGTCCGTGGATAGCGGCAAGGAGCGGGTGGACCTCCGGCCTGTGACGAGGCCCCCTGGGCACGCTCATGAGGCTCACGGCGCTCACCCCGCGCGTCACAAGGCGGTGTCGTCCGTCCCGTCCGTGAGCGGCTGTTCGGCCCAGATGGTCTTTCCCCGCTCTTCGTAGCGGGTGCCCCACAGCTTCGCGACCTGGGCGACCAGGAACAGGCCGCGCCCGCCCTCGTCGGTCTCCAGGGCACGGCGGGCGTGGGGCGAGGTGTTGCTGCCGTCGGAGACCTCGAGGATCAGGGTGCGCTCGTGGATGAGCCGCAGGCGCAGCGGCGGCCGGCCGTAGCGGATCGCGTTGGTGACCAGTTCGCTGACCAGCAGCTCGGTCGTGAACTCCAGCTCTTCCAGGCCCCATTCGGCCAACGTGCCCACGGTCAGCGCCCGTGCCCGCCCGACGGCCTCCGGCTCGGCCGGCAGGTCCCAGGTGACGTGCCGGTCGGGCGCCAGACCGTGCACGCGCGCGAGCAGCAGCACGTCGTTGGGCTCGGGGGAACCGGGAGAGCCGGGGATGCCGGGGTGGAGGCGGCGCAGGACGGCGTCGCCCGCGTCGCCGAGCGCGTCGTGCCCGCCGGACCGCAGGGCCGCCACGATGCCGGGGTCGGACAGGGCCTCGCGCAGCCGGGCCGGACCCGCGTCGCGGTCCCTGGCGCCCGGCACGCCGAGCAGGCTGCCGGTGGAGAGGACCAGCACGTCGCCGTCGGCGAGGGTCACCTCGCCCGACTCGTACGGGACCGCTCCGATCCCCAGCGGTGCCCCGACGGGGACGTCCACGAACGACGGCTGCCCGGTCGCGCCCACGCGCACCGGCGGCGGGTGGCCCGCGCTGGCGAAGCGGCACTTGCGCGAGATCGGGTCGAAGACCGCGAACAGGCAGGAGCGGGCCACCGACTCGGGGTGTTCCGGAGGGGCGGGCCGGTCGTTGAGAGTGCGCTTGACCTGGTCGTCGAGATGGGTGAGCAGTTCGTCGGGCGACAGGTCCAGATCCGCCAGGGTGCGCACCGCCGTCCGCAGCCGCCCCATCGACACCGCCGCGTAGAGGCCGTCATCGCCCGCGTCGCCGATCACCATCGCGACCCGGGCGCCGGAGAGCGGGATCACGTCGAACCAGCCACCGCCGAGCACCGCCCGGTCGCCGGACGGCAGACAGCGCGACACGCTCTCCACCCCCCGCAGTTCGGGCAGGCTCCGCGGCAGCAGGTTCCGCTGCAGCGTCAGGGCGGTGGTCCGCTCCCGCGTGTAGCGGCTGGCGTTGTCGATGCACACGGCCGCGCGGGTCACCATCTCCCTGGCCAGCGGCACGTCGTCGTCCTCGAAGGGGTGCGCACGCGTGATGCGGACGAAGACCGCGGAGCCGAGCGGCGCCCCGCGGGCGAACATCGGGACCAGCAGCCAGGAATGGATGCCGTACCGGGCGGCCAGCGCCCCGCGTGCCGGATCGGACGCCGCCAGCGCCGCCCTGACCTGGTCGCCGGTCAGCCTCACCGGCTCCCCGTCGGCGAGGGCGCGCCGGGTGTACGAGTCGGGCGCCGAGGCGAGTACGTCCACGTCACCGGTGGCGACGATGGACTTCCTCAGGTCGGCGACGTCCATGGTGCTCGCCGCCCGCCGCAGCACGACCGCCTCGCGCAGCGGCCCGGTCACCGGTTCCGCCCCGCCGATGACCGGGTCGAGCAGATTGACGTAGGCGAGGTCGGCGAACCGCGGCACGGCCACGTCGGTGAGCTCCTGCGCCGTGGTCAGGACCTCCAGCCGGCTGCCGATGCGGGCACTCGCCTCGTTGACGAGGTCGAGCCGCTCGCGGGCGCGGGACTCCTCGGTGGTGTCGGTCACCATGTGCGCGAGCGCCACCACGTCACCCGCGGCGCCGCGCAGCGGCAGGATGGTCTCCTCCCAGACGGTGTCGCGGTCCGGGTCGCGCGGATCGCGGCCGCGCACCTCGGTGCCGATCAGCGCCTTCCCCGTGGCGAGCACCTGCCGCTGCCGGTGCTCCAGGGCGTCCACGTCGAGCAGACCCGGCGGCGCGGCCTCCCGCATCGTCCGCCCGACGACGTCCGTGAAACCCGGCGCACGGCTCTGCGAGTCGTTCTGCGCCAAGAAGCGCAGGTCCCGGTCGAAGACGTCGATGATGAACGGCGACTCCGTGAACACGCCCTGCAGCAGAGCGTGACGCAATTCGCTCCGCCGCACCGCCTCGGCGTCCTCGGCCTGCAGCAGCCAGTACCGCCGTCCCGCCAGGACCAGCGGATGCGCCCACAGCACGACGTCGACCCGGCGGCCGTCGAGGTGGCGCAGACCGGTCACCCCGAGGGCGACCGACCGGTCCGCGGTGCGCCGCTCCAGGATCCGCGCGCCGTCGGCGCCGCTGTGCAGCAGTCCGGCGCCGGGCGTCCCGACCACCTCCGCCGCCGTGCGCCCCAGCATCCGTTGCGCGCCGGGACTCCAGCTCACGACGGTGCCGCCGCCGTCGAGCACGGCGTGCGCGTCACCCCTCACGGGCGAGTCGCCCGGAGTGTCAGGGAGCACCGTGCCGCCCTGCGCGCAGCCGACCCGGGCGGCGGTGCCTCGTACCAAGGACCTCCACAGGTCAATACTGCCTTCAGGCAAGATCTGCAGCACCCGGTGGCGGGCCCTGCCGCGGCCACGGCCCGCCACGGTCCCCGCACCGATGAGTTCCGCGCTCCGCCACGGTCGAACAGACGGCACAGGCGGCCAAAGCAGGAACAGGCGAGAACACCGACATCCAGGGGACCTTCCATGACCCAGCAGCTCCACGGCCCCGGCACCGCCGGGCAGCCCGATCTCCGTCCCGCCGCGCTCGGCGTCACCGCGGTGCTGGAGCGGATCGGCGACGACCGGCTCGGCGCCCCCACCCCGTGCCCCGACTACACCGTGGGCCATCTGATCGGCCATGTCGCGGGGCTGTGCGCGGCCTTCCGTGACGCGGCACGCAAGGACCTCGGGCCCACCACTGACGGTGATCCCGGCAGCGCGCTCCCGCCGGAGCCGCCGGACCAGTGGCGCGACAGGCTGCCGGAGCTGCTGGCCGACATGGCGGAGGCCTGGCGCAGTCCTCTCGCGTGGCAGGGCCGCACCCGCGCCGGAGGGGTGGACCTGCCGGGCGAGGCCGCCGGGCGCTTCGCCCTCAACGAGCTCCTCGTGCACGGCTGGGACCTGGCCCGCGCCACCGGCCAGGACTACCGGCCGGACCCGGCGGGCCTGGAGGCGGTGCTCGCCCTGCTCACCCCGTTCACCGCCCGGTCGGACGGCTCCGGGCCCTTCGGGCGCCCGGTCCCCGTGCCGCCGACGGCGCCGCTGCTGGACCGGGTGGTCGCCCTCACCGGCCGGGATCCGGGGTGGCGTCCCTCGCACTGAGCGGCCGGCGCCCCCACGCCGAGATCATCGGGGAGGTGGCGAGATCGAGGGTGCCGGTGGCGACGTCGGCCAGATGACGGTCGACCTCCTCGTCCGTCGCCAGGCCCGCCGCCACCAGCCGGCCGCGGATCTGCCGCACCGTGGCCGCCTCCAGCACCGTGCAGGCGGGTGAGGTGATCGGGAAGTACGCGTCGGCGCGCACGTCCTCGAGGCCTGCCTCGCGCAGCAGCCTGGGCAGCGTCCTGCCGTACGCGAGATCGGCGCCGCGCTCCGCCATCAGCGTCCGGAATCCGGACCGGAGGCGGTTGGCGAGTCGCTGCGCGGGCCCCGACTCGTCCGGGCACAGCAGCGGCTGCAGTCCGGGGTCGGCGTCCTCCAGCAGCAGCACTCCACCCGGCCGCAGCGCGCCGGCCATTCGCCGCAGGGCCTCGGCACGGTCGGTGACGTGCACCAGGACGAGCCGGGCGTGGACCAGGTCGAAGCCGCCGTCCGGCGGCGGGTCGGCGGCGACGTCATGGCGCCGCACGTCGATCACGCCGCCGGCCGCCTCCCGGGCCCACGACACGTCGATGTCGGTGGCGACCACCGTCCCGCCGGGCCCGACCCGCCGGGCCAGCCCGAGCGGCACGGACGGGCCGCCCGCGCCCACCTCCCAGCAGCGCATGCCCGGGCCGATCCCCAGGGCGTCGACATGGCGGAAGGTCACGGGGTCGAAGAGCTCCGCGAGGGCGCCCAAGCGGACGCCGGCCTCGGACTGCCGGTTGTCGAGCAGGTAGCCGCTGCCGGGCTCGTGTGTCGCCATGACGCGATGTTCGCAGATGGGGCCGTTACAAAGGCCCTCGGACCCGGACGTCAACGCCCCGCACGGGGCTGTTACCCCTGTGGGTGACATGCCGCCGCGCGGATGACGTCTGCGGAGGGGGTCGATGTATCCGGCAATGGCATGGCGTGTCCTATGACATTGACAGATGTCGCCTACAGACGAGGGTTACGGATATGTCCGCATTCCGTAACGTGAAGCGGATCTTCCGGATTTCGCCGTCGGGGCAGGTCAGAGTTGGGTCATCGGCCAACCGCCGAGGTAACCGCACCGCGTCACCGGAACACGGGAGTTCCGGGACGCACCCTGATGAGGGGGCATCATGTCTGCTTCGTTCAACGCCCGTCGCGTCATCGCCACCGTCCTCGCCTCCGGCGCCGTCGTGGCGGCCGCCGCCATGCCGGCCTCCGCGGACAACGGCCACGGCCGCGGCCACGGGCACGGCCCGGCCCCCCGCTCCGCGGTGTCGATCGGCGACGTCCGGCACGACGAGGGCGGCCGCGGCGTCCGCTCGAACCGCGCGCTCAACACCGAGTGGGTCGAGGTGGTCAACAGGGGCCGCGACGCCGTGAACCTGCGCGGCTGGACGCTGTCCGACAGTGACGGCAACCGCTACCGCTTCACCTTCCTGCGCCTCCCCGGCCACTCCAAGGTCCGCGTGCACACCGGCCAGGGCCGCGACAGCCGGTTCGACGTCTTCCAGGACCGCCGCAAGGGCGTCTGGGACAAGCGTGACAGCGCCACCCTGCGCAACGACCACGGCCGCGTCGTGGACACCGAGTCGTGGGGCGGCCGTCACTACCGTTGATCCCCTGCCCGGCGGGGCCCGATGAACCAGCGGCGTGCCGCGACATCCAGTCGCGGCACGCCGCCTTCGTGTGCGCCGTGCGCCCCGGCCGGGACCACCGGCCGGGGCGTACCGGCTACGGGTTGCGCGTGATGGTGAAGGTGGACGTGGTGTTCTTGATGTCCTGGTAGTTGTCGTTGAACTGCAGGTTGTTGAAGGTGACCGAGCCGACCGCCGGGCCCTGGCCGGACTCCGGCATCTCGTTGGCCCACAGTCCGAAGCCGGACTTGGCGTCGAAGGCGTCACCGCTGCGGTGGGCACCGGTGATGGTCACGTTGGTGAGGATCGTGTCCTTGATCGGGTTCTGCGGCTGCCCGCCGACGTAGTTGGTCTGGAACATGATCCCGCTGTAGGTCGGGTCCACGATGTCCACGTCGCTGACGCGGATGCCCTGGAAGACCTTCGAGGCCGAGAAGAGCCAGATGCCCGGGAAGGTCTGACCACCCCAGAAGTGTCCGCCGGCGCGGACGATGGAGACGTTCTGGATGTTGGTCGGGTCGGTCCCGAAGCCGTTCATCGGGTAGCCGAAGTCCAGGGAGCTGATCGTGACACCGGAGTACACCAGCGTGTCCGCGATGAGGATGTTGCGGAACGTGTTGGCGTAGCCGCCGTAGACCGCGATGCCCGCGGCGCGCCAGGTCAGCAGGGACGTCAGGTTCTCGTACAGGTTGTTCTTCTCGTCCGCGCCGCCCGCGTCGATCGCGGAGAAGAGCGCGAAGCTGTCGTCACCCGTGGCACGGGCCTCGATGTTGTCGAGGTGGTTGTCCGTGCTGCCGTTGGTCATGTTGATGCCGTCGGCGAAGGTGTCGCGGATGCGCGAGTTGGTGATGGTGACGTTGTCGGTGTTGGCGCCCCAGTAGAGGCAGACGGTGTGCTCGTTCCAGACGTTGTCGATGGTGATGTTGGCGACGTTCGCGAAGTCGAAGACCTTGCCGGGGCCGTCGATGCGGGAGGTGTAGTTCCCGAAGAACGCGAAGCCCGAGAAGGACGAGCCGTTGGCCGTGGAGTCGGCGCGGAAGCCCGCGTCGGTGTTGGACTGGCTCGACGGGGTGTGGAAACGGGTGTACCAGGGGCCCGCGCCGATGATCTTGACGGCCTTGCCGTAGACCTGGAACTTGCTGGAGGTGTCGTAGTCGCCGGCCGGGAGGTAGACACCCTTGATCGTGCCGGTGGTGTCCATCCGCGCCTTGTCCAGGGCGTTCTGCACGTCCTGCTGGCTGAAGCCGGTCGGCGCGGTGTACGCCGCGGGGTCCGGGTTGGCGATCGGCGTGGCCTGCTCGGTGTTGATGAAGTCGATCGCGTAGTTGGTGGTGTTGGCGGTGTCCTTCTGGAGCTTGATCTTGGCGCCGGCCGGCACGGTGGTGCCGAGCAGCATGTTGGCCTCGTCGTAGATGTGCCGCGGGCTGCCGTCGCCGGGGCTGTTGCCCGGGGCGGTCTCGTTGCCGTAGAGCCACGCGTACTTCGAGGTCAGGTCGATGGCCTTGAGGAAGGTGCCGTTGACGTAGACGTCGAGTGTGGAGTTCGTGCCCCCGCCGCCCGACGCGTCCGGGATGGAGTAGCGCACGACCAGGGTGTTGGTGCTGGCCTTGGTGGTGAACTCCACCGAGCTGCCCGTGCTGTTCAGCGTGACGGCCTTGCGGCCGGACGCCTCGCCCGCGAGGTCGCCGACGGTGCGGTTCGGGCCGACGACCTGCGCGCCGCCGCCCAGGACGCCGTCCTCGGCCTCGTACATGTCGTACGGCATGTTGGCGCCGCGCCCGACGAACAGGGACTGGGTGCTGGTGTTGTTCTGCTGCTTGACGGCCAGCTCGTTGGCGTCCGCGGCGATCACCGTCTTGACGGAGTACTTGCCGTTCACCGCCGTCCAGGTGCCCAGGTTGACCGGGCTGCTGGTGCTGCCCGCCGCGATGGCACCGCTGTAGGAGCCGGTGAGCGTCTTCACGACGCTGCCGGAGGCGGTGTCGGTGACCGTCACCGTGATGCCGTGGGCGCCGCCCGCGGAGGCCACGGTGCCCTGGTTCTTGATCGCGACCGAGAAGGTCACGGTGTTGCCCTTGCCCGGGTTGCCCGGCGTCCAGCTGGACGGCGCGGCGACCAGGTCGGAGCTGTCGACCGGCTTGATGACCAGCGGACTCGAACTGGTGTAGGCGTTGTTGGTGTCGTTCTGCTCGATGACGGTGTTCGACTCGTCGACCGCCGCGCCGAGCGGGTAGCTGCCCGCGTCACGGGTGCCGATGTTCGCCGTCACCGTGGCCGAGCCACCGGCGGCCAGCGCGCCGACCGCGGCGGTGCCGACCTTGGTGGTGCCCAGGTAGAAGGTGACGTTCGTGGCGCCCGAGGCCAGGTCGCCGATGTTGCGGACGGTGGCGGAGAGCGTGACCGCGTCGGTCTCGACCGGCGCGCTCGGGGACACGGACATGGCGGAGACCGTCAGGTCCGGGTTCGGTGCCGGGGTGCCGATCACCTGGAACTCGGCGACCTGACCGCCGCCCGCGCCGCTGTTGGCGGTGAACGTCAGCCGCACGTCGGCGACGCGCGCGCTGACCGGGATCGTCACGGTGTTGCCGGAGGCCGGGTTGAACGTGTAGTCCGCCGCGGCCTTGAGGCTGGTGAAGCCGCTCGCGCTCTGCTCCCGGCCGAGCACCTGGATGGTCTGGGTGCGGGTGCCCCAGGCGCCGTCGGGGTTGAGCTTGAGGACCAGCGAGCTCACGTCGGCGTTGGCGCCGAGGGAGACGGTCAGCGTGTTGGGGTAACTGCCGCCGGCGCCCTCCCAGTACGTGGTGACGCTGTTGTCGTTCGCGTTGGCCGCGACGAAGTTCTGGGTGGTGGAGGAGGCCGTGATCGGCTTGCCGACGGCCATGTTCGAACCGGGGCCGCTGGTGGAGCCGTTGCGGATGACGGTGGCGCTCGCGACGCTGCGGTTGCCCGCGGCGTCCTTGGCCTTGATGTAGTACGCGACGGTCGCCGAGTCCGACTGGGTGTCGGTGTACGTCAGCGTGCTGCCGGAGACCGTGGTGCGCAGCTGGTCGTTGGCGTAGACCTCGTAGCCGGTGACGCCGACGTTGTCCGACGAGGCGGTCCAGGTCAGCTTGATCTGGCCGGACGCGGGCTGGGTGTAGGCGAGGTTGCCGGGCTGCGACGGCGCCTGCGTGTCGCCGCCGGTGTCGCCGGTGCGGGTGACGGTGTTGCTGTTGCCCGACTGGTTGCCCGCGGCGTCCTTGGCCCGCACGGAGTACGTGACCGTGGCGGTGTCGGGCTGGCTGTCGGTGAAGGTCGTCACGTTGCCGGCGACGCTCGTGCGCAGCATGCCGTTGGCGTACACGTCGTAGCCGGTCACCCCGACGTTGTCCGTGGACGCGTTCCAGGTCAGCCGGATCTGGCCGGACGCGGGCTGCGTGTAGGCCAGACCGGTGGGCGCGGACGGCGCGACGGTGTCACCGGTGGCCGGGCCGTAGATCTCCAGCTCCGACAACTGGGCCGCGGCCCAGCCGGTGTTGGCCGTGACGTTGACCCGCACGTAGCGCACCGTCGCCGAGGTCAGGTTGATGGTGACGGTGTTGTTGCTCCCGGGGGTGAACGCGTAGTCGTGGGAGGCCACCAGGTCGCTGAAGTTCGACCCGTCCGTGCTGCCGCGCAGCGACAGCGTCTGCGTCCGCGCCTCCCAGGCCGGCGGCAGCTTCAGCACGACCTTGCTGACGCCCACGGAGGAGCCGAGGTCGGCCTGGAGCCACTGTGGGAAGGCGTTGTTGGCACTCTCCCAGTACGAGGACTGGTTGCCGTCGTTGGCGTTGGCCGGGGTGTAGGGGGCGTTGCTGCCGCTCGCGGTCAGCGTCCGGCCCTGGGCCAGGTTGTCCGTCGAGGAGGCGGCACCGTGCACCTCGAGCTCGGAGACCTGGGCGGCGGACCAGCCGGTGTTGGCGGTGACGTTCAGCCGCACGTACCGGGTCGTGACGGCCGAGAAGCCGATCGTGACGGTATTGCCCGCGCCGGGCGCGAAGGTGTGCGCCGCGGAGCCGGAGAGGGTGGAGAAGGTGTTGCCGTCCGTGCTGCCCTGCACCGCGAAGGTCTCGTCGCGCGCGCCCCACGCGGCGGGCAGCTTCACGACCACCTCGTCCACGTTCGTCCCGCTGCCCAGGTCGACCTGGACCCACTGCGGCAAGGTGCTGCCCGCGCTCTGCCAGTACGTGTCCTGGCTGCCGTCGGTGATGTTCGCGACCCCGTACTCGGCGTGCGAACTGCTCGCGGTGGCCGTTCTGCCGGCGGCGAGGTTCGGCCCCCCGGCGGCCGAGGCGGGCGGCGCCGACAGGCCGAGGACGACCATGCCCGCCGCGATCACCCCCGCCACCAGCCGCTGGACCATGTGCTTCCTACGCATGTCGTCCCTATGCCTCTCGTGTGTCGAGTGAACGAGAAGTTGCGTTGATCGCTCATGAAATTGCGTTAACCGTGGCGATAGTTGCAGAGTCAATTGCGGTCGTCCATGCCTACGACCGGGCCTTTTGATATGCACGCGACAGGCTTGCACTGCTGCGTCGTGCGCACGGCACGTACTTGCGCCTGCATGCAAGATTTTGCGCAATTCGCAATTGCTCTTGCCTCTGTGGGTCGCCTTTACTACGCTCCCTCGCCGCTCCGGCGCGGCCTCGTCCACATGTTCGGACGCCCTCGTTCCGTATGCCGGCGCCGCCGAGGGGGAGGGGGCCGCTGCCGGACGCGCGGGTTCCGGGCCCCCGGGGAAGGGCCTGCGGGCGGGCCCGGCGTGCCGGTGCCGGGCGCCGCCGGCGCATGCCCGCCTGCCGGAGTCCTCGGCTCCGGGGAGTCGCCGATCGTCCGGGGGGCACGGCCGTGCGGGCGGCGGGAACGGTTCTCCGCCCGCGGCTGCCGGGGGAGCCGGTGCGAGGGCCGGACGTCTACGCCCGCTGCGCCCCCGCGGCGCGCAGCGCCTGGCGGACGGACCAGAGCACGGAGACGAGCGGGACGGCGACGACCGCGCCGATGACGCCCGCGGCGATGGCACCGCCGATCACGCTGAGCGCGACGACGACGGGGTGGAGGCGGACGGCCCAGCTCATCACGAGGGGGTGCAGGACATGGCCCTCGATCTGGCCGATGACGACGATGAGGGCCACCACGACGAGCGCGATCAGCGGCCCCTGGGAGGCCAGCGCGACGACCGCGGCCACCGCGAGCGCGATGGGGGAGCCGATCAGCGGCACGAAGGCGGCGAAGAACTCCAGCAGCGCCAGGGGGAGCGCGAGCGGCACGCCGAGCGCGTAGAGGGCGAGTCCGACGAGGACGGCGTTGGTGCCGGCCACGAGCACGATGCCGTGCGTGTACCCGGTGAAGGTGTGCCACGCCGCCGTGCCCCCGACCGCCACCCGGTCCCGCACCGACAGCGGCAGCTGCCGGCAGAACCACGCCCACTGACGGTCGCCCGAGTGCAGGAAGAACACCGAGCAGAACAGGGCGAGCGCGAAGACCGTGAGGACCTCGATGAGGCGTCCGGCGCCGCTCAGCGCGGTGCTGATGAGCGTCGAGCGGTGGCTGGACAGCCAGTCGCCGATCTTCGACTGGAGGTCCGTCAGCGCCTTCGGGTCCAGGCGGAACGGCGGTGACTCCAGCCAGCGCTCGATTCTGGACAGCCCGGCCCCGAACTCCTTCTGCAGTCCCTCCTGTTCCTGGGCGACCGCCTCGCCGACCAGCGCCAGCACGCCCAGCACGAGGACGATGCTGCCGAGCAGCGACGCCGCGACGGCGAGCGGCCGCGGCATCCACCGCGCCAGCAGGTCCGCCGCCGGCCGGAGCATCGCCGTGCCGACGAGCCCCAGGAAGACCGCGACCGCGATCTCGTGGAAGCGTCCCAGGACGGAGAAGATCCCCCAGACGACCACGCCGACGACGATGAGCCGCCAGCTGTACGCGGCCGCCGTGTTGAGCGCCGGGAGCACGCGCGGCCCGGTCCTGTCCGGAGTCCGTCCGGCTGCCGCGCGGCGGCCCGCGCGGATGCGGTCCCGGCGTCCTCCCGGCGGCATGCCCGGGTCCGGGCCGCCCTGCGTGTGCGCTCGCCTGGGCATGGGCCCGCCACCACCTCCCGTACGCCTGGGCTCGTACCACCGCTCCGGTCCCGGGCAACGTGCCGCGGGCGTCTTTCGCCCGAAGGCACCCACCGCGGGATCGCCGCGCGGTGCCGTGCCGCCCGGCGGCCGCCGCGTCGTCCCGGGCCGTCGGGGTCGTCGGGACCGCGGAGCCGGGGCGCCGGCGCGTTGCTCGCCGCGGGTCAACCGGCGGGCAGGACGTAGCAGCCGTTCCGGTCGGTGCCCGCGCCGGGGACGTCGTTGCGGAACTCGTGGTAGGTGTACTGGCCCGCTTCCTCGAGGGTCGTCGCGGCCCGCTTCGAGACGACCAGGCAGAAGCTCTCGGTGATCGGCTTCTCCGCGCCGGCCCGGTGCAGGGTCAGGCGGCCCAGGTAGCGGCCCTCGTGGAAGTTCCAGCCGATCGCGTCGAAGAGCATCAGCGGCTGCTGCGGCCGCTCCTGGGTGACGAGCAGCGGGCCGGGGTCGGCGGTGCGGACGTAGTCGGCCGCATGCGTCTCGGGGTCGTAGCGCAGGGTTCCGGTCTCGTCCCAGAAGAAGTCGGGCCGTGCCGCGCCTGGCCCGCGGCCCAGCGGCAGTACGTCGAGGTGCACATCGGTGATGACTGCCGACTGCCCGGCGCGCACCCGGCTGGAGACGGTGGGCTGGAGGTAGAGCCACACCTCCTTGCCCTGCGCGATGCGCACCAGGTGGGGGAGCGAGACGTCCACGTCCGGCTGCCGCCGCAGCTCCACGAAGTTGGACACCGAGAGCGCGAGCGCGAGGATGCCCGCCAGGGCGGTGACCCACCCCTGGGCGTGCTCGAAACGGGTGCGGGTGGAGCGCTGCCGCTCCGGCCGCCGGTCCGCGGGCGCGAAGCCCCGCGCGTCCTCGATCATGCCGTTCCCCCAGGACGTGAGCTGACACCTTTGGTGATGTTTTCAGCTCATAGCGGTGGTTCGGTGCGGCTTGACCGGTGCCGCGGAGGGCGTGCGGAAGTGCGTGGCGTCTCCCGGGGCGCGCCCAGTAGCCTCACGGACGTTCCGCACCCGTTCCGTACCTCGCAGGGAGAGTCCGCCGTGGCATCGCCGTTCAGGCATTCCGAACCGTACGCACAGGGTCTGCTCGACGTCGGCGACGGTCAGCTGATCCACTGGGAGGTCAGCGGCAATCCGGAGGGCAAGCCCGCGGTGTGCGTGCACGGCGGGCCGGGCGCCGGCGGCAAGCGGGGTGCCCGCAACGGCTTCGACCCCGAGCTCTACCGGGTCGTCATGTTCGACCAGCGCGGCAGCGGGGAGAGCCTGCCGCACGCCTCCGACCCGCGGGTGAGCCTCGCGGAGAACACCACCGAACACCTGATCGCGGACATGGAGCGGCTGCGCGAGCACCTGGGCATCGAGCGCTGGCTGCTCTACGGCGGCTCCTGGGGGTCGACCCTCATGCTCGCGTACGCCGAGCGCCACCCCGAGCGGGTCACCGAGATCATCATCGTCGGGGTCACGACCACCCGGCCCGAGGAGACCGACTGGCTCTACCGCGGCGTCGGCCGGCTGCTGCCCGGCCCCTGGGAGGCCTTCCGTGACGCGCTCCCGCCCGAGGACCGCGACGGCGACCTGCTCGCCGCCTACAGCCGGCTGCTGAACAGCACGGACGAGGCCGTACGCGCCAAGGCGGCACGCGACTGGTGCACATGGGAGGACGCGGTCATCGCCCACGAGAGCCTCGGCAGGCCCGGTGCGTACAGCGACCGGGCGGACGACGCGCTGATCGCCTTCGCGCGGATCTGCGCGCACTACTTCTCGCACGACGCCTGGCTGGAGGACGGGCAACTGCTGCGCGACGCCCACCGGCTGGCGGGCATCCCCGGGGTGCTGATTCACGGGCGGCTGGACCTCGGCAGCCCGTTGACGACCGCGTGGGAGCTGGCCAAGGTGTGGCCGGACGCGGAGCTGCAGGTCATCGAGGACTCCGGGCACACCGGCAGCCCGGCGATGAGCCAGGCCGTACTGGGTGCCATCGAGCGCTTCTCGGGGCGCGGGAACTGACCCGCGCCCGCGGTGTCACCGCGGCGTGCGGTGCCGCCACCACGTGCCGTGCTCCGACGGGCCCCGGTGCTCCGGCGCGGCGGAGGGTGCCGTGTCCTCGGCCGGCGAGTCCGTCACCGTGTCCGGGACGGTGGCCGTCGGTGTCGGTGTCGGCGTCGGTGTGTCCGTGGGATCCGGGCTCGCCGGCGGGGTGCTGGGCGCCGGCTCGCTGGGCGTGGGCGGGGTGGCCGGGGGAGTGTGCGACGGGTGGGTGACCACCGGTGTCGGGGTGCCCGCGGGGTGCGACGGGTGGGTCGTGTGCGACGCGCTCGGGGCCGGGTGGTGCGAAGGTGCGGCGGACTCGGTGGGTTCGGCGGGCTTGTGCGCGGCCTTCGCGGGGGCGGACGCGGATGCCTTCGGGGACGGCGACCCGTGGGCGGGCCTGCCGCTCGTGCCGTCGTCGTCCTTCTTCCCGGACGGCGTCCTCTTGCCGTGGTCCGCCGAGCCGAGGCCCTTGCCGGGCACGGCGTCGGGCCTGGCGGCCGTGGTGTGGGAGGCCGGCGCCGGTGAGACGGCGGCCGGCCGGGGCTTGCCCGCGGCCTCCGCGGGTTCCTGGAAGGACTGCTGCAGCGCCCAGGCGGTACCGCCGAGCGCGGCCGCCGCTGCGACGCCCGCCGTCGTCACCTTCCACCGCAGGGACCGACCGCGGCGGTGCTTTGCCTGGTTGCTGCGTGGGGAAGCCATGGCTGGACGAGGACCCTTTCGAACGTGCCCCCCGCCCGGTTGCCCCGTCGCGGTATGGGCGAACGAGGCCGGATATGTCCTGGACTCTGCGACAGCGGGCGCGGACAGCGCAAGGCCTTGAGGTCGGCGCAGGACGGTCCCACCAGGAGCGATTCCTTGAAAGTGCAGGTCAGGGCGGTGATTTCCCTGCCCTGCGAGGCGGTGTGAGGTGCCCCACGCCACCAGGCGCGGGCGTTCGGTCATCCGGAGCCGTTTATTCCGCCGTCGGGAAACGTCGTGCTGAGGTCATGGTCACACGGTCGTAATCATTGAGATCGATCAACCGTCGTGTACGTTCAATGTCGCCCCGGACGTGTGAGGACGGGGTGAAGACCCTGCGCTCTGTGAGGGAGGCGCAGGAGGCCGCGCCCGTGGGGACGGTACGTGCGGCTGACAGGACACGGCTGTCGCCCTGTCCGCCAGGGCGGGTGGCCCGTCATCGCGCGTGGGGACGCTCGGACGTGACGGCCGCCCGCCCTTCGCGTTCCGCCCGTGGCCGGTGGTCTCAGTCCTCGTCGCACGGGGAGTCGACCGGGGAACTGGTCCTGACCCGGGCGAGCAGTCCGCGCAGTGTGCTGATCTCCTCGGGGGCGAGATCGGCGAAGAGTTCGCTCTCCACCTCGTGGAGGGCCTTCTCGACCCGGGTCAGCGTGTCGCCGCCCGCCTCGGTGATGGCGACGATGTGCCGCCGGCGGTCGGCGGGGTCGCGCCGCCGCTCCACGAGGTGGCAGGACTCCAGGTCGTTGAGGATGCCGACCATGATGCTGGGGTCCACGCCCAGTTCACCGGCGAGCGCCTGCTGGCTCATGTCGCCCGACCTGCCGAGCAGCATCAGTGTGGAGCCCTGACGGGGTGCCAGTCCGCAGACGGCGAAGGCGTGGTGAACCCGGCTCCTGGCGACGGCTCCGTGACGGACCAACAGGAAGCCGAGCCGGTCCAGGGGATCGGGTGCGAAGTCCCGGGTCGCGTTCTCGTGTCCTGTCACGTCGGTCACCGTATCAAGCGGGAAACCATCCGTCTGGGTGGATCGTTGCCGCCCTTCAATGATAGGCCGTGGTGAGGGGCTCAGGCGGCTGTCGGCGGGCCGTCGTGCCGGGCGATCGCCGCCAGTTCGCCCGCCGCTCCGGTCGGCGGGCTGGTCCGGGGGTGGACCAGCCGCAGGGCGCGGGTGAGATCGAGGTCACGCACGGGGACGGCGACCACGGTGCCGTTGGCCAGTTCGGCGGTCAGCGCGAGCGAGCTGAGGACCGCGGGGGCGACGCCGTCGGCCACGGCGGTCTTGATGGCGGTCGTCGAGGGGAGTTCGAGCAGGGGAGCGGCGAGGGGGACGGCGCCCACCCCGTCGAGGGCCCGTTCCAGGTAGCGCCGGGTGCCGGAGCCGCGTTCACGGCTGACCAGCGGCGTGGCGGACAGCTCGTCGGCGGTGATCCCGGAGCGGCGCCCGGCCCAGGGATGCGCCGGGGCCACGATCACCGTGAGCTCGTCGCGTCCCACGGTGCGGGCGGTCAGTCCGCGTGGGACGTCGGGGGCCTCCACGAAGCCGAGGTGGGCCCGGCCCTCCCGTACGGCGGCGGCGACCTCGTCGGAGTTGCCCGCGGTCAGGGCGACCGAGGTGTGCGGCGCGCGGGCCCGCAGGGCCGCGAGCCACTGGGGCAGCAGGTACTCGGCCACCGTCATGCTGGCCGCGACCTGCAGCCGGCTCTCCGTGGTGCCCAGCAGCGAGGTCACGCCCGCGTCCAGGAAGGCCGCCGCGTCCACCGCGGTCCGCGCCCAGCCGGCGACCAGCGCGCCCTGCTCGGTGAGCCGCGAGCCACGCGGGGAGCGCTCCAGCAGCTGGAGTCCGAGCCGGCGTTCCAGATGACGCAGCCGGGAGCTGGCGGAGGGCTGGCTGATGCCGTGCGCGCGGGCGGCCGCGCCCACACTGCCCAGGCGGGAGACGGAGAGCAGCAGGTCGTACGCCGCCAGGTCGCTCACACGCTCGGGCAGGGGCATAGGTCGAGTCTATGGCCCCATCGCGGAATGATCCCTACCGCGGCCCTTCCGGCGGCGGGAGGCTGAGGCCATGCACAGCTCGCTCACCGCCCCGCCCAGAACCGGCGCCCACCCGCGCACCGGCCTGCTGCGGGAGCTGGACCACCCCTCCCAGCTCTTCCGCGACCTCGGTCCCAACTGGTACGCCTCCGTCATGGGCACCGGCATCGTCGCCGTCGCGGCGGCCGGCCTCCCGGTGCACGTGCCGGGACTGCGCATTTTCGCCACCGCCGTCTGGGCCCTGGCCGCCGCCTGGCTCGTCGTGCTCACCGCCGCCTGGTCCGTGCACTGGACGCGCCACCCCGAACGGGGCCGGGCGCACGCCGGCAACCCGGTCATGGCGCACTTCTGGGGCGCCCCCGCGATGGCGCTGATGACGGTCGGCGTCGGCACCCTGACGCTGGGCTCCGCGTGGATCGGCCAGCGTCCGGCGCTCGTCGTGGACGTGGTGCTCTGGTCGGCGGGCACCCTGCTCGGGCTGGTGACCTGGGTGTGGATCCCGTACCGCGCGATGACCGACCACCGCGTCACCGAGGACGCCGCTTTCGGCGGCTGGCTGATGCCCGTGGTGCCCCCGATGGTGTCGGCCGCCACCGGTGCCGCCCTGATCCCGCACCTCGCGCCCGGGCAGGGACGGCTCACCCTGCTGCTGGCCTGCTACGCGATGTTCGGCATGAGCCTGATCGCGAGCCTGATCATCATCACCCTGCTGTGGAGCCGCCTGGTGCACCACAAGACGGGCCCCGCCGCGATGGTGCCGACACTGTGGATCGTGCTGGGACCGCTGGGCCAGTCGGTGACCGCCGCCAACCTGCTCGGCGGGGTGGCGCCCCGGGTGCTGCCGCGCCCCTATGCCAGCGGTGCCGAGGTGTTCGGCCTCCTGTACGGCGTGCCCGTCTGGGGCTTCGCGATGATGTGGCTCTTCCTGGCGGCGGCGCTCACAGTGCGCACCGCCCGACGCGGCCTGCCCTTCTCCCTGACCTGGTGGAGCTTCACCTTTCCCGTCGGCACCTGCGTCACCGGCACCAGCGCGCTGGCGCTGCGCACGCACGCGACGGCCTTCCAGGGCGCGGCGGTCGTGCTGGGCGCGCTGCTGCTCGTCGCGTGGGTCACGGTCGCGGCGCGCACGGCGCGGGCGGCGGCGAGCGGGAGCATCTTCCTCCCGGCGCCCGCGCGGTAGGGCGTGTCGCACAGGGCCCGGCTGTCCCGCGACGCTCCACCGGCTCCGCCGGGAGGTGTCCCCGGCACGGCACTTCCCCGGCCTTCGGCCTGGGGGAGTTCCGGGGGAGTTCCGGGGGAGTCGTCGACGGGGCCCGTGCACCGCACACAGGGGGCACCTTCCCGCGGTAGCCGGGGAGCTACGGGTGGGACACGCCCTCGGGCCTGATGTTCTGGTTGAGGTGGAAGAGGTTGCCGGGGTCGTAGGCCCTCTTCACCTCCACCAGGCGGTCGTAGTTGCCGCGGTAGTTGGCCCGGATGCGGCTCTGGTCGTCGCCGGCCATGAAGTTGACGTACCCGCCCTCCTGTGAGTGCGGCGCGATCGCGTCGAAGTAGTCCCGCACCCAGGCGACGTTGGCTTCGTTGGCCGTGGCGTCGGGCCACATCCCGGCGATGACCGCGGCGAAGGACGCGTCGCGGTAGGCGAAGGCGGTGGCGTCCGGGGCCACCCGGTGGCAGGCGCCGTCGATCGGGTAGATGTGGACGGTCGAGTTGACCGCGGGCAGCCCCGGCGCGTGGGCGACGTGGGCCGCGATGGCCTCGTCGGTCAGCTCGGTGGCGAACGCGGCCTTCCAGTAGTGCTGGAGGCCGGGCGGAGTGAGCGCGTCGAAGAGGCTGTTCATCGCCGGATAGGGCATCGGCCCGACGTGCTCGGCGACCACCGGTGCCGCGTCGCGGAACGGCCTGAGGGCGCGTTCGCCCTCCCCGGGCGGTCCCGCCCAGCACGCCACGACGGCGATGAACAGGTCCCCGTGCCGGTCCTCGGGGATGAACGGCAGCGGCGGGGCGATCTGGAAGGCGGGGAAGGCGCCGAGCCGGTCGGGGGCGGCGGAGATGGCCTCTCGGTAGGCGCGCAGCACGGTGACCGCGTCGTCCGGCTCGTAGAGCATCAGCCCTCCGTAGACGTCCGTCAGCGGTGCCAGCCGGAACCGGAACGAGGTCACCACGCCGAAGTTGCCGCCTCCGCCGCGGAGGGCCCAGAACAGGTCGTCGTGCTCCTTGCCGCTCGCGACGACCAGGTCGCCGTCGGCGGTCACGACGTCCGCGGAGACGAGGTTGTCGCAGCTCAGCCCGAGCCCGCGGCTCAGGTACCCGATGCCCCCGCCGAGGGTCAGACCGCCGACCCCGGTGGTGGAGATGATGCCGCCGGTCGTGGCCAGCCCGAAGGCGTGGGTCGCCGCGTCGAAGTCCCCCCAGGTGGCGCCGCCCTCGGCGAGGGCGGTCCGGGCCGCGGGGTCCACCCGCACCGTGCGCATCGCCGACAGGTCGGCGACGACACCGCCGTCGCAGGTGCCGAAGCCGGGTACGCTGTGCCCGCCGCCGCGTACGGCCAGATCGACGCCGGTGTCCCGGGCGAAGTCCACGACGGCCCTGACGTCGCCCGTGTCGGCGCAGTGCACCACGGCCGCCGGACGCTTGTCGATCATGGCGTTGCGGACGGTGCGCGCCCGGTCGTAGGCGTCGCTGCCGGGGGTGACCACCGGGCCGCGGACGCGCTCGCGCAGCCGGTCGATCGAGGGGTTGCCCATCGCCCACGCTCCTCGTAGCGCTGAGGCCCCCCCGGCTCGCACGGCCCCCCGCCTCCGCTCCTCCCACGCTACGCCGTCAGGCCACCGCCTCAAGCGGAACGGGCGTTGGTCTAGACCTTGACAGGTATAGGTCAATCCGGTTCATTGCTCAGTGCGAAACGCAACTCCCCCCACACAAGGAGCAGTTACGGTCATGCGACGCACTCTGGCACTCCTCACAACCATCGCGGCCGCCGCCGGCATGGCGGTGGCCATCCCCTCTGGCTCCGCCTCGGCCGCCACCTGCGCGGCCCCGTGGAGCGCGTCAGCGGTCTACACGAACGGGATGACGGCGTCCCTCGGCGGCCACAACTGGCAGGCCAAGTGGTGGACCCAGGGCGAGACGCCCGGCACCACCGGCGAATGGGGCGTGTGGGCCGACCAGGGCACCTGCGGCGGCGGGGGCACCGACCCCGGCAACCCGGGCAACCCGTCGGGATTCGTGGTCGGCGAGGCCCAGTTCAACCAGATGTTCCCGGGCCGGAACTCGTTCTACACCTACAGCGGCCTGGTCGCGGCCCTGTCGGCGTACCCCGGCTTCGCGAACACCGGCAGTGACACGGTGAAGAAGCAGGAGGCCGCCGCGTTCCTCGCCAACATCGCCCACGAGACCGGTGGCCTCGTCTACATCGTCGAGCAGAACACCGCCAACTACCCGCACTACTGCGACAGCGGCCAGCCCTACGGCTGCCCCGCCGGCCAGTCCGCGTACTACGGCCGCGGGCCCATCCAGCTCAGCTGGAACTTCAACTACAAGGCCGCGGGCGACGCCCTCGGCATCGACCTGCTGCACAACCCGTGGCTGGTCGAGCAGGACGCGGCCGTCGCCTGGAAGACCGGCCTGTGGTACTGGAACACCCAGAGCGGCCCCGGCACCATGACCGGGCACAACGCGATGGTCAACCAGGCCGGCTTCGGCCAGACGATCCGCTCCATCAACGGCTCCCTGGAGTGCGACGGCCGCAACCCCGCGCAGGTCCAGAGCCGGGTGACCAACTACCAGCGCTTCACCCAGATCCTCGGGGTCGCGGCCGGCGGCAACCTCTACTGCTGACCGCCACCGCACGGGGGCGCGCGGGCGGCGGTCCCTGCGCCCACCCCGGGCCTCCGGGCCCCGGCCCGAGGTGATCAGCTCAGCAGGCCGCGGACCCGGTCCATCCGGGGCCGCGCACGGTCCGCCTCCCGCCGTTCGGCGGCGGCCCGCGCGTCCTCCGGCGACTTCCAATCCGCGTGCAGGGCCTCCCAGAAGTCCGTCCACGCCTCCGACTCGGTCATGCCGTGTCCGACCACGCCGGTGTCCCGGCACGTGACGCGATAGCCCTCACCGGTCATCTCCACCGACACCTGGCGCTCCACGTCCCACCACCGCCTTCGTGGCACCGTCCCCCTGCCAGCCTCCCCGCGTGCCCGCACCGCCCGCAACCCGGACGCCGCGGGAACCTCGGAGGCGGGACCCTCGGAAGGCGGCCACCGCGCCCCGCACGGCCTGGAGGGGCACGTTCCGGAACGGGCCCGGCGCGTGGCCCGCCGACGGGCGACCGGCGGGGCGAAGCGCGACGATGGGACCGGAGGCCCACCCCGGGAGGCACGGATGAGCGGCGAACCGAACCACATCGGCGACGGCGGGCGCGGCCGCGCCCGCGAGGACGCGCCGTGAGCGCGGCGCCCGGCGCTCCCGCCGCGCACGGCCCGTCCGACTTCGCCGACCGGACCGTCGTGGTGATCGGCGCCAGTGCGGGCATCGGGCTGGAAACCGCCCGCCAGGTACGCGCGAGGGGCGGCCGGCTGATTCTCGTGGCCCGCAACCCGGAACGGCTGGAGCGGGCCGCGCTCGAACTCCGGCCGCTCGGCACGGCGGCGTTCGACGCCACCGACACCGACCGCCTCCGGCAGTTCTTCGAGGAACTGCGCGGTCCGGTCGACCACGTGATGGTCACCGCGGGCAGCCCGGCCTACATGCCCCTGGAGGACATGGATCTCGCCGCCGCCCGCAGTCAGTTCGGCGACCGCCTGACGACGACGCTCGCGGTCGCCCTCCACGGCCGTGCGAAGGTCAGGGCCGGAGGAACGCTGCTGTTCGTCGGTGGTACCGGCGCCCGGCGCCCGGGCGTCGGCATGTCCGTCGTGGGCGCCATGACGGCGGCGCTGCCCGCCCTGGTCGCCAACCTCGCGCTGGAAATCGCGCCGGTCCGGGTGAACCTCATCGCGGCGGGATTCGTCGACACACCTCTGTCCGCCTCATTGCTCGGCGATCAACTGGAAGCCCGGCGCGAGGAGTTGCGCGCCACGCTGCCCATCCGCAGGGTCGTCGGCCCCGGCGACATCGCCTCCTTGGCGCTGCACATCATGGCCAACGACGCGCTGACGGGCGCGACCTACGACGTCGACGGCGGCCAGCAGCTTCTTCCGCACTGATCCGTGGCCGTCTCCGTGGTCGTCGCGGTGGCGGGTCAGACCAGCGGGTCAGACCAGTGGCGGGCGGCCGGACAACTGCGGGTACAGGGCCTCGGGTCCCGCGGCCAGCGCCGCCTCGACCTGCCGGCTGACGTCGTCGGCGAGCACCTCGTCCAGTCCGGCGTCGACGCCGTCGACGGCCGCACGGGCCACCGCGGCGGGATCGGCCTTCGGGCCGGACACCTGCGCGGCCATCTCCGTCGCCAGGTAACTGACATGCACGGCGGTCACCTGTGTGCCCTGTTCGGCCAGCGCCACCCGCAGGGCGTTGGTCACGGACCACTCGGCGGACTTGGCCGCCGCGTATCCGGCGCTGACCGGGATAGAGACCCAGGACAGCACGGACAGGACGTTGACGATCGCGCCGCCGCCGTTGCGCCCGAGCACCGGTGCGAAGGCCCGGCTCATGGCGAGGGTGCCGAGGACGTGCGTCTCGAACTCCTTGCGGAAGAAGTCCAGGTCCGAATCGAGCACATGGGCCCGGGTCGTCGAACCCGCGTTGTTGACCAGGAGCGTCACGTCCTGGGCGAGTTCGGCCACCGTGCGCACGGATTCCTGGTCGGTGATGTCCACGGCGACCGGGGTCGTCCCGGGCACGGTGACCTTCCCGGGATCGCGCGCCCCCGCGTAGACCTTGGCCGCTCCGGCGTCGAGGAGCGCCCGCACGAACTGTTCGCCGAGCCCGCGATTGGCTCCGGTGACCAGAGCGACAGACCCTTGGATCTTCATGGGGGTACCTCACCGACGATGGACTGCAGGGCCGTGGGCCGGCGTCACGATGACACACGAGCGTGCGGCGCCGCTCCCACGTCAAACGTATGCCGCACGGGTCACCGCCACCACTCGGACCGGACGCCCTCGGCGACGGCCGCGCCCGGCCGTGCCAACCGGCGGGGCGGACGCCCGCGTTCACGTACCCGGGCCCTCGTAAGGGAACGAATGGTGCTCGTGCGCGACGACCCACCGGCCCGCCTCCTTGCGCAGGCCGAACGTGATCCGCAGGCGTCGCGCCGGGTTTTCTGCGAGGTCCTCCGGGGTGCCGCAGCGCAGCAGGGCGTGCGCGAAGGCCACGTCCCCGCCGCTGGTGACGTCGAGGGAGACCAGGTCGAACCGGGCCCCACCGGCCTGCCAGGCGAAGAACGGGGGCCATACGCGGCGGTAGGCGCCGATGCCGCGGACGCCGTCCTCGGGCGGGGGCACGTCGAACATCACGACGTCGTCGGCGTGGTCGGCCGTCACGGTGCCGAGGTCGCCCTCGTGGACCGCGGCGGCCCATCGTTCGATCAGTTCCCGGATCCGCTGCTCGTCCCCGGTCACGGGCCGCTCCTCTCGTCGCACCGGTCCCGCGGGCCGCCTGGCCGCGATCACCCGTTCATGACCGGGCCCGGGGCGCGGACTCATCGCCACGGCGCAAGGTGGTCGACGGCGTGCGGCACCAGTAGTTACGGACGATTGATTAAGCTATTGTAAGTATTCATGGACGAGACAACGCCGGCGGCGGACGATCCCACCGAGGTCGGAGCGGCACTCCGGCTGGCCGTGGGCCGGATCGCGCGCCGATTGCGGCAGGCACACGCCGTGGGGGACGTGACGCTCTCCGAGGTGTCCGTGCTGGCCCGGCTGGACCGCGAGGGGCCGGATTCCCCCGGGTCGCTCGCCGAACTGGAGCGGGTGCGCCCGCAGGCCATGGCGACGACCCTGGCGGGGCTGGAGGAACGGGGTTTGGTCAGCCGCCGCCCCGACGCCGCCGACGGCCGCCGCGCGGTGGTGACGGTGACGGAGGCGGGCCGCAAGGTGCTCGCCGACCGCCGTTCGGAGTCCGTGCAGCGACTGGGCGCGGTCATCGAGGGGGAGTTCACCGCCGACGAACGGCGGCAGCTGCTCGCGGTGCTGCCGCTGCTGGACCGGCTCGCGGAGCGGCTGTGAGCGGCATACCGGCGGGCACGGCGGCCCGCCCCGAAGGCACCGGCGGGCCGGACGGCAACGGCCGCTACAAGTGGGTCGCGCTCTCCAACACCACGCTGGGCGTCCTGATCGCGACCATCGACGGCTCGATCGTGATCATCTCGCTGCCGGCGATCTTCCGCGGGATCGGCCTCGACCCCCTGGCGCCCGGCAACATCGGCTACCTGCTCTGGATGATCCTGGGCTACCTGCTGGTCTCCGCGGTCCTGGTGGTCGCGCTCGGCCGGCTCGGCGACATGTTCGGCCGCGTCCGCATGTACAACATGGGCTTCGCGATCTTCGCCTGCGCCTCGCTCGCGCTGTCCCTCGACCCGTTCAAGGGCGGCTCGGGCGCGCTCTGGCTGATCGGCTTCCGTGTCGTGCAGGCTGTCGGCGGCTCGATGCTCACGGCCAACTCCGCGGCCATCCTCACCGACGCGTTCCCCTCCGGACAACGCGGCATGGCGCTCGGCATCAACCAGATCACGGCCCTGGCGGGTCAGTTCCTCGGGCTGCTCGCGGGCGGGCTGCTGGCCACGATCCACTGGCGCGCGGTGTTCTGGATCAGCGTCCCGATCGGCATCGTGGGCACCATCTGGTCGTACCGCAGCCTCCGGGAGACCGGCGTCCGAAAACCGGGCCGGATCGACTGGATCGGCAACGTCACCTTCACCGCCGGGGCCGGCGGACTGCTCGCCGCGATCACGTACGGCATCCAGCCCTACGGCGGCCACCCCACCGGCTGGACCAACCCGTGGGTGCTCGGCGGACTGGCCACCGGTGTCGCGCTGCTGGTGGTGTTCTGCGTCGCCGAGACCCGGATCGCCGAGCCGATGTTCCGCCTCGGCCTGTTCCGCATCCGCGCCTTCGCCGCCGGCAACCTGGCCGCGCTGCTGATCTCCATCGCCCGCGGAGGCCTGCAGTTCATGCTGATCATCTGGCTGCAGGGCATCTGGCTGCCGCTGCACGGCTACGCCTTCGAGGACACCCCGCTGTGGGCGGGCATCTTCATGCTGCCGCTCACCGTCGGGTTCCTCCTGGCGGGCCCCGCCTCCGGCTACCTGTCCGACCGCTTCGGCGCGCGGCTGTTCTCCACGACCGGACTGATGCTGGTGGCCGCCGGCTTCGTCGGACTGCTCATGCTGCCGGTGAACTTCCCCTATCCCGCCTTCGCGGGCCTGCTGCTGCTCAGCGGCATCGGGCAGGGCATGTTCTCGGCGCCCAACACCTCGGCGATCATGGGCAGCGTCGCACCGGACCAGCGCGGTGTGGCCTCCGGCATGCGGTCGACGTTCCAGAACTCGGGCACGGCCCTGTCCATCGGGCTGTCCTTCTCGCTGATGATCTCCGGCCTGGCCGGCTCGCTGCCCGGTGCGCTGGAGAGCGGTCTGCGCGGCCAGGGCGTGCCCGCGGACATCGCGAGCCAGGTGGCCGGGCTGCCTCCGGTCAGCACGCTGTTCGCGACCTTCCTCGGCAACAACCCCATCAGCCACCTGCTCGGGCCCAGCGGCGTCCTGCACTCCCTCCCCGGGCACAACGTCGACGTCCTGACCGGAACGGGCTTCTTCCCCGCACTGGTCTCCGGGCCCTTCCACCACGGACTCGTCACGGTCTTCACCGCCGCCACGGCCATGTCCCTGATCGCCGCGGTCGCCTCGGTGCTCCGCGGCCGGCACCACAAGAGCGGACCGGGCACACCGGCCGGCGTGAACGAAGGACAGGAAACAGAAGAATGGCGCACAGCGCACTCCTCGTGATGGACGTCCAGCAGGGCATCCTCGACCGCTTCGCCCCCGACGCGGACTACCTGCCGCGCCTGCGCGGGGCCATCGACGCGGCTCACGCCTCCGGCATCCCGGTGCTCTACGTCGTCATCGGCTTCCGTGACGGACACCCCGAGGTCAGCCCCCGCAACAAGACCTTCAGCGCCCTCGCAGGCACCGGCGCCTTCGCCGAGAGCGACCCCGGCGCGCGCGTCCACCCCGGCGTCGCCCCCGAACCCGGCGACCTGGTCGTCACCAAGAAGCGCGTCAGCGCCTTCGCCGGCAGCGACCTCGAGATGGTCCTGCGCGCCCGCGGCATCGACAGCCTCGTGCTGGCCGGCATCGCCACCAGCGGTGTCGTCCTGTCCACCCTCCGCCAGGCCGCCGACCTGGACTTCGGGCTCACGGTCCTGGCCGACGCCTGCCTCGACGCCGACCCGGAGGTGCACCGCGTACTCACGGAGAAGGTCTTCCCCCGCCAGGCGGCCGTCGTCTCCGTCGACGAATGGGTGCTGGCCGTCAAGAACTGACCGCCCTCCCGCCCGCTGCCCCCCGACCGTGACGGGCGCGGAGCAGCGGCACGGCGGTACCGGCCCGGGTCAGAACGTGATGACCGTCGCGCCTTCGAGGGTGAAGCGCACGAACTCGTCCCGGGCGACCCGAAGGCGGAGCCCGCGCGCGGTGAGTTCGTCCTCGGCTCCTTCGGCACGGGCGGAGTTGACGCAGGCTCCGACGACGACACCGTCCGCGATCAGCTCGTCGATCCGCCGGTTGAAGGCCGCGACGGACTCCGGGCCGCCCCGGCCGCTGAGCCGGCGCTGGGCCGGCCCGAAGCAGAACACCTCGACGGTGGTCCCGTGGTCGGGGGCGATCTCCTGGATGCGCTGTGCCATCCGCGTCCCGGTCGCGAGCGAGTCGTCATCGTCGTGAAACACATGAACGACCGTCCTGGGCATCGCGTGCTCTCCCGTTCTCCCCATGCTGTCCCCGCGGCCCGGACGGTAGCAGGCTTCTCAGCAAGTGAGACTCATCGTCTCGTCATTCAGGATGCGGGGACCTCGCCGTCCGGTACCCGTACCAGGTGGACGGCGGTGCTCGCCCAGTCGGCCGGGGGAAGGTCGAGGGTGAGCCCGTAGCCCGTGAGGACCGTGGTGTGGTGGACGGCGCCGGTACGGGCGTCGCGGTAGCGGGCGCCGGGGGTGAGACCGGCGAGGCGGACGGGGCGCCGCGGGGCGCCGTGGGGGAGGGGCGGGCGCCAGGCCAGCAGCAGGGTCTCCTCGGCGTCCGGGGAGACGTACTGGACGACGGTGGGACCGTCGTCGCCCGGACCGGCCGGGCGGTGCAGAACGCCGTGCTGGACGAGGTGGCGGACCGTCTTGTACTCCGCCACCAGCTCCGCGGCCTCGGCCAGTTCCTCCTCCGGCCAGCGGCTCAGGTCGCCGCCGATGCCGAGCAGGCCCGCCATCGCCACGTGGAAGCGGAAGCGCAGGGGCACCGTGCGGCCGGTGAGCTGGTTCGGGACGTCGGTGACCCAGGCGGCCATGGTGCGGGCGGGGTAGATCTGGGTGTGGCCGTGCTGGATGCGGGTGCGGTCGGCGGCGTCGGTGTTGTCGGAGGTCCACGCCTGGTCGGTGCGGGCGAGGATGCCGAGGTCGACACGGCCGCCGCCGCCGCTGCACGCCTCGATCCGCAGGTCCGGGTGGTCGGCGCGGAGCCGGTCGAGGACGCCGTAGAGGTGGTGCACGTACCCGGTCGCCACGCGGTCGGCGCCTCCGGTGCGCTCGGGCCATCCCGCCTCGCTGAAGGCGCGGTTCATGTCCCACTTGAGGAAGTCGATGCCGTGGTCGGCGACCAGGCGGGTCAGCCAGCCGTACGCCCAGTCGGCGACGTCACGGCGGGCGAAGTTCAGCACGAGCTGATTGCGCAGCTCGGTGCGGGTGCGGCCGGGGACGTGCAGCACCCAGTCGGGGTGCTCGCGGTACAGGTCGCTGTCGGCGTTGACCATCTCGGGTTCCACCCAGAGGCCGAACTTCATGCCGAGCCGGTGCACTTCGCGGACCAGCGGGCCGAGCCCGTCCGGGAAGCGGTCCGGTGAGGGCGTCCAGTCACCGAGGCCCGCGCGGTCGTGGCGGCGGCCGCCGAACCAGCCGTCGTCGACCACGTAGAGCTCGACGCCCAGCGCCGCGGCGCGCGCGGCGAGCGCCGCCTGCGCGGCCGGTTCGACGTCGAAGCCGGTCGCCTCCCAGGAGTTGTAGAGCACGGGGGCCGTCTCGCGCGGCCGGGGCAGGACGTGCGCCAGGGTGTACGCGTGCCAGGCGCGGCCGGCCGCGCCGAATCCGCCGTCGCTGAACAGCCCGGCCATCACGGGCGTGGTGAACTCCTCGCCGGGGGCGAGCGGCAGGCTCGCGCCGTCGTGGCCCGCGCCGCCGGTGAAGCCCGCCCGGCCGTCGGGGGTGCGCTGCGCGGTGATGCGCCAACTGCCGCTCCACGCGAGGGCGGCGCTCCACACCCGGCCCTGCTCCTCCGTGGCGTCGCCCGCGTCGAGCATCACCCACGGGTTCGCATGGTGGCTGGTGACGCCGCGGCGGCTGCCGAGGACGGTCTCCCCGGCCGGGAGCGGCTCCCGGTGCAGTGTGTTTTCCGCGGACCACTGCCCGGTGACGTGGCTGAGCCGGTAGCCGGGCAGCGCGGGCAGGGTCCAGGCGGCGGAGTCGGCACGCGGCAGGGTGAGCTCCTGGTCCCCGGCGTTGCGCAGCACGGTCCAGCGCTCGACGACGTCGCTGTCCTCGTGGACCCGGTAGTGCAGTGTCACGTCCAGCGGGTAGCCGCGGTCGCGGTAGTCGAGCGCCAACTCGGCGGTGCCCGGGGTGGATTCGTCCAGCCGGTGGCCGGCCGGCTGCCACTCGAAGGCGCGCGAGCCGTCCGCGAAGCGGACCTGGAGGGACGGCACCCCGTAGCGGGCGCCGCCGTCGACGGGCAGTTCCTCGCCCACCGCCGGCCGCCCCTCGAAGCTGCTCGCCGGCGGAGCGAGGGGAACGGCCAGCTCCGCCGCCTCCGCGAGAGTCAGCCGCGGCCCCCAGGCGACGTGACAGGGGGCCCCGGTCTCGTCGGTCCGCAGCGCGTACGACGTGCGCGCGGTGGAGAGCAGCCAGACCCCGGTGTGCGGGGCGAAGGAGATCAGGGCCATGGGTCCTCACGATCGGTCGACGCCACGAGGCAGATGGCGAAAGCCAACCGTGACCTTTGATCAAATGTCAACACCGGCCCTGCACAACCCTTTACAAGCCCCGGTCAGCCCAAAACCGCAACTTCCGACCATCCTTGTTTCTTTCATTGACAGCAGAAAAGAATAGACCTAGGTTCCCGGCCATGCGCTCGACCCCACCCGGCGAGGCGATACCGGCCCACACGCCGGCCGCCTCGCAGATCTTCACCATCGTGCTCTCCCACGGCCCGCTCACCCGGGCCGACATCGCCCGGCGCGCCGGGCTGTCCGCCGCCGCGGTCACCAAGGCGGTCCGGCCCCTCATCGAGGCCGGCTACCTGGTGGACGAGGCGGACGGGGCGGCCCGCCCCGCCCTCGGGCGGCCCGCCAACCATGTCCGCGTGGACGCCGGCCGCGCGTTGTTCATCGGCCTCAAGGTGACCGGGGACGAGGTCATCGGCGTCCTCACCGACCTGTGCTGCCGGATCAGGGTCGCCCGGCACGTGCCGCTGACGAGCCGTGAGCCGGGTCCGGTGCTGGCCGTCATCGGCGACCTGGTGCAGGAACTGCGCACCGAGGCGGACGGCTTCGGCGTCCAGGTCCGCGGACTGGGCCTGGCCGTCTCGGGCGACGTGGACCGGGCCGCGGGGGTCGTGCGCTGGTCGCCGTTCCTGGAGTGGCGCGACGTCGCCCTCGCCGAGATCGTGGCGATGACGACCGGTCTGCCGGTCACCGTCGAGAACGACGTACGGGCCCTCACCGTCGCCGAGCAGTGGTTCGGGGCCGGCGTCGGGCTGGGCGGCTTCGCCGTCATCACGGTGGGCGCGGGCATCGGTTGCGGCCTGGTCGTCCACGGCAACGTGGTCTCCGGGGCCTACGGTGTGGCCGGCGAGATCGGCCACCTGCCCATCGACCCCGCGGGCCCGGTCTGCCACTGCGGCAACCGCGGCTGCGTGGAGGCCATCGCCGCCGACCCCGCCATCGTCCGGGACGTCCGGGCGGCGACCGGCGTCGCGGTGGCCGACGCCGCGGAGGCCCTGGAACTCGCCCACCGGGGCGACCCGGGGGCTCGCGCGGTGTACGCGCGGGCCGGCGAGGCGATCGGCCGGGCCATCGGCGCCGTGGCCAACCTGCTGGGCCCGGAACGCGTGATCATCTCCGGCGAGGGGCTGGCGGCCTACGACCTGTTCGCCGACCAGATCCGCGACGCCTTCACCGCATCCGCCTTCGGCACGGCCGCGCAGTGCGATCTGCAGACCCGACCGCTGCCCTTCGACGAGTGGGCGCGCGGGGCCGCGGCCACCGCGATCCAGTCCTTCATCACATCAGACACGTCAAAGGAGTAGCGATGACGCTGCAGAGCCGCACTTCCCCGTTCGCCGCCGCCCGGCCCGGCCGCCGCCGCGTGGTCGGCAGCATGCTCGGCCTCGGTGCCGCCGCCCTGGCCGCGCCGCTGCTCACCGCCTGCGGCGGGGGAGCGGGTGCCGACCCCAAGACGGTGACCTTCGGGTCCAACGGCGCCGACGCCACGCCCAAGTCCGCCTACGCGGCGGTCACCAAGGCCTTCACCAAGGACAGCGGTCTGACGGTGAAGACGAACACCGTGGACCACGACAGCTTCCAGAAGAGCATCTCCACCTACCTGCAGGGCACCCCGGACGACGTCTTCACCTGGTTCGCCGGCTACCGCATGCAGTACTTCGCCAAGAAGGGCCTGGCCACGCCGCTGGACGACGTGTGGGACACGATAGGCGCCGGCTTCAGCGACGCGACCAAGCAGCTGTCGCGCGGCGAGGACGGCAAGTACTACTTCGTGCCGCTGTACAACTACCCGTGGGCCGTCTTCTACCGCAAGAGCCTGTTCCAGGAGCGCGGTTACACCGCCCCCCGCACCTGGTCGGAGTTCACCGCGCTGGCCAAGCGCATGAAGAAGGACGGACTGTCGCCCATCGCCTCCGGCTACGGCGGCGGCGACGCCTGGAGCATCCTGGGTGCCTTCGACTACCTCGACCTGCGCGCCAACGGCTACGACTTCCACATGCAGCTGATGCGCGGCGAGGTGGCGTGGACCGACCGCCGTGCCGTCGCCGTCTTCGACCTGTGGCGTGAGATCGCCCCGTACTACCAGCAGGGCGCGGCGGGCCGCTCCTGGCAGGACGCCGCGCAGTCGCTGCTGGACAAGAAGTCCGGCATGGCGATCATCGGGCTCTTCGTCGGGCAGCAGATCACCGACGAGAAGCTCCGCGACGACATCGACTTCTTCCCGTTCCCCGAGATCGACCCGGCGCAGGGCCAGGACGCCGTCGAGGCGCCCACCGACGGCTTCATGCTCAGCCGCCGGCCCAAGAACGAGGCCGGTGCCAAGAAGCTGCTGGAGTTCCTCGGCAGCGCCGCCGCGGAGAACCTCTACATGGGCGTCGACCCGAGCAACGTGGCCGTCCACGCGAAGGCGGACACCAGCTCCTACAACCCCCTGCAGAAGAAGTCCGCCGAACTGATCGGCTCCGCAAAGCACATCACGCAGTTCGCGGACCGCGACAGCGACCCCGGCTTCATCTCCACGGTCGTGCTGCCCGGGCTCACCCAGTGGCTGGGTCACCCCGACGACGCGTCGTCCCTGCTGAAGCAGATCGAGTCGCAGCGGTCCCGCTTCTTCACCGCCTGACCCGGACCGGGAAGGAACACCGTGCCGTCCGCTCCCCCCTCCGCGCCGCCCCGCCCGCGTCCCCGGTCCCGCCCCAGGTCCCGTCCGCGCCGGCTCGGGCCGGGCGACCGCCTCTTCCTGGCCGTCGTCGTGGGCGTCCCCCTGCTCGCGCTGCTGTTCTTCGTCTGGCTGCCCGCGCTGGCCTCCATGGGCCTGTCGTTCACCAGTTGGGACGGCATCGCGCTGTCCGACATCCACTGGACCGGGCTGGAGAACTACCGGCAGATCTTCACCAACTACCCGCCGTTCTGGCCCGCGGTGCGGCACAACGTCATCTGGCTGCTGTTCACGGCGCTGCTGCCGACCCCGTTCGGGATCTTCCTCGCCTACCAGCTGGACCGGAAGCTGCGCTTCACCCGGGTCTACCAGACGGCGATCTTCCTGCCGATGGTGCTCTCCCTGGCCGTGGTCGGCCTGATCTGGGAGATCATCTACAACCCCGACAGCGGGCTGCTGGACGGGATCGTGAACGCCGTCGCCCCCGGCCACCACATCGACTGGCTGGGCGACCCGGACCTCAACCTCTGGTCCGTGCTGGTCGCCTCGGCCTGGCGGCACACCGGCTACATCATGATCCTCTACCTGGCCGGCCTGAAGGGCTTCGACCCGGCCCTGAAGGAGGCCGCGGCCCTCGACGGCGCCAACGGCCGGCAGACGTTCCTCAAGGTGGTCTTCCCCGCACTGCGGCCGGTCAACGTCGTCATCCTGGTCGTCACCGTCATGGAGTCGCTGCGCGCCTTCGACGTGGTGTACGTGCTCGGCGGCGGGGTCGGCAGCAAGCCCGGCATGGAGCTGCTGTCCCTGCTGATCACCGACAACATCATCGGCGAGTCCAGCCACATCGGTTACGGCTCCGCGCTGGCCGTCGTGCTGCTCGTCGTCTCCCTGGCCGCCATCGGGACCTTCCTCGTACAGAACTTCCGCAAGGAGGCCCAGTGACCACCACCGCCACCGAGCCGGCCCCCTCCCGGGCCCGTGTCGAGCGGGGACCGGGGCCGCGCGCCGTCTCCCGCCCGCCCCGCCAGACGGGCCGTCACCTGATGCTCGGCGGCATCGCCCTGCTGTGGCTGCTGCCGCTGCTCTGGGCGATGTACACCTCGCTGCGCCCGTACAAGGACACGGCCGAGCACGGCTACCTGTCCTGGCCGCACGGGATCAGCCTGAGCAACTACACCGACGCCTGGACCCAGTCGGGCATGCCGCACTTCTTCTGGAACTCGGTGCTCATCACCGTGCCCTCGGTGCTGGGGACCCTGCTGTTCTCCGCGGCGGTCGCGTTCTTCGTCTCGCGCTTCGACTTCCGGTGGAACATCGTCCTGCTGATGCTCTTCACCGCGGGCAACCTGCTCCCCGCCCAGGTGCTCATCACCCCGCTGTACCGGGTCTACCTGCTGATCCCGCTGCCGGCGTGGATGAGCGACTCGCTGCTGCTCTACAACTCCGTGTGGGGCATCATCGCCATCCACATCGCGTACCAGTGCGGGTTCTGCACCTTCGTGCTCAGCAACTACATGAAGACGATCCCACGGGAGATCTCCGAGGCGGCGCTCGTCGACGGCGCCCAGGTGTGGCGCCAGTTCTTCCAGATCATCCTGCCGCTGTGCCGGCCGGCCTTCGCCGCGCTTGCCACGCTGGAGGCGATCTGGATCTACAACGACTTCTTCTGGCCGCTCGCCCTCATCGAGACCGGGGACAAGCGCCCCATCACCTCGGCCCTGGCCAATCTGCAGGGCCAGTACTTCACCAACCCCAACCTCATCGCCGCCGGCGCCCTGATGACGGCGATCCCCACGCTGCTGGTGTACTTCGCGCTCCAGCGCCAGTTCATCAGCGGCCTGACCATCGGTTCCGGCAAGGGCTGACGCCCCCACAGCACCCGCCCCGCCGTCCCCCCAACCCCAGGAGGCCGACCCATGCGGTCACCCTCGTACTCCGTCCTGCCCTCGGGCACCGCCCGGACGCTGCTCGTCCTGGCCCTCACCGCCGGCCTGTCCGCCGCCGTTCCCGCGGCGCGGGCGACCGCACCGGACGCGCCGGCCGTACCCGAAGCGCCGGCCGCCGCGGCGGCGCCGGTCGCCGCCACGCCGTACATGGGCTGGTCGAGCTGGAGCATGCAGTCCTCCAAGTACCCCGGGCTCAACCCGGACGGCGACTACAGCTGGCTCACCGAGCGGAAGGTGCTCCAGCAGACCGACGCCATGGCCGCCAAGCTCAAGAAGTACGGCTACAGCTACGTCAACATCGACGCCGGCTGGTGGCGGGACAACGACTGGAAGCCCGAGTTCGACGCCAACGGCCGGCAGACCGCGGACCCGGTGCGCTTCCCCCGCGGCATGAAGCCGGTCGCCGACCACATCCACGCCAAGGGCCTGAAGGCCGGCATCTACCTGCCCGTCGGCCTGGAGAAGGAGGGGTACGGCGGCGGCACGGTCCCGATCTGGAACGCCCCCGGCTGCACCACCGCCGACATCGTCTACGGCGACCTGCGCACCACCAACGGCTGGGACAGCTCGTACAAGATCGACTTCTCCCGCCCCTGCGCGCAGAAGTACATCGACTCGCAGGCACGCCTGATCGCCGACTGGGGCTACGACTTTCTCAAGATCGACGGCGTCGGCCCCGGCTCCTTCAAGAGCGGCGACAACTACGACAACGTCGCCGACATCGCCGCCTGGCAGAAGGCCATCGCCGCCACCGGCCACCCCATCCACCTGGAACTGTCCTGGTCGCTCGACATCGGCCACATCGCCGACTGGAAGAAGTACTCCAACGGCTGGCGGATCGACACCGACGTCGAGTGCTACTGCGACACCCTGGTCAGCTGGGAGAACTCCGTCGACGACCGCTTCGCCGACGCCGCGGCATGGAGCCGCCACGGCGGTCCCGGCGGCTGGAACGACCTGGACTCCCTCGACGTCGGCAACGGCGCGATGGACGGTCTCACCGAGGCCGAGCGGCAGACCTACATGACGCTGTGGGCCATCGCCAAGTCCCCGCTGTTCACCGGCGACGACCTCACCCGCCTCGACGCCTACGGCACGTCGCTGCTGACCAACCGCGAGGTCATCGCGCTCAACCAGTCGAGCACCCCGGCGGCGCGCCCGGTCACCGCGACCGGCGACCGGCAGGTGTGGGCCGCCAGGAACGCCGACGGCAGCTGGACCGTCGCTCTGTTCAACCTCGGCACCGCGCCCGCCGCCGTCACCGCCGACTGGGCCTCCCTCGGCTTCTCCGGCCGCGGCTCCGTCCGTGACCTGTGGAGCCACAAGGACCTCGGCAGCCTCAAGGACAAGATCACCGATACCCTGCCCGCCCATGGCTCGCGCCTGTTCACCGTCACTCCGCACGGCCCCGCGCAGGCGACGACCGGCTACGAGGCCGAGGCCGCCGGCAACACCCTGGGCGGCGGCGCCTCGGTCGCCGACTGCGGTGTGTGCTCCGGCTCCCACAAGGTCGGCAACCTCTACCTCGGCGGCTCGCTGCGCTTCAACGACGTGGTGGTCCCCAAGGCCGGCAGGTACACGGTGAAGGTCGGCTACGTCAGCGGCGACCCCCGCCAGGCCGAGGTCTCCGTCAACGGCGCCGCCGCCACCACGTACGCGTTCCCGTCCACCGGCGACTGGGGGACGGCCGAGACCGTGGGCATCCCGCTCAGCCTCAAGGCCGGCGCCAACACCATCACCTTCGACAGCGGCTCCGGCTACGCCCCCGACATCGACCGGATCGACGTCCCGAAGCGCGCGTGACCGCCGCGGGGCCCGGCGCGCGCCGGGCCCCGCACCCCGCGGCGGCCGTCCCCCGGCCGACCGGCGCGGCGGGGTCGGGACCCCGCCGACGGGCGGGAGCCGTCCGGGCGCGGTAGACATCAAAGGGTGAGCCGCCGATCCGGATCCGACGGGGGGCCGGGCGGGAAGATCGACTACGAGTCGGTGTTCCTGGCCTTCCCCGTTCCCGTGCTGCTGCTCACCCCGGACCTCGTCGTCGCCGACGCCAACGAGGCGTTCCTGCGGGTCTTCGGCCTCGACCGGGAACGCCTGCGCGGCATGCCGGCGGTCGAGGCGTTCCCCGCCGAACCGGAGAACGGGGTGACCCGCATGAGCGCCTCGGCGCAGCGCGCCGTGGCCACCGGCGAGCAGGACGTGATCGGCCCGGTCCGCTACGACGCCGTGCGGCGCGACCCCGGCGACGACGGGGTCCGCTACTGGAGCCCCGTCCACATCCCGGTCGTCGGGCCCGACGGCGAGGTCAGCATGGTCATCGCGCGCCTGGACGACGTCACCGCCCTGGTCCGCGCCGGCGGCGGCCGGGACGCCGCGGACGGCGGGCTGAGCAGCGACGTGCTGGCGACCGCCGGTCTGCTGGTGCGGGCGCAGGAACTGGAGGCACTCAACGAGCGGCTGCGCGAGGCGCACGCCCGCGAGCGCGCCATCGCGGTCACGCTGCAACGCGCGATGCTGCCCACCGTCGTCCACGACCAGTACGACTTCGCGGCCGTCCGCTACCGCCCGGCCACCGGCTCCCTGAACGTGTGCGGCGACTGGTACGACCTGACCGGGCTGGAACGCAACCGGCTCGCGGTCGCCGTCGGCGACGTCGTCGGGCACGGCCTGGAGGCCGCGGGCGTCATGGGGCAGCTGCGCAGCGCGCTGAGCGCCGCCGTCCGTGCCTTCGGCCAGCCGGGTCCCGCCCTGAAGACCCTGGCCCGGTACGCCATCACCGTCGACGGCGCGCTGGCCACCACCGCCGTCCAGATGGTCATCGACCGCGCCCGGGGCACCATCACGTACAGCAGGGCCGGTCATCCGCCGCCCGCGCTGCTCGACGCCGGCGGCGAGAGCACGGTCTTCCTCGACGCGATCGCCGACCCCCCGCTCGGCGCCTGGACGTACGAGGCGAACCGGTCGCAGGCGACCGTGGGCTACTCGCCCGGGGCGATTCTCGTCCTGTACACCGACGGCCTGATCGAACGCCGCGGCGAGGACATCGACGTCGGGCTGCGGCGGCTCGCCGAGAGCATCGTCCGGCACCGCAGGCTCGACCCGGAGGACCTCGCCGACGCCCTGCTGCGCGACCTGCGTGCCGCGGACGGCAGCGACACCGACGACGACGTCGCGCTGGTCACGCTGCGGCTGTAGCGGCGCGGCGCGCCGCGCCCGGACACCACCGGGGGCACACGTAGGGTGATCGGCACCGTGCGACGCGGGGCCCGTCCTGCGACGGCGGTCGTGGAGAGGGCGGCGATCGATGGCTCGCGAGCACGGCGGCCGGTGTGACGTGATCGTGGTCGGAGCGGGGGCCGCCGGACTGGCCTGCGCGGCCGACCTGAGCGCGGCGGGCCTCGCGGTGCGCGTCCTGGAGGGCTCCGACCGCGTCGGCGGCCGGATGCGCACCGACCGCCACCTCGGCTTCCTGCTGGACCGCGGCTTCCAGGTCTTCAACACCTCCTACCCGCAGGTGCGGCGCCGGCTGCGGCTGCGCGACCTGCGGCTGCGGGCGTTCACGCCCGGCGTGGCCGTGCACACCGACCGGGGGCGGCTGCTGTTCACCGATCCGAGCCGCCGCCCGCGGGAGGCCGCCGATCTGCTGCCGGGCCGGCTGGCCTCGGCACGCGACCTGGCCGCGCTCGGCGTTCTGAGCGCCCGCGACATGCTGCTGCCCGCCCGCGTGCTGCGCCGCGGCCAGGACACGACGACGCTCACGGCCCTCGCGGCGGCCGGGCTCTCCGGGGACATCGTCGAGGGCTTCTTCCGGCCGTTCCTGTCGGGCGTCTTCCTGGAGGACGAACTGGAGACCTCCAGCCGCTTCTTCCACCTGGTGTGGCGCAGCATGCTGCGCGGCACCCTGTGCCTTCCGGCCGAGGGCATCGGCGCGGTGCCCGCCCAGCTCGCCCGGCTGCTGCCCGAGGGCGTGGTCCGCACGGACGCGCCGGTGCGCGAACTGACCGCGTACGGCGTCCTGCTGGACGACGGCACGGAGACGGCGGCGCCGTCGGTGGTCGTGGCCACCGGCCCGGAGGCCGCCGCGCGACTGCTTCCGGGGCTCACCGTGCCGGAGACCCGTACGGTGACGACGCTGTACCACGCGGCCGAGCGCTCGCCGCTGGCGGAGCCCACGCTCCTGGTCGACGCGCGGCGGCGGTTCCTCAACACCGTGGTGCTCACCGAGGTCCACCCCGGGCTGTCCACGGACGGCCGCGCACTGGTGTCGACCTCCGTCCTCGGCGTCCCCGGACCGGAGGAGGAGACGGCGGTGCGCGAGGCGCTGGCCGAGGTGTACGGCACCGACACGGGCGCCTGGGAGCCCCTGCGCACCTGCACCGTCCCCGGCGCCCTCCCGGCGATGCCGCCGCCGCACCCGCTGAGCCGTACCAGCCGGGTCACCCCGGGGCGCTATGTGTGCGGCGACCACCGCGCCACCGGCTCCCTCCAGGGCGCGCTGGCCTCGGGCGCCCGCGCCGCGCGCGAACTGCTGGCGGACCACCGCCGCACGGCCCGGGCCTAGCCGGTCAGCGGGCCGACTGCTTCTCCGGCGTGAGCGCGGCGTCGAGCAGGGAGGCGGCGATCGAGCGGGCGACGGCGCCACTGCCGACGGTGTTGAGCGCTGTACCGCGGGCCACGGCGCCGTCGTACAGCAGAGCCAGCTGCTCGCCGAGCGTCTCCGGATCACGGGCGCCGGCGCGCCCCGCGAGGCCGGCCAGGCGGCGGGCGAACTCGGTCTTGTAGGTCGCGGCCAGCCGGTGGACAGGGTGGTCGGGGTCGGGGACCTCGACCGCGGCATTGAGGAACGGGCAGCCGCGCAGCGGCGCCGAGGGGTCCGGAGGCGGCCAGGAGAAGACGGCGAGCAGCTGCGCCCTGGCGTCCTGAGCGGTCATCTCCGGCGGGACCCGCGGGGGCAGCAGCGCGTCCTCCATCTCCCGCAGAAAGGCGTGCACGAGCTCGTCCTTGCCGCTGAAGTGCTGGTACAGCGTGCGCTTGGACACCTCGGCGGCCGCGGTGAGCTGTTCCATCCCCGTCGCGTTGATGCCCTGGGCGGTGAACAGCTCGGTCGCCGCCTTGAGGATCCGCTCACGGGCGCCGCGGCCGCGGCGCCGGCGTACGGGCGATGCTCCGGTCGTGCTCATGCCTCCAGGGTACCGATCGTTGTACTTAACCGGAAACCCCTGTTACGGTCGCTTAAGTACACCGATCGGTTTGCTTAAGTGGGTCGCCGACCCCTCGCCGCGCCCGATCGACACGGCCCCCGCACTCCGTTGGAGACCTGGTCGATGACCTCCCCACCCCAGAACACGACGCCCGCCGGCCACGCCGAACCGGCACGGGCGCCCCACCCCGCCGCTCGCCCCGTCTCACGCCGCCCGGTGCACCCGGGCCTGGTCCTCGCCGTCCTGGCCACCTCGGTGTTCCTCTCCGCGCTGGACGTCTTCATCGTCAATGTGGCGCTCGCGCCCATCGGGCAGGGCGTCGGAGAGACCTCGCTGTCGAAGCTGAGCTGGATCCTCAACGGCTACGCGATCGTGTACGCCGCCCTCCTGGTCCCCGCGGGCCGGCTGACGGACCGCTTCGGCGGCAGGACCGGATTCCTGCTCGGCCTGGCCGTGTTCACCGCGGCCAGCGTCGGCGTCGCGGCCAGTGGCGACCTGTGGGTCCTGGTGGCCCTCCGCTTCCTCCAGGCGGCCGGTGCCGCCGTGCTCACCCCGGCCAGCCTGGGCCTCGTCCTGACCACGGCCCCGCCCGCCAGGCTCACCCGGTACATCCAGATCTGGGCGGCCAGCGGCTCGCTCGCCGCCGCGGCCGGCCCGGTGGTGGGCGGACTGCTCGTGCAGGTCGCCTGGCAGTGGATCTTCCTGCTCAACCTCCCGATCGGCGTGGCCGCGCTGGTCCTCGCCGCCCGCCTGCTGCCCCACGGACGACCCTCCGGCGACGCCCGGATGCCCGACCTGCTGGGCGGTGCCCTGCTGGCCGTCGCGATCGGCTCACTGGCCCTCGGGCTGGTCCAGGCACCGGCGTGGGGCTGGGGCGCGGCGCCGACACTCGGCAGCTTCGCGCTGACCGCCGTGGCACTGGTCCTGTGCCTGCTGCGCTCCGCGCGGCACGCCGTCCCCGTCGTCGACCTGCGGCTGCTGCGCAACCCGGTGTTCGCCTGGGCCGGTGTCGCGACGCTGCTATTCTACGCCGCCTTCGCCGTCCAACTGCTCGGCCTCACCTTGTGGTTGCAGCAGGAATGGCACTGGTCGGCCATCGGGACGGGCCTTGGCGTCGCCCCCGGCCCCGCCATGGTGTTCGTCGCCTCCGCCGCCGGACGGCGCCTCGCCCGGCGCCTGCCGGTCGGTGTGGTGGCGGCACTGGGCGCGGCACTCGTGGCCGCCGGTACCGCCTGGCTCGCCCTCGCCGCGGACGGGCACCTCGACTACGCCACCGACATCCTGCCCGGCTGGCTCGTCGCCGGTGTCGGAGTCGGCCTGGCCCTGCCGACCCTGATCTCCTCGGCCACCGCCGACCTCCCCAAGGACAAGGCCTCCACCGGCAGCGCCGTCGTCACCATGGCGGGCCAGGTCGGCAACGTCATCGGCGTCAGCGTCCTCGTCGTCCTGCTCGCGGCGGGAGCCCCCGGCCGGGCCGCGCACACCTTCTCGCACGCCTGGTGGACATCGGTCGGGATCGTCGCCCTCAGCGCGCTGGCCGCGCTCGGCGTGACGCCGCGGCGCAAGGCAGCCGTCCCGGACCCCGGAAACGTGGCCGGCTGAGCGCCGTACACCCTCCCGAAACCCCGCTCTTTCTTCTTCCCGCACCTCAGGAGTCTCCCCATGCGTTACACGACCTTCGGACACCGCACCGGACTGCGCGTCTCCGAGTACGCCCTCGGCACCGGCAACTTCGGCACCGGCTGGGGCGCCGGAGCCGACCTCGAGGAGTCCCGCCGCATGTTCGACCGGTTCGCCGAGGCAGGCGGCACCTTCGTCGACACCGCCGACAACTATCAGTTCGGCGAGTCCGAGGAACTGCTGGGCCGCTTCATCGCCGCGGACCGCGACCACTTCGTCCTGGCCAGCAAGTTCAGCAACGGCTACGCGGCCCGGAAGGACATCTCCAAGACCGGCAACAGCCGCAAGAACATGATCCATTCGGTCGAGGCCAGCCTGAGGCGCCTCGGCACCGACTACATCGACCTGTACTGGGTCCACTTCCCGGACGGCCTGACGCCGATCGAGGAGATCCTGCGCGGCATCGACGACCTGGTGCGGTCGGGCAAGATCCTGCACGCGGGGCTCTCCAACTTCCCCGCGTGGCGGGTGGCCCGTGCCGCGACGCTCGCCGACGTGAACAACTGGGCCCCGGTCGCCGGCGTCCAGGTCGAGTACAGCCTCGTGGAGCGCAGCCCCGACCGCGAGCTGCTGCCGATGGCCGAGAGCCTGGGCCTGGCCGCCGCGCTGTGGTCGCCGCTCGGCGGCGGCCTGCTGACGGGCAAGTACCGCGGTGGCACGCAGGGCCGGCTGAGCGATCTCAAGACCCTGGTGCACACCGAGAGTTCCGACCAGAAGACCGCCGTCGTCGACACGGTGCTGGACATCGCGCGGGAGACCGGTGCGACGCCCGCGCAGGTGTCCGTGGCCTGGCTCCGCGAGCGCGCCGCGCGGGCGGCGACCTCGTTCCTCCCGATCATCGGGCCGCGCAACGCCGCGCAGCTGGAGGACTACCTCGGGGCGCTGGAAGTCCGGCTCGGCCCGGAGCAGTACACCCGCCTGACCGAGGTCAGCGCCGTCCCGCTCGGGGTGCCGCACGAGGCGATCCTCGGCGTCCGCGACGACGTGCGCGGCGGCGACGCCTCCCGCGTCGACGCCCCGCTGCGGCCGGTGGCCTGACCCGCGCGACGCTCGGGTGCCCCGCGTCACACTGTGGCGTGGGGCATCCGCGGGAATGAATCCGCCCCCCAGAAACGTAATGATAGGGTAAAACGCGCTGGTGGCCAGGCCTGCCGCGGGGGACCCGTGCCGTGGGGCCCGGACGGTCGACGGCTGTGCCACCGCCCTACCGCGAATCCACGCATCCATGACGTGGAACCACCTCTGGGAGGCAAGAGTGGGAACTCGGCGGACGACCCTTCCCGGTGTCGGAACGCAGTACGACGTCACCACCCGCGCGGGCCGGCACCTCTCGGTGGTGGTGCACCAGGACGGCCGGCGCTTCCTGGGCTTCTACGGCGCCGAGGACCCCGACTCGTGCCAGTTGTCGATACCGCTGGAGGGCGACGAGGCCGCCGTGCTGGCCCGTCTCCTGGACCCCACCCCGCTCGAGGCCGTGCACACCGAGGGGATCGGCCTCGTCACGGAGCAGATCCCGGTCAACTCCCGCTCCCCGTACGCCGGGCGGCTGCTCGGCGACACCCGCGCGCGGACCCGCACCGGCGCCTCCATCGTCGCCGTCATGCGCAGGACGAGCGCGCACCCCTCCCCGGGGCCGGACTTCCGGCTGGCGATCGGCGACACGCTGGTCGTGGTCGGCACCCGGGAGGGCGTGGACGCGCTCGCCGCGATCGTGGCGGGGGAGTGAGGATGCACGACACGACCGAACTCCTCATCGAACTCGGCGCCGTCATCCTCGGACTGGGGCTGATCGGGCGCTTCGCCGGCCGCTTCGGACTGTCGCCCATACCCCTCTACCTGCTGGCGGGGCTCGCGTTCGGGCACGGCGGCCTGCTGCCCCTGGACGCCAGTGAGGACTTCACCGCCGTGGGCGCGGAGATCGGGGTGATCCTGCTCCTGCTGCTGCTCGGCCTGGAGTACAGCGCCTCGGAACTGGTCACCAGCCTGCGCACGCAGTACCCCTCCGGCCTGGTCGACTTCGCGCTCAACGCGGTGCCGGGGGCCGCCGCGGCGCTGCTGCTGGGATGGGGGCCGGTGGCCGCCGTCGCACTCGCCGGGGTCACCTGGATCTCCTCCTCGGGCGTCATCGCCAAGGTACTGACCGACCTGGGCCGGCTCGGCAACCGCGAGACCCCGGTGGTCCTCGGCGTCCTGGTCATCGAGGACCTGGCGATGGCGATCTACCTCCCGCTGCTGACCACCCTCCTCGCGGGCATCGGCCTGGCGGCCGGCGGCCTGGCCCTCGCCATCGCGATGGGCACCGTGGGCGCCGTGCTCTTCCTGGCACTGCGCCACGGGCGCCTGCTGAGCAAGGCGGTCTCCTCGCAGAACCCGGAGATGCTGCTGCTCGTCGTCTTCGGCCTGGCCCTGGTCGTCGCGGGGTTCGCACAGAAACTCCAGGTGTCCGCGGCCGTCGGCGCGTTCCTGGTGGGCATCGCCCTGTCGGGCGAGGCCGCCGAGGGCGCGAGCCGGCTGCTCATGCCGCTGCGGGACCTGTTCGCCGCCGTCTTCTTCGTGTTCTTCGGCCTGTCCACCGACCCGGCCGCCATCCCGCCGGTCCTGCTGCCGGCGCTCGCGCTGGCCGCGGTCACCACCGTCACGAAGATCATGACGGGCTGGTACGCGGCACGGCGCGCCGGCATCCACACCCGCGGCCGCCTGCGGGCCGGCGGGACGCTCGTGGCCCGCGGCGAGTTCTCGATCGTCATCGCGGGCCTCGCCGTCGCCAGTCAGCCCCGGATCGGCCCGCTGGCCACCGCCTACGTCCTGATCCTGGTCATCGCCGGCCCCCTGGCCGCCCGCTGGACCGAGCCCGCCGTCACCGCGCTGCGGGCCGTGTTCCGCCGCGTCCCGTCCGCCGCGCTCGAGGGCGACCGTTCGATGGCGGTCGAGGACCTGCCGGACACGACCTCCGCGGGAGCGTCGCGCTCGTCGGGCTGACGGTTCCGGACGCGGTGGCGCCGCCTCGGCGGTGACCGGGTCCGGCCTACGGGTGCGCGCGGTGCGCGGCAGGGTGTCCCGCCAGCGTGCACCGCGCGCTCCCGTGGGCCTCCGCGCGCTCCGCCCGCCCGTGGCGGGTGGCGATCCCCTTCGCGGCGACCGCGGACAGGCCGCCGGCGGGCGGCGGCCCGGACGGCATCGGCCGAGACCTGAGTTCCACGCCGGCCGACCGCCGGCCCCTTCCTCCGGCCGGTCCCGCCCAGGCCGGAGCGGCCAGGAGCGCGCCACGGTCACGCGCCGGCCCGACCGCCCCGCGGAGGAGCGGTCGGTGCCCCGATGGTTGACCTTCACCTCGGGGGAGGCCGCACCATCGGTCGGACCGGGCAATGTGCTCGGTACGAGGAGGAGCGAGCATGGGGTTTGTGACCATCGGGACGTTCGCGAAGGCGTCCCGCCTGTCGCCCAAGGCACTGCGCCTTTACGACGATCTCGGCCTGCTGACCCCCGCTCGCGTCGACCCGGCGACCGGCTACCGCCTCTACGCGCCGGAACAACTGGACCAGGCCCGGCTGGTCGCCTGGCTCCGGCGCCTGGGAATGCCCCTGGCCCGCATCCGGCACGTCACCACGCTGGAGCCGGCCGCGGCAGCGCAGGAGATCCGCGCGTTCTGGGCCCAGGTCGAGGCCGACACCGCCGCGCGGCGCGATCTCGCGTCCTTCCTCGTCGACCATCTGTCGCGGAAGGACCCCGCCTTGTCCCCGAACAGCAAGCCCCTCGGCATCCGTTACGCCGCCCTGTCCGACCCGGGCCTGGTCCGCGAGAGCAACCAGGACACCGCCTACGCCGGGTCCCGTCTGCTCGCCGTCGCCGACGGCTACGGACGTGCGGGAGCCCCCGCCAGCGCGGCCGCCGTCGAAGCGCTCAAGTACCTCGAAACGGACAGCGTCCCGGCGGGCAACCTCCTGAACGTCCTCGAAGAGGCCGTCGAACAGGCCAAGCTGGCCGTGGAGGGCGCCGTCGGGACCGGTTCCTCACCCGAAGAAGCCGGCACGACACTCACCGCGATGCTGTGGACCGGATCGCAGCTGGCCCTCGTCCACATCGGCGACTCCCGCGTCTGTCTCCTGCGTGACGGCGAGCTGTTCCACGTCACACACGACCACACCATGGTGCAGTCGATGGTCGACGAAGGACGCCTCACCCCGGAGGAAGCCGCCTCCCATCCCCAGCGGTCGCTGTTGCTGCGAGCCCTGGGCCGGGGAGTCGACGGAACCGCCGACATGCGTCTGCACGTCGCCCGGCGGGGCGACCGCTACCTGCTCTGCTCCGACGGTCTGTCGGCTGTCGTGCCCGTCGACCAGATCCGGCAGGTGCTCTGCGGTACCAGCGACCCCGAGCAGGCCACCCGTGAACTCGTCGCCGTCGCGAACGGCCTCGGCGGGCCCGACAACATCAGCTGCGTGGTCGCGGACGTCGTGGAGCTCGCGCCGTAGGAGCGAGCGGCACGGGCCTCGCGGCGCATCGGACCCGCCCCGCTCCGCCCCGTGTCCGGTGCCGAGGTGCTTCCCCGAACGCCGGAACGCGCGCGGCGCGCCGTGGCGGGGCCGTCCCTCCGGCGCCCCGGGTGCCGTGCCCGGACACCGGCGTGTGTGGCTGAAAACCGCCGGTTCGCGAGCGGGTCGCACGGCATACGGGCGGCCGTGGCGGGACAGCCGGGGGCGGGGCGGGGGAGGGCCGGCCCGCGGCGGACCGCCGCCGTAAAGGCCCAGGTGAGAGGGGGAGATGTGTCACGGGTGGCGCCCGCCGGCCGATGCCGGCGGGGTGGTGGGCGGAACGGTGGACGACGGCGCCCCGGGCGCCGGTTGTCCCCTTCCGGCCATGCGCGGTCTTTCGGCCACCTCGCGACGCGGGTCAACGGCTCGCCACCCGCCGGGCCGGACGCTCTCGCCGGGCCGCCGGTACGTCCGGTTTTTGCCGTACCCCTTGACAGCGGCTCCGGGGGATTACAGCCTATGGCAACGTTGTCAGATGGCAACGTTGTCAGGCGGCCCGAGCGGACCGGGCCGTCTACCTACCCGTCACCGGGTGCCCGGATTGGACCAATTGCGTATGTCGACTCAGTCGTCCCACCCCTCCCGCCGGTCGGTCGTCACCACCGGCACCACACTCCTCGCGAGCCTGGGTATCGGCGTCGCGCTCCCCGGCACCGCCCGTGCCGCCGAGCAGACCCGGACGGGCGGCCCCACCGCCGCCGGCGACCTGGCGGCCCACCGCCCGGTCGCGGTGTCGTCCACCGACTACGCCCCGACGCCGGGCGAGTTCGCGGTGGACCGGCTGAACGCGGTCGGCGTGCGCGGCACCGGATGGCGCGCGGCGGACGGCGACCCCCAGTGGATCTCGGTCGACCTGGAGGCCGACTGCGAGGTCACCGCCGTCCGCCTGACCTTCGAGGCCACGATCGACGACCCGCCGTTCGTCCCGTCGACCAGCGGCAACCCGCGCGACAGCACCACCGGCCAGGAGATCCTGTCCAGTTGTGCCGTGGACTTCGTCGTCGAGACCTCCCGCGACCACCGCACGTGGACGGCCGTCCACCGAACCGACTCCGGCACCGGCGGCGTCGTCGACATCACGCTCGCCCGGCCGGTCACGGCCCGCTGGGTCCGGCTGACCGTGCACAAGCGCTCCAACGCCAACCCCCTCGGCCTCAACGGCTTCGAGGTGCACGGCCGGGCGCCCGGCCACCGCCCGGAGGCCACCGGCTGGACCGACTGGGGTGTCCACGACCACAAGGCGCCGGCGTTGGAGGCCGCCGCCGACGGGACCGTGCCGCTGGAGTCCGGCTGGACCCTGACCATGGACGACTGGGCCGGCGCCGAGGGCGCGGACCTGTCCCGCGCCGACGTCGACACCAGCCGCTGGCTGCCCGCCACCGTGCCCGGCACGGTCCTGGGCTCACTGGTCGAGCAGGGCAAACTGCCGGACCCGGTCGCCGGGTTCAACAACCTGCACGTCCCCGAGGCGCTGTCCCGCCACGCCTGGTGGTACCGGCGCGAGTTCCGCCTGCCGCGCTCGCTGCGCACGGGCGCTGGCCGCCACATCTGGCTGGAGTTCGACGGCATCAACCACAAGGCGGACATCTGGCTCAACGGCGCGTCCGTGGCCGCCATGGAGTTCCCCTTCGCCCGGTCCGCCACCGACATCACCGCGCACCTGGCCGCCGACGGCGAGCAGGCGCTCGCCGTGCGCATCACGCCGATGCCCTTCCCCGGCAGCCCCGGCGACAAGGGCCAGGCCGGCCTGGCCTTCGTGGACGCCGGCGCGACCATGATGAACCGCAACTCGCCGACCTACCTCGCCTCCTCCGGCTGGGACTGGATGCCGGCCGTGCGCGACCGGGCCGCCGGCATCTGGAACCACGTACGCCTGCGCTCGACCGGCCACGCCGTCATCGGCGACCCCCGGGTCGACACCGTCCTCCCCGACCTGCCCGACACCGGCACGGCCGAACTGACGATCACCGTCCCGGTGCGCAACGCCGACACCGCCGACCGGAGCGTCACCGTCAGCGCCTCGCTCTGCGGCGTACGGGTGTCCCGGACCGTCACGGTCCCCGCGGGCAAGAGCACCGACGTCGTCTTCAGCCCCGCCACCGACGCGCGGCTGCGCCTGCGCGACCCGGAGCTGTGGTGGCCCAACGGCTACGGCAGCCCCACGTTGCACGACCTGACCCTCGTGGCCACGGTCGGCGGCGCGGAGAGCGACCGCCGCACCACCCGTTTCGGCATACGCCAGTTCGGCTACGACTACGACATCCCGCTGCGCTTCACCTCCGGCAGCGACTCCTACACGCAGTCCGTCGACCTCGGCCGCCGCAAGGCCCGCCACGTGCGGGTCCGCTGCCTCACCCGGGCAACCGGCTGGGGTTCGTCGCTGTGGGGCCTGGCGGTGGTCGACAGTTCCGTCCCCGACGTGGACCTCGCGCTGCACAAGGACGCCTCGGCCTCCTCCGTGGACGACGCGGCCAACGCGCCCACGAACGTCACCGACGGCGACGCCGGCACCCGGTGGTCCTCGTCGTTCGAGGACGACCAGTGGATCCAGGTGGACCTGGGCGCGTCGGTCTCCTTCGACCGTGTCGACCTGACCTGGGAGCGTGCCTACGCCAAGACCTTCGTGGTCCAGCTCTCCGACGACGGCGACGCGTGGACCGACGCGAAGTCGATCGACAACGGCGCGGTCCCGCTTCCCTTCCAGAGCGGCGCCGCCAGTCTGCAGAACGTCGACTTCGCCGCCCTGACCGCGCGCTACGTCCGCCTCCAGTGCGGTGCGCGGGCCACCAGCTGGGGCAACTCGCTGTGGACGCTGTCCGTGGTCGACAGCTCGGTGCCCGGCACCGACCTGGCCTTCCGCAAGAAGGCCACCGCGTCCACCGAGGACTCCTCGAACCCCGCCTCCAACGCCACCGACGGCGACCCCGGCACCCGCTGGTCCTCGGAGTACGCGGACAACCAGTGGATCCAGGTGGACTTGGGTTCCTCGGTCTCCTTCGACCGGGTCGCCGTCGTCTGGGAGCAGGCCTACCCGAAGACGTTCACCGTCCAGGTCTCCGACGACGGCGACAGCTGGACCGACGTGACGTCCGTCGACAACACCCCGGACCCGCTGAAGATCAGCGTGAACGGCGTGCGCGTCTTCTGCCGCGGCGGCAACTGGGGCTGGGACGAACTGCTGCGCCGTATGCCGGAGGAGCGCATGGACGCGGCGCTGCGCATGCACCGCGACATGAACTTCACCATGATCCGCAACTGGGTCGCCAGCAGCAACCGCGAGGAGTTCTACGCCGGTTGCGACGAGTTCGGCCTGCTGGTCTGGAACGACTTCCCCAACGCCTGGGCGATGGACCCGCCCAACCACGACGCGTTCAACTCCCTGGCCCGTGACACGGTGCTGCGCTACCGCATCCACCCCAGTGTCGTCGTCTGGTGCGGCGCCAACGAGGGCAACCCGCCCGGGGCGATCGACGACGGCATGCGCGACGCCGTCCACGACGAGGCGCCCGGCATCCTCTACCAGAACAACTCCGCGGGCGGCATCGTCACCGGTGGCGGCCCCTACGGCTGGGTCGACCCGGACCGCTACTTCTCCGCGTCCACGTACGGCAGCGGCAACTTCGGCTTCCACACCGAGATCGGCATGCCCGTGGTGTCCACCGCCGAGAGCATGCGCAACCTGGTCGGCTCCGAGCCGGAGTGGCCCGTCGGCCGCGCGTGGTTCTACCACGACTGGAGCACGCGGGGGAACCAGGCACCGCAGAACTACCAGGCCGCGATCGAGGCCCGCCTCGACACCGCCCGCGACCTCGAGGACTTCACGCGCAAGGCGCAGTTCGTCAACTACGAGAACACCCGCGCGATGTTCGAGGCGTGGAACGCCAATCTCTGGGACGACGCCACCGGCCTGCTGCTGTGGATGTCGCACCCGGCGTGGCACAGCACCGTGTGGCAGACGTACGACTACGACTTCGACGTCAACGGCACCTACTACGGCGCCCGTTCCGCCTGTGAGGCGGTCCACGTACAGGCCGTGCCGGGCTCCTGGCAGGTCCTCGCGGTCAACCACACGGCCCGTGTGCTGAAGGGCGTCACGGTCACGGCGCGACTGCTCGACCTCGACGGCCGCCAGCTCGGGAAGACCGTGCGCACGACGCTCGACGTGGCCTCCTCCGGCACCACCGAGGCGTTCACGGCCGGGTGGGAGGACGGTCTGCCGGACTTCCACCTGCTCCGGCTGCGGATGGAGCGCGGGGGCACCGTGCTGTCGGAGAACACCTATTGGCGCTACCGCGAGCCGTCCGCCATGCGGGCGCTCAACTCGGCGCACAGCACCAGGGTCACCGCCACGGCCGGCAAGGTCACCCGCTCCGGCGAGCGCCGTGAGCTGACCGCCACGGTCACCAACCGCGGTTCGTCGGTGGCGGCCATGGTGCGGCTGTCGCTCGTGGACTCCGGGAGCGGCGAGCGGGTGCTGCCGACCCTGTACGGCGACAACTACCTGTGGCTGCTGCCCGGTGAGTCGCGCACCCTCACCCTGTCGTGGCCCGGGCACGCCCTGCCCTCGGGCCGCCCGGCCCTGCGGGTGGACGGCTACAACGTCCCGCGGACGACGGTTCGGGCCGCCTGAGGCGCCCGGCCACCCTCCGGGGGCGGGGCTCCGGCCCGGCCCCCGGAGGGTGGTACTGCCGTTCCCAGGTAGAGCGAGGCCAGAAAGAAGGCGATGCTCGGGGCCCTCCAGGTGGTGAACTGGACATCGAGCGGCCCGGAGCCGCCCCCGTGACCACATGACCGAGGAGCGCAGTGCCGATGCTTGCCACCGTCGCATCGAAGGACCGGCCGAGGTCGGCCGTGTACGGAGACCGATGGCTCGTGGGCTTCCGTTTCAGCACGCCGCAGGGCGCCGAGGGCTGCCACTACTACGTCGTCGGCGAGGCGGCCGACGCCCGGGACGCGGTGGACATCGCGGCGACCCGGGCCACCGGGGCGTACGAGTGCGCGGCGCGCGCGAACGCCGCGATCGACGGGGTCGAGGTGCACCGGCTGCGCTGGAACCCGCTGGGGTGGGCGTACCTCGACAGCCCCGCCTCCCGCGTCTGAGGGCACGTGCCGCCGGATGGCCCCGGCCCCTGCCGCTTCGGCCGGGGCGACCCGCGGGCGGCCCGCATAGGATGGGCCCGAGGGATCTGGTGGTATGCGAACGTATGACGGAATGACCGCCGAGGAACGCATGTCGGCGAGGCGCCGGCGCCTCATGGACGCCGGGCTCGACCTGTTCCACACGCAGGGGTACTCCGGCACCTCCATCCGTTCCGTACTGCGCCGGGCCGGACTGCAGGACCGCTACTTCACGGAGAGCTTCCCCTCCCTCGACGCCCTGATGGCCGACGTCCTGCGGGAGATCCACGACGAGGAGGCCGCGCGCTGCCGCGCCGCCGTCACCGGCCCCGGAGCGCGCCGGGAGCGCGCCCGCGGCATGCTGCGGGTGCTGGCCGCGGGCGTGGCCGACGACCCCCGCAAGGGGCACGTCAAGCTGGTCGAATCCCTCGCGGCCGGTCCGCTGGCCGCGAAGGAGCGGCGACGCGGCATGCGGAACCTGGCCCGCCTGGTGGAGTCGCTGCTGCTGGAGGACCGGCCGGGCCCGGGAACGCACACCACGGTCATGGCCCTGGCGATCGTGGGCGGCGTCCACCAGATCCTCCTGAACTGGGCCGACGGCACCCTTCCGCTGTCCCGCGAGGACGCGGTGGAGCAGGGACTCCACCTCTTCGAAGCCGTGGCCGCGTTCGACGGCGGTCCCGGGCGTCCTTGAGGCAGGTGCGGCGCGTCATGGGACGTCCGGCGGGATCAGCCGGTCCGCGCCTCCCGCACGGGCGCCGGCTGCCAGGTACGCGACGGGACGACCAGTGGACCGCCGGTGACGGGATCGGGCACGACCACGGAGGCGAGGCCGAAGACGTCCTGGACCAGTTCGGCGGTGACGACGTCCTCCGGCGGGCCCTGGGCGACGACGCGGCCCGCCTTCATGGCGACCAGGTGGTCGGCGTAGCGGGCGGCCTGGTTGAGGTCGTGGAGCACGGCGACGACGGTCCGGCCGCGTTCGTGGTTGAGCCGGCGGACCAGGTCGAGCACCTCGACCTGGTGGGCGATGTCCAGGTAGGTCGTGGGCTCGTCGAGGAGCAGCAGGTCGGTGTCCTGGGCCAGGGCCATGGCGATCCACACCCGCTGCCGCTGGCCGCCGGAGAGCTCGTCCACCGGGCGGTCGGCGAGGTCGGCGGTGTCGGTGCGCTCCAGGGCGTCGGCGACGGCCTGTTCGTCGGCCTCCGACCACTGCTGCCACCACCTCTGGTGCGGCTGGCGGCCGCGGGCGACCAGGTCGGCGACCGTGATGCCGTCCGGTGGGGTGGGGGACTGCGGCAGCACGCCGATGGTCCGGGCGATCTGCCGGCCCGGGACACGGGCGAGTTCGGTGCCGTCCAGCAGCACCACACCCCGGCGCGGCTTGAGGAGCCGGCCCAGGGCCCGCAACAGGGTGGACTTCCCGCAGGCGTTGGGCCCGACGACGACCGTGACCCGGCCGTCCGGGATCTCCAGGTCCAGGCCCTCGACGACGGTGCGGTCCTCGTACGCCAGAGTGAGGTCCTGCGCCGAGAGGCGGCTGGTGGGCGTACGGGTCATGAGGAGGTGCCTCCGGTACGGCTGCGGGTGCGGACGATGAGCCACATCAGGTACGGGGCGCCCACCGCGGCGGTGAGCACGCCGACCGGCAGCTCGATCGGGGAGAACAGGCGACGGGCCAGCAGGTCCGCGACCACGACGACCAGGGCGCCGGTCAACGCCGAGGACAGCAGCGGGATCTGGGCCGTGCGGGTGAGCCGGCGGGCGATCTGCGGGGCGAGCAGCGCGACGAAGTCGACCGGTCCCGCCGCACCGGTCGCCACCGACGCCAGGACGACGCCGAGCGCGGTCAGGCCGAGGCGGACCCGGTCCAGGCGCACCCCGAGCGCGGTCGCGGTGTCGTCGTCGAAGGACGCGCCGCGCTGGGCGCGTGCCGCCCACAGCGCCGCCGGGACACCGATCAGCAGGACGAGCCCGAGCGGCCCGGCCTCCTCGTAGCCGCGGCCGTTGAGGGAGCCGGTCAGCCAGACCTTGGCCTGCTGGGCCACCAGGTAGTCGCCCTTGGTGAGGAACAGTTGCGTCAGCGAGCCGAGCGCGACCGACACCCCGATGCCCACCAGCACGAAGCGCGAGGAGTGCAGACCGCGCCGCCAGGCGAAGACGTAGACGATCAGCGCTGCCGCGAGGCCGCCGGCGACGGAGACGTACGGCAGCGCGTTGTACGCGGCGGCGTTGAAGCTCATCGCCGCGACGGTGGCCGCACCCGCGCCGTGCGTGACGCCGATGACGTCGGGGCTGGCCAGTGGATTGCGCGCGACGGTCTGCACCAGCGCGCCCGCCACGCCGAACGCGGCCCCGGCCAGCAGCCCGACGACCAGCCGCGGCAGGCGCAGCGTGCCCACCACCAGCTCGTCGGGGCTCGGCTGCCCGAGCAGGACGCGGACCACCTGCGTGGGGGAGACGAACGCCTCGCCCACGCACAGGTACGCCACCACCGCGCACGCCAGCAGCACCGCGAGCACGAGGGAGACGGCGACCGACCGGCGGTGCACGAGGAAGCTGGCACGTCCGCCGCGGACGACGGCGTGCCCGGCCGGGCGGGTCCGTGCGGGGGTCGTGCGGCTCACGCGGCCACCACCGCACGGCGGCGCACCAGCGCGATCAGGAACGGCACGCCGATCAGGGCGGTCATGACGGCCACCGGCACCTCCGAGGGCGGGAAGACGATGCGGCCGATCACGTCGGAGCCGAGGATCATCACCGGCCCGAGCAGCGCGGCCAGCGGCAGCACCCAGCGGTGCCCGGTGCCCACCAGGGCGCGGGCGATGTGCGGAACGGCGAGGCCCGTGAAGGCGATCGGGCCGACCGCGGCCACCGCCGCTCCGGTCAGCACCGTCGCCCCCAGTGCGCCGAGCACGCGCAGCAGGGCGACGTTGTGGCCCAGCCCCTTGGCCGCGTCGTCGCCGAGAGCGAGCGCGTCCAGGCCGCGGGCCATGGCGAGCACGAGCACCAGACCGGCCAGCAGGAAGGGCCAGATCTGGCCGATGATCTCGCTGCCGCGCCCGCTGAGGGAACCGACCTGCCAGAAGCGGAACTCGTCCAGCGCACGGGCGTTGGTCGTGGCGATCCCGGAGACCAGCGAGGCGAGGAAGGCGTTCATCGCCGCGCCGGCGAGCGCGAGCTTGACCGGCGAGGCTCCGCCGCGGCCTCCGCTGGCGACGGCGTACACGCCCACCGCCGCCAGCGCCGCGCCCGTGAACGCGAACCACACGTAGCCGCCCAGCGTGTGCACGCCGCAGAACGCGATCGCGCACACCACACCCACCGACGCGCCCTGGCTGACGCCCAGGATGCCCGGCTCCGCGATCGGGTTGCGGGTGATGCCCTGCATCACCGTCCCGGCGAGTGCGAGCGCGGCGCCCGCGAGGACGCCCACGACCGTGCGGGGCACCCGCAGCGACCTCACCACCTGGGCGTCACTGCTCGTGCCGCCGTGCACCAGGGCCCGGATCACCTCGCCCGGGGCGATCTGGCGGCTGCCCACGGCGAGGCTCAGCAGGATGGCGGCCAGCAGCATCAGTGTGCCGGCCAGCAGCCAGGCGACACGGCGGCGGGTGGGTGGCGACATGCGCCGCGCTCACTTCCTTCTCGTCGGACCGTCAGGCCGTCAGGTACTTCTGGAGGTCGTCCAGCACCGCGTCGGCGGCCGTGACGCCGAGCCCCAGGTACCAGGTCTCGTCCGGCACGTCGAAGGCGTGGCCGTCCTTGACCGCCCTGAGGTTCTTCCACAGCGGGTTGCCCTGGGCCTTGGTCCTGTCCGTGGCCTTCGGGTCGCCGTAGACACCGCTGAAGATCCAGTCGGCGTCCGCCTGGTCGATGTTCTCGGCGCTGATCTCGGCCGCCAGGTCCTCGATGTCCTGGTTCTTCGGGCGCGGGATGCCGACGTCCTTGAGGATCGTGCCGATGAAGGAGTCGTTCGCGTACAGCCGGATCGTGCCCTCGGGCATGTAACGGACCATCGAGACGGTCGGCTTGTTCGCGCCGAGCCTGTCGCCCAGCTCCTTGGCGCGCTTCTCGTACGCGGCGAGGTTCGCCTGCGCCTGCGCGGTCTTGTCCAACGCCGCCGCGTTGAGCAGGTAGTTCTGCTTCCAGGTGAAGCCGGGACGGATCGAGAAGACCGTCGGCGCGATCTTCGACAGCTCGTCGTAGGAGGCGGCGGCGCGCAGTTGGCTGCCCAGGATCAGGTCCGGCTTCAGCGCGGCGATCGCCTCCAGGTTGAGGCTGTTGATCGTGCCGATGTTCTTCGGTGTGCCCGCGTCCTTCTTCAGGTACGACGGCAGGTCCGGCGACCCCTCGGTGGGAGCGAGGCCGACCGGCTTGACCCCCAGGGAGACAACGTTGTCGAGCTCACCCACGTCGAGCACGACCACCCGCTTGGGCTGCGCGGGAAGCTCGGTGCTGCCCATCGCGTGCTTGATCGTGCGCGGCCACTGGCCGGGCTTGGCGTCGGTGCCGAGCGCGGCGGTCTTCTCCGCGGCGTCCGCGAAGTCCTGACCGCCCTGCGCGACCGACTTCGAGTCCTTCAACCCCGAACCGGCCGTCGCGGAGGCGGCGGCGCTGCCCTCCTTCCCGTTCGCGGAGGAGTCGCTGCCGCACGCCGCGAGGGACAGTGCGGCGGCGACGGCCAGGCCGACGGCGGCGGTGCCGCGGTGCCGAAGAGACATGGGGTAGCTCCTGTAGCTGTGGTTCGCCTGTGCGTCATTAGGCGAGCCTTACCTTACGTGGTGCGAGTGTGCCCAGGTCAACCCGCCCCCCCGGCGGCCGCGACACTGCCCGTCCGGGCAGGCGTTTCCCCGTCCGCTCTCGTGCGGGTCGGTGGCGCGCCGGGGTCCTCCCCGGCTACCGCTGGGAGGTCCCCCAGCGGGGGCACCCCGCCCCACCCCCTCCCGGGCCAGTCGGGCGACTGCCGGCCGGTGGGGGTGCTGTTGCCGGTGACGGCTGGGCACCTGGTCTGCGCTGCGCCGACGGTGGCCCGAGCACGGTGCCGCCATCACCACCCACCAGGGATCAGGCGCATGACGAGACGGAGGGGCGGGGGTGGTGGGGGCACCCCCGGCCGAAGGCTGGGGGAGGGAGGGCGGGCAGGGAAAACCCCCGTTCAATGCCCCCGCACTCCCGCATCCCCCGTCATCACCCACTCCGCGAACCTCAACCGCCCCCGGGAACCACCCACCGCGGGCAGCAACGCCCCTCCCGCGAGCGCCCTGCCCGTGGCTCCCGGCAGCCGGACCGGGACGATGAACCGGCGCTCACCGCGGGCCCTGGCCAGCCGGCGCACCATGTCGTCCATCTCCAGCACCTCCGGCCCCGCCAGGTCGGGGACCAGGCCCGCGGGGGCCGCGCCGACCAGCCGTACGAGCGCCTCGGCGACCTCCCGCGCGGCGATCGGCTGAGAGCGCATCCGCGGCGCCATCACCGGGCCCCGGCGCGCCAGCATCTGCGCCGCGAACTCGTGGAACTGCGTGGCCCGCAGCACGGTGTTCGGCACGGGGCCGGACAGGACCAGTTCCTCCTGGCGCCGCTTGCCCATGTAGTAGCCGAAGTCCACCCGGTCGCAGCCGACGATCGACAGCGCGACGTGGTGGCCGACGCCGGCGCGGGTGCCGGCGGTCAGCAGACGGGTCGTGGCGGCCTCGAAGAAGGCCACCGACTTCCGTGCGCCGGTCGTCGTCACGTTGCTGACGTCGATCACCGCCGCGCAGCCCTGCAGCGCCGCGTCCAGTCCCGCCCCCGTGGTGAGGTCGACGCCCGCCGAACGCGCCAGCACCACGGGCACGTTCCCCGCCGCCCGTACGGACTCCACGACCATCCGGCCGACCCAGCCGGTCCCGCCTGCCACCGCGATGCGCATGTCCTCGCCCTTCCCGTGCTTCCCCTCAGGGGGTCCGCGGCATCCGGCCGCGGAAGTTGTCACACCGGTGGGACGGGACAGCCGTGCCGGAGTGTGACATCCGGGGTGGGCGGCCGCGCTGTCAGCGGCCGCGGACAGTGTCCGGTCGCCACGCGGTGCGGACAGGGGGGTCCCATGGACAGCGCAGGCGCCGTCGACTTCCGGCCGGACGGGGTGCCAGGCCCAGGACCTCGCTCCTGGACGACCTGCCGGCGTTCGCGACGTGGGAGGCCCTGTCCCCGCGCGGCAGCGGCTACCGGGCGGACTTCACGGGCGCGAGCCTGGCCGACGTCGAGCGGTTCATGGCCGCGCACGGCGACCACGGCACCGCTGTCGCGGGCGGCCGCCTCGTGGACCGGCCCGGTGCTTGAGGCACCGAAATGTGCTGTCCGGAAGGGCCGGCCCCCGGGCAGGTCCTCTTCGGCCCGGGTGCCTGCGTCGGCGAGACCGTCCGCCGCACCGCACCCTCGGGGGCGCATGGGCGGCCGACGACCATGATCCCGAGGGCGAGTTGAACGTCGGGCTGAGGCTGCGGCTGTGGCTGCCGGACGGCACGGTGGTGCGGCCGGTCCAGCGTGTCGTGCGGCTCTTCGCGAACGCGGCCCGGCAGGGGCTCCACGTACGGCGGGGGAGCACCGCCCTCGGCGGGGGTCGGGCCCGGGCCGGATCATCCGCCGGCGGTGACCGCCGGCTTCCGCACCCGGAAGGCGAACTGCCCGCAGAATGTGAGCTTGCGCAGGTTCACCAGGGCCGTGCGGCGCTTCGTCTTCTTCGCCCAGCTGTCGATCTCCGTGTTCAGCGGCGACGACTCGTCCCAGTAGCGCGCGTACTCCGGCGGCCGGCCGTGGTACGTCCGCATGATCAGCGCGACCCCGTCCAGCGACGGCCGGATCTCCTCGAGGGCGAGCCCGGCCTCCTCGACCAGCACGCGGAAGCCGTACGGCGTGTAGTTCCACAGGCTGAAGGAGTGGTACGGCTCGAACTGCGAGGTGCTGCCGATGAAGACCGCCCCGGGCCGCAGCACCCGGCTGATCTCCGCGAGCAGTTCCCGGGGGTGCGAGACGTGCTCGAAGACCTGGTGCGAGTAGACCAGCGGGATCGTGCCCGAACGGAACGGGAGCCGTACACCGTCGTAGTAGACGATCGGGTCCCGTCCCGCGGCGCGCTGCTGCGCCTCGGGGGAGTCGCGGATGTCGACACCCACCCACCGCACCTTCGGGGCGTGCCGCCGGAACAGGCCGGCCGAGGTGCCCCGCCCGCAGCCGAGGTCCACCACCCGGTCCGGCGCGCCCTTCGCCTTCATGGCCTCGTCGAGGTAGTAGCGCGAGGTGACCTGCCGCGCGTGGTCGTCGGGGATGCAGTCGCTCATGAGCTCCCAGAGGGTGGCCATGGCTCGATGCTACGGATGACGCGGGCTCAGGCGCAGCTACTCGGAGCCACCGAGTGTCGCGGGAACCCGCGAGCAGGCCGCCAGCAGCCGATCGGTGGTGTCGTGGGCGAACAGTTCGGCCGCCTCGGGTGTGCGGCCACGGGGACGGCCCGGATCGGTGACCCGGTCCAGGGAGTCGACGAGGGACCAGGGGTCGGGGGCCCACTGGGTCAGCCCCAGCGCGGCCATCCGCCGCACCCCCGCCTTGCCGTGGCCGGGGATGGGCCGGTGGCCGATCACCGGCAGCCCCGTCGCCAGGGCCTCCAGGGCCGTCTGCCCGGCCGCGTTGTCCACGAGCGCGTCCGCCGCGGCCATCAGGCCGGGGACGTCGTCCTCCCAGCCGAGGGCGACGGTGCCCGGGATCCGTGCCAGGTGTGCCCGCAGCCGCGGGTTGCCCCCGCACATGGCCACCGGCAGGTACCCGGCCCCGGCCAGCAGCCGCGCGGTGCCGGCCAGATGCGTGCCCGCGCCCCAGGCGCCCGCCGACAGCAGGACGACCGGCCGGCCGGGCGCGCGGGCCGCGAAGGAGCGACGCCACCGCTCCGCCCCGGGCGCGGGCGCGAGGAAACGGGACGCCACCAGCGGGCCGGTCGTGGCGGCGGGCCGTCCGGTGGCCTGCCGGGCCCGGCGTGCGGCGTCCTCCGTCAGGCAGCAGTAGAGGTCGTTGCCGGGGTGCAGCCACTGCCGGTGGACGTCGAAGTCGGTGACGACCACCGCACTGGGTACGCGCAGCACGCCTTTGTCCCGCATCGCCCCGGTGAGTTGCGCCGCGAGGTGGAAGACGGGGACGACGAGATCGGGCCGCTCGCGCTCGACCACCTCGGACAGGCGCCCCTCGGCGAGCGCCGCGAGCCCTCCCGGGCCCGGCAACCGCCCCGCGCCGGAGCGCAGGAACGCGGTGTAGATCCCCGCGTAGAGCAGCGGCAGATGCAGGATCGAGGCCCGGTAGAAGGAGCGCAGTGCCGCGCCCGCGTGCGCGGGCAGCAGGTCGAGGACGTCGGTCCGGGCGGTGTACGCGCCGCGGTTCGCGAGGCGTGCGCCGAGTTCGCGGGCGACGGCGTCGTGGCCGGCGCCCATGGACGCGCTGATGACGAGGATCCGAGGGCGCGCCGGGTCCTCGTGGGCTCGGTGCGTCACGTCGGCATCGGTCACCGGATCACCTCCGCGGGCCTGCGGATCTCTTCGATGTATCGGAGTATCCGATGTGCCGCCGCGGCAAACACCGCGCCGGGCGCGAACCGTCGCTGAGCCGGGGACGCGTTCGGGCGCTTTACTGAAAACGGAGGGAAACGTTTCCCGGAAGCGAAGCGACGCCTGCCCCGACGTGGTGGCAGCGACAGAAAGCGACGCCCATGACAACTCACCCGTCCAAAGCGATCAGCGCTGACCGCGCTCTGTCCGGCAGGCCGGTTCCGCCCGGCGCGCCGGCCCCCGTCGCGCTGGTGACCGGGGCGTCGTCGGGCATCGGTGCCGCCGTCGCCGACCGCCTCGCGGCCGACGGATGGCGCCTGCTGGTCAGCGGCCGCGACCGGGAGCGGCTCGCTGCCGTCGCGGAACGCACCGCGGCCACCCCCCTGCGGGCCGACCTGGAGGATCCCGGGAGCCCCGGGCGCCTGGTGCACGACGCCCTGCTCACCACCGGCCACGTCGACCTCCTGGTGGTCGGTGCCGGCATCGGCTGGGCCGGCCCGTTCGTGTCGATGCCGCCGGCGGCGGTCCAGCGGGTCTTCCACGTGGACGTGCTGGCGGCCATGGAGCTGGTACGGCGCGCGCTGCCCGGGATGCTGGCCAGGCGCCGTGGGCACATCGTGATCATCGGCTCCTTCGCCGGCACCGTAGGCGTGCGCGAGGAGGCGGTCTACTCGGCGGCCAAGTCGGCCCTCGGCACCTTCGCCGAGTCCCTGCGGTACGAACTGGCGGGCACCGGCGTGCGGATCACCCACGTCATCCCGGGTGTGGTGGACACGCCCTTCTTCGCCCACCGGGGCGTGGCCTACAAGCGGTCCCGGCCGCGGCCCGTGCCCGCCGAACGCGTCGCGGCCGCGGTCAGCGACGCGGTGCGGCGGGGCCGCGCCGAGGTCTACGTACCGGGCTGGCTGCGCGTGCCGGTGATGGTGCGCGGCCTGCTGCCCGGGGTCTACCGCCGGATGGCCGGCAAGTACGGATGAGACGGTGGACGCGCACGTCCTGACGATCGTGCTGGCCCTGCTGGCGGCCTGCGCGAACGGCGCGGCCTCGGTGCTCCAGCGCAAGGCCAACCTGCAGCAGGACGCGCAGCGGCGGGACGAGCGGCGCGGTTCCGGCCGCCGGGGGGTGCCCGGATGCGTACGGCCCGCGCTGCGCCTGGTCGGACGTCCGCTGTGGGCGGCCGGGATGGCCGCTCTCGCGCTCTCCGGCGCGCTGCAGGCGACCGCGCTCGCGGTGGGCCGGCTGTCCGTCGTCCAGCCGCTGATGGCGACCGAGCTGCTGTTCACCCTGATGGCGGGCAGCATCGTCTTCTCCCGTCGCCCGGAAGGCCGTACGTGGCTGTGGTTCCTTTCGCTGGCCGCCGGACTCGCGGTGTTCCTGGCCGTCGCGGCGCCCTCCGAGGGGCAGCCCACCGCCGTCGCGGACGGCTGGCTGCGCGCCGGACCGCCGCTCGCCGCGCTGATGGCCGTCCTGTGGCTCGCCGGGCGCGCGCTGCGCGGGGCGGCGGCCCGGGCCGGTGTGCTCGGCTGCGCCACTGCCACCGGTTTCGCCTGCACCGCCGCTCTGATCAAGGACGTCACCGGACGCATTCCCGAGGGCCCGGGCGCGCTCGTCACGGCCTGGCAGCTGTACGCCGCTGCCGCGGTCGGCCTGCTCAGCCTGGTCATGCTGCAGGCCACCCTGCGGGCGGGCACCCTCGCCGCCTCGCAGCCCGCCCTCACCCTCGGGGACGCCCTGCTGAGCGTCGCCCTGGGGTGGGTGCTCTTCGGCGAGCGCATCGCGCTCGGCACCCACCTCGGCCCGGAACTCGCGGGCCTGGCCCTCATGGCCGCCGGGGTCGTCGGCCTCTCCCGCTCGCCCGCGCTGAGCGGGGGCTGGGACACGCCCGAGCGCGGGCGGACGCCGGCCCCGGCACGGACGGCGCGCCATGACTAGCAGCGCGGCCGGGCGGGCCGGCGCGGCCGCCCTGCTGCTCACGGCCACGCACATCGTCCCGGCCGCCACCTGGCTGCCCGGGCTGCGCCGCCGGGCCTTCCCCGGCCTGGCCGGCCTCGGCCGCGCCGACCACGTGGCCCTCACGTTCGACGACGGGCCCGACCCGCGCTCCACGCCGTACTTCCTCGACGCGCTCGACGAACTGTCGGTCCGCGCCACCTTCTTCGTGCTCGGCGCGAGCGTGCTGCGGCATCCCGCCGTCGCCCGCGAGACCGTGCGCCGCGGCCATGAACTCGCCGTGCACGGCTGGACGCACACCCGCCCCTGGCTGCCCGCCCCGGGACGGGACCGTGCCGCGCTGCTGCGGTCCGCGGCGGCGGTCCGCGACACGACCGGCAGCGTGCCGCGCTGGTACCGGCCCCCCTACGGCATCCTCACCGGGGGCCGGCTGGCCGCCGCAGCGCGGGCCGGCCTCACCCCGGTGCTGTGGACGGCGTGGGGCCGTGACTGGACGGCCGGGGCCACCGCCGACACCGTCCTGCGGACGCTGCGCGGCGACCTCGGTCCCGGAGGCACCGTGCTCCTCCACGACTCCGACCGCGCCTCCGCCCCCGGCAGCTGGCGCGCCACCCTCGCCGCCCTGCCGGGCCTCGTCGCGGAGTGCCGTGCCGCCGGGCTGACGGTGGGTCCGCTCACCGGCCACGCGGTGCGCGGCGCGGGGCACCGGTGACGCCGAGTGACCGGATCCGTCGGTTCGGTGGCGGACCGTGACGGGATCCGAGCGCGGGCCAACGCCGGTGAAACGGCAGGTCATCGGGGTCCCGGCGGGGTTGCGAAGGGGCCGGGTTGCGAGCCGCTGCCCCCTGTAGGACCGTGAGTTCGCAGTGGTACGACTGCCGCCCGAGGAGGCCGTCACACCCGTCACGCCCCCTCGCGAACGCACCACCGGCGGCGGGACCCGCCGCCGACCTTCGCACCCGACTGCTACCGCACCAGGCAGCGGCCAGGAAGGCAGACCGCCATGCCACTCCTCCGCACCCTCGCGTTCACCGCCACCGCCACCGGCCTCACCGCCGCCATGGCACTCGCGCCCACGCAGGCCTCCGCCACCACCCCGCGGAACAGCCCGGGCGCCGCGACGTACGCCACCGTCCTCGTCAACTGTTTCGGGCAGCCGCGCGTGATCCCGGGCGACGTCCTCCTCGCCTGCGGCGACGGCAACGACCGCCTCGGAGGCCTCTACTGGACGAGCTGGGACCGCGACTCGGCCGTCGGTTCGGGGTACGAGGAGGTCAACGACTGCGATCCGTACTGCGCGGCCGGCACCTTCCACACCTTCGCGGTCACGGTGCGGCTGTCCGGCAACGTGGCCTGGCCCGGCGATCCGCATCTGCGGCGCTACACGACGCTGACGATCAGCTACCTCAACCGGAAGCCGTGGTGGCCGCACTCCTCGACCTACCAGCTGTGGGACGGACCTCTCACCGGCTGACCCGGTGGGCCCTCAACCGGACCGCGGGCGCCGGGACTCACTCGCCCGTGCTGCCGTCGAGCCGCTCCCGCAGCAGGTCCGCGTGGCCGTTGTGGCGTGCGTACTCCTCGATCATGTGCGTGACGATGTAGCGCAGGCTGTACGTTTCGTCGCGCCATCGCACCGTGGCGTCCAGCGACGTGGCGTCCTCCACGACGGCGCGGGAGTGGGCGCACTCCTGCTGCCACGCCGTCAACGCCTCGTCGGGGTCGGCGGATTGGACGTCGAACTCGGCGTACGCGCCGTCCCTCTTCGGTCCCCAGTACGGTGCGATGTCCGCGCCGCCCCACACGAGCCGGAACCAGATCCGTTCCACCTCGACGGCGTGCCGCACCAGCCCGAGGAGGGAGAGCCCCGAGGGCGGGACGGCCTTCCGGCGGAGCTGGTCGCCGGTCAGCCCGGCGCACTTCATGGCGAGCGTCCCGCGCTGGTGGTCGAGGAAGGCGACCAGGGAGGCACGGTCGCCGGCCGTGGTCGAGGGCGCGGTCCGCGGCTGAGCATCCATCGCGGCATCATGCCACGCGGCGCGCGGCCGGGGTCGACGGGGCACCGGGGAACCGGCGTTGGACGCCGGGTACTCGGGCACATCACGTCCTGATCCGCGACGAGGGCCCGCGCGGCGCGGACGAAGTCGGCGACGCCGGGGCGGGAGACGTGCTCGGGCCGGCCGAGCACGACCCGCGTCGGCGGCAGGTCCGCCACCGGGACGGCCACGGCCGCCGGCCGGTCCTGGCCGCCGCGGTCGACCCCACCACGGCGACGAGGCGGCCGAGCGCCTGCTGTTCGCCATGGGCCGCGACGACGTCCTGCCGCGCAAGCTCTTCGGCTACGTCCACCCCCGGTACCTGACGCCCGCGTTCAACATCCTGCTCACGGGCGCCGTCGGCCTTGTCGGGCTCCGCCTGGACGTGGCCACCTCCACGTCCTTCATCAACTTCGGTGCGTTCACGGCCTTCACCTTCGTCAGCCTGAGCGTGATCGCGACGTATCTGCGCAAGCGCCGCGCGGGGCAGGCCCCCAACTCGTTCGCGTGGGCCGTCGTCCCGGCCCGCGGGCGCGCTGATCGACCTGTGGCTGCTGCTCCACCTGGACGGCAAGGCACTGACCCTCGGCCTGGTCTGGCTGGCCCTCGGCGTGGTCCACCTGGCCTGGCTGACGCGCGGTTTCCGCACCCCGCCGCCGGAGACGACGTTCGACGAGAAGCAGGGCGCGCCCGAGCCGGTCTAGGCGGCGCCCAGGGGAACGGGCCCCGGTGGGGGACGGTCCGCGTTCGTCCGCCCACCGGGCCCGGGTCTCAACCGCGCAGGTCAGGTGCGCTGTTGAGAGCTGTGAGCAGCGCCAGCGGGGTGGCCGCCGCCCATGCCTGGGGGGAGCAGGAGTGGGGGTAGGGGACGGGGACCGGGTGATCGGCGCTGCCGTAGCCGGCCATGACCTCCGGCAGCCGCCAGTCGTGCAGGGCGGCCGCGCGGACCAGACCGTGGGCGACCCGGGAGGCCTCCTCGGGGAGGCCGCTGAGCGCGAGGCCGAGCACGATGACCGCGTTGTCGTGCGGCCAGATGCTCCCGCGGTGGTACGACAGGGGGTGGTACGGCGCCTGGCCCGCGGCGAGCGTCCGGATGCCCCAGCCGGAGAAGAAGTCCGGCTGCAGCAGGCGGCGGCCGACGGTGCGGGCGTCCTGCGGATCGAGGATGCCGGACCACAGCAGGTGCCCCGCGTCGGAGGCCAGGGCGTCGACCTGACGGCCCTCGCCGTCCAGCGCGAGCGCGGGGAAGCCTGCGTCCGCCATCCAGAAGTCCTGGCGGAAGCGGTCCCGCAGATCGGCCGCGGCCTTCTCCAGCCGGCCGGCCTCCTCGGCGTCGTCCCACACGGTGCGGGCGAGCCGGGCCGTGCGGACCAGCGCGTCGTAGGCGTACCCCTGGACCTCCGAGACGGCGAGGGCGCCCTCGGGGCGGCGGCCGTCGGCGTAGCAGATCGCGCCCTCGGAGTCCTTCCAGTTCTGGTGGGCGAGCCCGCCGCGCCCGGCGTCGGAGGTGTAGCGCAGGTAGTCGCCCGCGCCCAGGCCGCCGGGGCCGAACATCCAGTCCACGGCGGCGCGGGCCTGGGGACGCAGCCGCTGGGCGAGCGTGTGGTCGCCGGTGGCCGCGGTGTACGCGTGCAGGAGGACGAGGAAGAGCGGGGTGGCGTCGACGCTGCCGTAGTAGCGGCCGTAGGGCACCTGCCGGAAGTGCGCGAGTTCGCCGTGGCGGACCTCGTGCACGATCCTGCCCGGCTGTTCGAGCCGGCTGTCGTCGTCGCGCGTGCCCTGGGTCGCGGCCAGCGCGAGGAGGGTGCCGGCGGCGAGTTCGGGCCGGTACGGCAGCGCGAACAGGGAGGTGAGCAGCGAGTCACGGCCGAAGAGCGTCAGGAACCAGGGAATGCCGGCGGCGGGCACCAGCAGCGCCTCGCCGGACGGCCCGGTGGCCGGCACGCGCAGCCGGGCCAGGTCGGCCAGCCCCGCGGCGCAGGCGCGCGCGAGCTCGTCCCACGAGGTCAGCGTCCGCGGACGGGGCCGTGCCTGGACGAAGGCGTCCACCTCGGCGGCGTGCTGGTTGCGCACCGCGGCGGGGGAGGGGGGAGCGCTCGCCTCCTCGGCGCCCTGGGGCACCGCGGTCACGGTGAGGGCCAGCTCGGCCGTTCCGTGGCCGGGCAGTTCGAACCGCCAGGTGAGCCGGCGTGCCGTGCCGCCGTCGGGCGCGTCCAGGGGAGTCGCGTCCACCGGCGCGGGGGAGGCGGTCACCGTGGTGCGCGAGGCCCAGTCGTCGCCGCGCCGGTAGCGGAAGACGACACCGGCCGGCTCCTCCTCCACGGTCCTGACGCCGCCGGACTTGTCGTACCGGCGATGGTCGGCGCGCAGCTCGAACAGGTCGGCGAAGTCGGCGTCCGCCTCCAACGCGATGTCCACGACGGTGGGTTCGGCCCGGTTGCTGACCACCCGGATGCGCTCGGTGAGCGCGCCCGCCACGACCGCCTGGAGGCGGAACAGGGAGTACGCGGGCGGTTCGTCGCGGCCACCCGCGGGGGTGAGCACGAAGCCCTCGTCGGACGAGGTCAGCAGCGTGGGCTCGGCGCCGTTGGCGGTGAGCCGCCAGCGGCTGAGGTGCCGGGCGTCGCGCAGGAACAGGCCGTCCGGGCTGTCGCCGCGGCGCCCGGTGATGTCACCGGACGGGCTGGTGGCGGCGAAGGTGCCGCGGTGGACCAGCAGACGATCGACGGTCATCGGCGGGGCTCTCCTTGTCCGTTGCGACGTGCCGCACGACCCGGATCGCCGGGCTGCCGCAGCAGGTCCAGGGCGAGGGCCGCCGTCCAGCTGAAGCGGCGGATGCCGCGGCCCTGGCCGCTCCAGGGCTCGACGTACTCGGCGAAGCCGGTGGCGCGGGCGTCGGCGAGGATCTGGGCGCGCAGCCGGGCCGCGGCCCCGGCGTGCCCGTGCAGTGCCAGGCCGCGGTGCACCAGCCACGCGGTGTTGAACCAACTGGGCCCGCGCCAGTACCGGTTGGCGTCGAAGACGGGTCCGGTCAGGTCGTAGCTGGGCACCAGGTGCGCCCGGCCGAGGCCGAAGTGCTCGCCGTGCGCGGTGCCGACCAGCGCCCGCACGACGTCCTCTGGCAGGCCCGGCACGATCAGCGGGACGAGCCCGGAGACGCTGTACGCGCGGACGGCCTCGCCCGTGACGAGGTCGCGGGCGAGGAAGGCACCGGCCTCGGGGCTCCACAGCCGCGCGACCAGCGCGGCGGTGGCAGCCGCGGCCCGTTCGCGGTGCGGTGCCGGGTCGGCCCCTGCCTCCTCCGCGATGTCGGCCAGGGCGTGCTCGGAGGCGATGAGCAGGGCGTTGAACCCGGGGTCCTCCAACGCGAAGGCGTGCGGCGTGACCGCGTCGTCGTACCCGTGGTCCCGGTAGGTGGCGGCCAGCCGGACGTAGCGTCCGTAGTCCAGATCGGTCGGGCGGTCGGCTGCCGCGCTGTGGTCGAGGTCGGCGCGCCGGAAGGACTCGGGCGGCGCCGGCTCGATGCGGGCCAGCGCCGCGTCCCACACGGGGCTGTTGTCCAGCCCCGGCTCCCAGGGGTGCACGATCGCGGCCAGGCCGCCGCCCCCGAGGTCACGGGAGGCGGCGAGCCAGCGGTGCCACGCGGCGAGCCGCGGGTACATCCGGCGCAGGAAGCCGCGACGGCGGGACTCGGCGGGATCGGCGCGGTGGACCTGCCAGGCGGCCAGCGCGTGCACGGGGGGCTGCACGATGCCGGACGTCTCGATGTCCGCCGGGGCACCGCAGGCGGCGCCCGCGGACGAGGAGCGCCAGAAGTCGGGGCTGGGGAAGTACGCGTCCAGCGGCACCGAGCGGTTGAACACGATGTGCGGGACCCGGCCGTCGCCCCACTGCGCGCCGAGCAGCGTCTCCAGCTCTCGCTGGGCGCGGCGCGGCGACAGGTGCCGCAGCCCGATGGCGATGAACGCCGAGTCCCAGCTCCACTGGTGCGGGTACAGCGTGCGCGAGGGCACCGTGGCCGCGCCGGTCCAGTTCGAGAACAGGACGCGCGCGGCGTCCCGGCGCAGCGCGGCGTCCGGGTCGGCGGCGGGGGAGCGCAGGGCCGGTTCGAGGAGGGAGGTCATCCCGCTGCCCGGTGCAGGAAGGCGGGGACCGAGCGCACGGCCTCGACCGGGTCCCCGGTCAGCCGGCACTCGGCGGCCAGGTAGCCGTCGTACCCGGCGGCGTCCAGCGCTCCGAGCCAGGCCGGCCAGTCCAGGTGGCCCGCGCCGGCCTGGAAGCGGTTGGAGTCGCTGACCTGGGCGTGGCCGATCAGCGGGGCGACGGCGAGGATCGCGGCGGCGGGATCGGCCTCCTCGATGTTCATGTGGTAGCTGTCGATGCCGATGCGCACCGAGTCCAGGCCCACGGCGCGGATCAGGTCCGCGGCCTGCTCCAGCCGGTTGACCATGTGGTCCTCGTAGCGGTTGAGGGGCTCGAGGAAGAGCGTGACGCCCTCGGCGCGGGCGTGCTCCCCGAGTTCGGTCAGGCCCTCCAGCAGGACCTCGCGGTCCTCCTCCTCGCTGCGCGGCGGCTCGAAGGGCGGCAGCCGGCGGGAGAACATGCCGTACGAGGCGGGGGTCTGGGCGCCCAGGCCGCCGAGTTCGCCGATGACGGTCAGCTGCGACTTCATCTGCTCCAGGGCGTCACGGCGCAGCTCGGCGTCGAAGGCGCCGAAGAAGTGCAGCATGTCGACGCAGACGGTGGGCATGACGACGCCGTCGGCCAGGGCCTTGCGGAGCTCGGGCAGTCGGTCGCGGAAGTGGAAGTCGCCCTTCGCGCGCAGTTCGATGGCGTCGTAGCCCGCGCTCTGCGCGAACTCCCATTTCTGCTGGAGGGTGTCGCCGGGCAGCAGCTGTTCCTGGCAAGCGGTCTTGAACATGATCGAAGGGCCTCTCAGAACTCCAGGACGACCTGGAGCGCGTCGGCGGGACGCTCATCCAGCAGGACATAGGCATCGGCCGCGTCGGCGACCGGGACGACATGACTGACCAGGGACTTGACGTCGACCTGGCCTTCGGCGACGAGCCGCAGGAAGGTCTGCTGGAGGCGTTCCACGGTCCAGCGGCCGGCGAGCTGCGGGGGCACGCCGCCGATCTGCGAGCAGATGAGCTGCACGCGGTTGTGGTGGAACTCGTCACCGAGCCGCAGGCCCACGCCGTCGCCCTGGTAGAAGCCGGAGGCGACGACCCGCCCGCCCACGACGACGGAGCGCAGGGCCTCGTGCAGCGCGGGGTAGGCGCCGCTGATCTCGATGGCGACATCGGCGCCGCGGCCGTCGGTGGCGGCGCGGATCCGCTCGGCGACGGCGTCGGTGCGGGCGTTGAGGGTGGTGCTCGCGCCGTACTCCGCGGCCTTGGCCAGCCGGCCGTCCAGGGCGTCGACGGCGGTCACGCGGGCGCCGCTGAGCTGGGCGAGCCGGGTGGTGAGCAGTCCGATGACGCCCTGGCCGAAGACGGCGACGTCCTCACCGACGTGCAGGTCACTGCCGAGGACGGCGTTGTATGCGATCGCGCCGACCCGGGCAAAGGCGCCCGCCAGCGGCTCCAGGCCGGCCGGGAGCCGGTGCCCGACCATGCGCTCGGCGGGGACGATGCCCTCGCTGCGGTGACCCCAGATGCCCCAGACCAGGTCGCCGGCGGCGGGCATGCCCGGTACGTCGACGAGTTCGGGTGAGACCTCGGTCACCTCGCCGACCTCGGAGTAGCCCCAGCCCGCGACGGGGTACTCGATGCCGGCCGCGCCGTCCCTGAACAGCCGGGCCTCGGCGTCCCAGGTGCGGGTCAGGTACGGGTTGGTGCCGCGGTAGGCGGTGAGCTCGGTGCCCGCGGAGATGCCGGAGTAGCGGGTGCGCACGCGCAGGTGGCCGGGGGGCAGGGCGGCTGACTCGCTGGGGGCGACCTCCACCTGACGGGGGCCGGTGAACTGGACGACGCGTTCCACAAGAGGCTCCGGAGAGTTCGGTTATGCAGACCGTTCAGCCCTCACGAGCTGACTTACGTCGAAGATATCCGAGACTTAAGTCTTGTCAACAAGCAAAAGTGGTGTTCTGATGCAACACATACGTAACGCAGGGCTGACGTGAGGACGGTTGATGGGGATGTGGTCCCGACGGTCGAGAGCGCTGGCGAGCGGCTTGGCCGCCGCACTGGGGATCGGGGTGATGGCCGGGTGCGCCGCCCAGGACACCGGTAAACCCGACGGCAAGATCACCGTCTGGAGTCTGGAGAACCTCAGCGACCGGATGGCGGCGACGAAGAAGAACGTCGCGGCCTTCGAGAAGCAGTCCGGGGTCAAGGTGGACCTGGTCGGCGTCGACGAGGGCCAGCTCCCGCAGCTGATCATGTCGGCCGCCGCCGCAGGCACCCTGCCCGACGTCATCGGCGGCATACCCCTCGCCCCGGTCTGGCAGATGTACACCAACGGCCTGCTCAACACCGACGCCACCGCGAAGGTCGTCGACGACCTCGGCGCCGGCACCTTCAACGCCAACGCCCTCAAGCTCACCGCGGACGGCGCCACCCGGCTCGGCGTCCCCAGCGACGCCTGGATGCAGATCCTCGTCTACCGCAAGGACCTCTTCGCCAAGGCCGGCCTGGCCGCCCCCGACACCTACGACGCCATGCTCAAGGCGGCGCAGAAGCTCAACACCGGCGGCGTCGACGGGATGTCGCTGTCCACCGACCCCGGGGACGTCTTCACCCAGCAGAGCTTCGAGGACATCGCCCTCGCCAACGGCTGCGAACTCGCCGGCAGCGACGGCAAGGTCACCCTCGGCAGCCCGCAGTGCGAACGCGCCTTCTCCCTGTACGACCGCCTCGGCGGCGACCTCGGCGCCCCCGGCACCCAGACCGTCGACACCACCCGGGCGACCTACTTCGCCGGGCAGTCCTCGATGATCGTCTGGTCCACCTTCCTCCTGGACGAGCTGGCGGGCCTGCGCAACGACGCCCTGCCCAGCTGCCCCCAGTGCAAGAAGGACCACCAGTACCTCTCCGACAACAGCGGGATCGTCACGGCGCTGCGCGGCCCCGACGCCTCGGCGCCCGCCCAGTTCGGCGAGATCTCCTCGTGGGTGGTCACCAGGACCGCCGAGACCGCGGCCTCGGAGAAGTTCATCCGCTACATGATGAGCGACGGCTACCCCGGCTGGTTCGGCATGGCCCCCGAGGGCAAGATCCCGGTCCGCGACGGCACCGCGGCGGAACCCGGCAAGTACCTCAAGGCCTGGCGCGCCAGCGACATCGGCGTGGACACCAAGAAGCCCCTGCAGTCGGTCTTCTCACCGCAGCTGCTGGACGAGCTCAGCGCCGGCGTCAGCAACATGAAGCGCTGGGGCATCACCCAGGGTCAGGGCGCACTGGTGGGCGCCACCATCGGTGAGCTGCCCATCCCCAAGGCCGTCGGGGAGATGACCACCGGCCAGACGCCTCCGCGCGAGGCCATGAGGCAGGCCGACGAGGAAGTCGCGGCACTGCAGAAGTCCCTCCAGTGACCCGCCACCGGCCTCGTCCTTCAAGGAAGCAGTGATGAGCACCGCACAGACCACCCAGCAGCGCAGAACCCCGGCCACGGGCACCCCGCAGGACCCCCGCGGACGCCGGCCCCTGACCCTGAGCCAGCGCGAGAACCGGACGGGCCTGGCCTTCGTGTCGCCCACCCTGCTCGTCGTCCTGGTCGTCGTGATCCTCCCGATCGCCTGGACCGTGCTGCTGGCCTTCCAGCACGCCCGGCTGGTCGACATCCAGAGCATGGACTTCCTGTCCAACTGGACCTGGGAGAACTTCACCGAGGTCTTCACCTCTCCGGGCTTCTGGACCTCGCTGTGGACCACGCTCGCCTACACGGTCGGCGCCACCGTCGGTTCCATCCTCCTCGGACTCGTCGCGGCCCTCGCGCTGCGCCGCCCCTTCCGGGGGCGCGCGCTGCTGCGCGGCACCATGCTGCTGCCCTACGTGGCGCCCGTGGTGGCCGTGACCTTCGTCTGGGAGATCGCCCTCAGCCCGCAGTTCGGCATCGTCAACGAGGTCGGCACCAACCTGCTGGGCTGGGACAAGCCCATCGCCTTCCTGTCGACCAGGTCGCAGGAGATCTCCCTGCTCGGCTGGCACGTCCACGTGCCGCTGGCGTTGCTCACCGTGATCGCCTTCGAGATCTGGCGCTACTTCCCCTTCGCCTTCCTCTTCCTCCTCGCCCGCCTCCAGGCGGTACCGGACGGGCTGGAGGAGGCCGCCGTCGTGGACGGCGCCACCATCACGCAGCGCTTCCGGCACATCCTGCTGCCGCAGCTGATGCCGGTCATCGCCCTGCTGTCGGTGCTCCGCTTCATCATGACGTTCAACAAGTTCGACGACGTCTACCTGCTGACCGGCGGGGGTTCCGGCACCGACGTGGTGGCCGTGCGCGTCTACGACTTCCTCACCGCCCGCTACGACGTGGGCGCCGCCGCCGCGCAGGCCCTGGTCCTCGCGGCGATCCTCGCCGTGCTGCTCGGCATCTACTTCAAGTTCTTCGCCAAGAAGGTTCAGGAGGAGGCGTGATGGCCAGTCGCGCACAGATCGAGGACCGGACCTTCGCGGTCCTGCGCTGGGTGGTGATCGCCGGCCTCGCCGTCGCCACGATCTTCCCCTTCTACTACATGGTGCTGCTGTCGCTGAAGCCGATCGACGAGCTGCTGCTCGACCCCGGCAAGCTCTGGGTCAGCACCTCCGAGATCACCTTCGACACCTACCGGACCGTTCTGCAGTCCGTCGACGACGGGGGCCAGGGCTTCCTGCGGATGCTCGGCAACTCGGCCCTGGTGGCACTCGGCACGGTGGTCCTGACCCTGCTGGTGTCCGTCCCCGGCGCCTACGCGGTGAGCCGGCTGAAGTTCTTCGGCGGCCGCCAGGTCAGCGCGGTCTTCCTGGCCGTGTACCTCTTCCCGGCCACGCTGCTGGCCGTGCCGCTGTTCGTGGTCTTCGCCCGGATCGGCCTCCAGGGCAGCCTGTTCGGCCTCGCGATCGTCTACATCGCGCAGACCGTCCCGGTCTCGATCTACATGCTGAAGAACTACTTCATCACCATCCCCGAGAGCATCGAGGAGGCCGCGGCGCTCGACGGCTGCTCGCGGCTGCAGACCGTGCGGCGGGTCGTCCTCCCGCTGGCCGCGCCGTCGTTGATGGCCACCGGCCTGTACGTTTTCATGATCGCCTGGAACGAGTTCCTGTTCGCCCTGCTCTTCCTCGCGGCCAAGCCCGACAAGTGGACGGTCTCGCTCGGCCTGCAGCAACTGGCCAACGGCATCGAGGTCCCCAAGACCGTCCTCATGGCCGGCTCGGTGGTGCTCACGATTCCCGTGGTACTCCTTTTCTACGCGGCCGAACGGCTCCTCACCGAGGGCCTGACCAGCGGCGCGGACAAGAGCTGAGCGCAGTGGCCCGACACGAGGGGGAACGAGCACGCATGGCAACGCCCTGGAGCACGGCAGGACATCTGCTGGAACTGATCCGCACCGGGCAGGCCTCCACCCGCGGCGAACTCCAGCGTGTCACCGGTCTGTCCCGCTCGACCGTCGGGCAGCGCCTGGACCAGCTGTTCGCCGCGGGCTGGGTGGAGGCGGTGCCGGGCGGGCAGTCCACCGGCGGCCGGCCCTCCCTCCACCTGCGGTTCGACCCGGCGCACGCCGCCGTGCTCGCCGCGGACCTGGACACCGCCCACGCCCACACCGCCGTCCTGGACCTGTCCGGCCGGGTGCTCGCCGAGCACACCGGCGAACTCCTCCTCGACGAGGGGCCCGAGCAGGTCCTGGACGAACTCGCCCGCCGGTTCGCGGGGCTGCTCGCCGCGGCCGGGATCGCCCCGGCCGCGGTGTGCGGTGTCGGCCTGTCGGTGCCCGGCCCCGTCGACCAGTCGACGGGGGTGGTCGTCCGTCCGCCGATCATGCCCGGCTGGGACGGCTATCCGGTCCCCGGCCGCATGCAGGAGGCGCTCGTCCGGTACTCCGGCCTCCCGGCCGGAGTGCCGGTGCTCGTCGACAACGACGCCAACCTCATGGCCCTGGGCGAGCAGCGCGACTCGTGCCGCGACTGCTCGGCCTTCGTCCTGGTGAAGGTGTCGACCGGCATCGGCGCGGGCGTCGTCATCGACGGCCGGCCCTTCCGCGGCATCGACGGCGGGGCGGGCGACCTCGGCCACATCCGCCTGCACGACGCGCCGGACGCCCGCTGCATGTGCGGCTCCTACGGCTGCCTGGCCGCCGTCGCCAGCGGCCGGGCGCTGGCCGGGCAGCTGGGCGCGCTCGGCGTCGCCGCCGCCTCCGCCGCGGACGTCCGCGCCCACCTGGACGCGGGCCATCCCGACGCGGTGCGACTGGCCCGCGAGGCCGGCCGGCGCTGCGGCGAGGTCCTGGTCACCGTCGTCACCCTGCTCAACCCCGGCGTCCTGATGATCGCCGGAGACCTCGCCGAGACCCACTTCGTCACGGGCGTCCGCGAACTGCTCTACCAGCGCGCCCTTCCCCGCGCCACGCGCCATCTGCAGGTCGTCACCTCGCGCCTCGGCGACCGCTCCGCGCTCGCCGGTGCCACCGCCATGGTCGTGGAGCACCTGTACGCCCCGGACCAGGCCAACGCCCGCCTGGCGGCCGAGGACCCGAACCGTCTCTTGGAGCAAGCGCAGTGAACAGCCCCGCCCCCCTTCCCGCTTCCGGCCCGGCCCCCGTGCGGGTCGGCCTCATCGGCGCCGGGCCGTGGGCCCGCACCATGCACGCCCGGATGCTCGCCGCCGGTCCCGAGACTCGGCTCACCGCGGTGTGGGCCCGCCGGCCGGAGGCGGCTCAGGAGATCGCCGACGCCTACGGCACGGTGGCCGCCGGCAGCCCGGAAGAGCTCTTCGACCGGTGCGAGGCCGTCGCCTTCGCCGTGCCCCCGGCCGTGCAGGCCGAACTCGCCGTGCGCGCCGCCAAGGCGGGCAAGGCGGTCCTCCTGGAGAAGCCGCTCGGGCCCGACCTGGCCGCGGCACGGGCGGTCGCGGACGCCGTCGCCGAGGCCGGTGTCGTCTCGCAGATGGTGCTGACCAAGCGCTACCACCCCGTGACCCGGGACTTCCTGCGCCGGGCCCGCGACACCCGGGTCGTCGGCGCGCGGTCCTGCTATCTGCACGGGGCCTTCCTCGGCGGCGAGTTCGCCACCGGCTGGCGGCTGGAGCAGGGTGCCCTGCTCGACCTCGGCCCGCACCTGATCGACCTGCTCGACGCCGCGATCGGCCCGATCACCGCGATCCGCGCCACCGGCGATCCCCGCCGGTGGGTCGAGCTGACCTGTGAGCACGAGAACGGCGCCGTCAGCCAGGCCTCGCTGTCCGGGAGCGTGAACCTGCCCAAGGCCCGTACCCGGGTCGAACTCCTCGGCCCCGGCGGGGAGCTGACCTACGACACCGCCGGCATCGACCACGAGGAGTGCTGGCCGGTCCTGCGCGCCGAGTTCGCCGAGGCCGTCCGCACCGGCCGCCCCGGGGAACTGGACGCCGCGCGCGGGCTGCGTCTGCAGGAGCTCATCGCGGCCGCCGTCCGCTGACGCGGGGCGGCCCGCGCGGTCAGGGACCGGCGTACGGGGGATCGAGCGCGAACACCGTCAGCCATTCGGATTCGGCCGTGCGGTAGCCGAGGTCGGCCAGTGCCGGGGCCACGGCGCGCATGTGCTCGGCGCCGTAGACGATGCCGATCGTGAACGGCTCCTTGCGGTCGCCGCGGGCGCGGTGGAACTCCCGCACCGCGTCCAGCAGGAGGCGGTCCCGCCGGTGCAGGATCACGTCCTCCATGCCGGTCATCACGTCGGCGGCGGCCTCCTCCGCGTCGGTGAGCAGGTCCTCCGTCCGCAGGTGCCGGGCGAGGAAACGCCGTGTGCCGAGCAGGCGCATCCCGGTCGCGTAGGCCGGCACGAGGGCGGCCAGTGCAGCCCGTTCCCTGAGCGGGACCTGCCGCCATCTGCTCTCCAGCTCCTCGCCGGTCATGTCCGGGCACACCACCGGCACACCCAGCGCGCGGTAGTCGATGTCCTGCACGACCAGACCGAGCCGCTCGCTGCCGTCCAGCCGGCGATAGGACTGCGTGAGCGCCTCGGTGGTCGGCGACCGGCCCTTGATCCCCTCGGCGATCACCAGGTCGCACAGGGTGCGCAGACGGGCGGTGACCTGGTCGTAGAAGGACCGTTCCCCCAGGTGCACCATGGGGAAGGTCACGAAGGACAGCCCACTGCCGCGCCTGCGGAAGCGGACGACCGCCGAGCGCACCCCCGCCAGCTCGGTCACCTCGATGAACTGCATGCGGCCCCCCACACGACTCCTCATCGGACAGGACGTCCTCCGGGGAGCGGTCAGTTGCGGGCGCGAGCGGTCAGTTCGTGAACCGGGCCAGGAGGAACGCGAGGCGTTCGGCGTGGCGCCCCGGGGGCAGGCGGCCGCCCCGGGTGAGGGTCACCAGGCCGTGCAGCGCGGCCCAGAACGTCTCCGTCAGCAGGCCGAGGTCGTCGTCCCCGGCGTGCGGACGGACGGCCTCGGCGAGTTCGCCGAAGGAGGCGTGCAGGGCGGCCGGAGCCTGCGGCGTGGCGAACGGCAGGTCCACGCTCTGGCCGAACATCGCGTCGTACAGCGCCGGGCGCCGCTCGGCGAAGCCGGTGTAGGCGGCGCTCACGCCGGCGAGCGCGCCGCGGGCATCCGGCGCCGCCGCCCGGGCCGCCCGCAACTCCTCGGCCAGATCGGCGAATCCCTCCACCGCCACGGCCGCCATGATGGCGTCCTTGCCCTTGAAGTGGCTGTACAGGACCGGCTGGCTGTACTCGACGCGCTCGGCGAGCCGCCGGGTCGTCACCGCGTCCCAGCCCTCCGCCTCGGCGAGTTCGCGGGCGGCTGTGATGATCAGCGCCTCCCGCTCGGCACGTTCGCGCTCGCGGCGCGTCCGGATCGTCATAGCTGAATTCTAGCAGCGCTAGAATTCAGATCGATGCTCTGCTAGCGTCATTCTTGTTCCTAGCGTTGCTAGCCACTGGGGGATGGCATGCTCAGCACCATCGCTTACTCGCTCGCCGTCGTGCTCAACCTCTTCGTGCTCTTCATCGGGGCCCGCTTCCTCTTCGCGCCCCGCGCGGCGGCCGCCGGCTACGGCGTCCCGGCCAAGGAGGACGGCGACGCCGCCTACCTGACGGTCAAGGGCCTGCGCGACGGCGCGTACGGCCTGCTCGGCCTGGCACTTCTGGCCTTCGTGGGCGCGGAGGCGGAGGCCTGGTACATGCTGGTCGTCGCTCTGCTGCCGCTCGGCGACACCCTGATAGTCCTCCGCAACGGCGGCACCAAGGCCGTGGCGTTCGGGATCCACTTCGCGACCGCCGTGGTCGTACTGATCAGCGCCGCCCTGCTCTTCGCCGTCTGACCACCGTCGCTCACCCCAGCCGAAAGGATCCGGCCGTGTCCCTGATCGTTCCCGGTTTCACCGAGTCCGTGGTCGTCCGTACCGCCGATGCCGAGGTCGTCGGCCGCGCCCCCACGACCATCCGGCTGCTGGCCGACAGCAGCGCCACCGGCGGCGCGCTGTCCACCCAGCGCGTCACGCTCACCGACGGCGCCGACGGGGCCAAGCCGCACCACCACGCCAACTCCGCCGAGCTGTTCTACCTGCTCGACGGCACCGCCCAACTGCTGTCCGGCGAGCAGGTCGTGACCGCCGAGCGCGGTGACCTCGTCATCGTCCCGCCCGGTCTCGCCCACGCCTTCGCCGCCGCCCCCGGCCACAGCGCCGACATCCTCATCGTCATCACCCCGGGCGTCGAACGCTTCGAGTACTTCCGCCACTTGGAGCGCATCGCCTACGGCAAGCAGCCGCCGGAGTCCCTGCTGGACGTCCAGGAGCTCTACGACACGTACTTCGAGAACAGCGCACCGTGGAAGGAGGCCCGTTCCTGACGGTGCCACGCCGGCCGGCCAGGGGGACATCCCGTCGGCCGGCCCGGGCCCGCCGGGATGCGGTCGGGCCACGTCGAGCACGTGCCCGCCGGAACGACGCCGCGGAGCGGGAGTACGAACGCACCACGGGTGCGGGTTCCCTGCCCCGCACCCCGGGTCTGCTGGACCGCCCGGTGCACGGCAATCCCGAACCGCTGGCCGCCCTCGCCGCGCCGACCGGTGTGACGGTCCGGACCCGGCTCCGGGCCGAAGGGCCGATCGTGCCGCCGCACGCCACCGCGCTCCTCGCCAAGCGGACACCGGGGCCGGCGGTCGCCGGGACGACCGCCTCGCCGTCGGTGACGACCCGCGGGAGGCGCCGCCGCGCCGCACCCGGGCGGGCGACCCGCACCGGCCGCACCCGGCGGTCCTGATGTGCTCTTCGGCGGCTTCGCCCCGGCCGTGACCGAACGCGTCGCCCGCCGGGGTGGCGGCTTCATCGGCGCGGCCACCGCCCCCGCGGTCGATGGGCCGGCCCTTCCGGGGCCGTCGAGCGTGCCTGGACCGCCCACGCCCGGGCGGGCGGGTATCGGCGCCTCCTGTGCGTTCACCGGCCACGCCGCCGCGTTCGCCGCCCTCGGCGCCGACGAGGCGCTGCTCCACTGCTGGTCGCCCGATCCGGACCAGGCCGCGCCCCCTCCGCAGCGCGGGCGAGCGTCGATAATCGAGGTATGAGCCAGCGCAATGCCTCGAACCCGACACTGGGCGACTTCCTGCGGGCCTGCCGTGCGCGGGTGCATCCCGTCGAGGCGGGTCTGCCCGACGACGGGCGCCACCGCAGGGTGCCGGGGCTGCGGCGCGAGGAACTGGCGCAATTGGCGAACGTCAGCGTCGACTACGTGGTGCGTCTGGAGCAGGGCCGTACGGCGAACGTGTCGACGGCGGTGCTGGAGTCGCTGGCCCGGGCCCTGCGACTGCGGCCCGACGAGCGGGACTACCTGCTGCGGATCGCCGAGGCGGGTGCGGCGTCGCACGCGCCGGCGCCGCATCCCGCGACGTCCGCCGTCCGGCCGCAGACCCGGACCCTGCTCGACGGCTGGGCCTTCCCCGCGATGCTGCTGGGGCCCCGGCTGGACGTACTGGCGTGGAACGCGCTCGGCGCGGCCCTGCTGGGGACCGATTTCGGCGCCCTCCCGGAGGAGGAGCGCAATCTCGTACGGCTGGCGTTCCTGGACCCGCACTTCCGGCAGCTCTACACGGACTGGCGGCACGTGGCGCGCGAGTGCGTGGGGTATCTGCGCATGGGCATGGCGCACGACCCCGGGGACCCGCGACTGCTCGCACTCGTGGAGGAGTTGTCCACCGCCGATGCCGACTTCCGCCGCTGGTGGTCGGACCACCGGGTGCGGACGCGGGCGGTCGGCACCAAGAGCTTCCGGCACCCGGTCGCGGGTGCCATGACGCTGGACTTCCAGAGCCTGGTGCTGGGGGACGAGCCCGACCGGACGGTCTTCGTCTACTCGGCGCAGCCGGACACGCCGTCCTACGAGGCGCTGCGCTTCCTGGCCACGTGGTCCTCCTCGGCCCCGGAGGCCGCGCGGCGGTGACGCCGGCGGCCGGCGGCCGGACGGAGCACTCCTGCCTGGTACCGCCGGTCCCAGGCAGGCGTCTCCTACGGTCGAGGCTTCTCTGGTCCGCTCCTCGCGGCGGCAGCACGCTGGACATCGATCGACGCACCAGCCGATCCCTGTCCATGAGGAGCACACCACCATGACCACGTGGTTCATCACCGGCGCGTCCCGCGGTTTCGGTCTGGAGATCGCACGACAGGCCCTGGAGCAGGGTCACAACGTCGTGGCCACGGCCCGGGACCCGCGCCCGCTGCGCGGCACCCTGGCCGGGCACGGCGACCGTGTCCTGGCCGTCCCGCTGGACGTCGACGACGAGCGGCAGGCGAAGGCAGCCGTCGACGCGGCCGTCGAGCGGTTCGGGGCCATCGACGTCCTGGTCAACAACGCGGGCCGGGGCCTGCTGGGCGCCGTGGAGGAGACCAGCGACGCCGAGGCGCGGGCGGTCTTCGACACCAATGTCTTCGGCCTGCTGACGGTGACCCGGGCCGTGCTGCCGGTCATGCGGGCGCAGCGTTCCGGGCGCATCGTCAACCTGAGCTCGGTCGGCGGATTCGTGGGCTGGGCGGGCTGGGGCTTGTACTGCGCGACCAAGTTCTCCGTCGAGGCGGTCACCGAGGCGCTGCGGCTGGAGCTCGCTCCGCTCGGCATCCAGGCGACCTCCATCGAACCGGGCCCGTTCCGCACCGACTTCCTCGACTCCTCCTCGCTGCACCGCACCGAGCGGGTCATCGACGACTACGAGGCGAGCTCGGGCGGCATGCGCGCCTGGGCCGACGACAGCAACCACGCCCAGGACGGCGACCCGGTGAAGGCGGCCGCGGCCATCATCACCGTCGTCGCGGCGGAGCGGATGCCGGCCCGCGTGCCGCTGGGCAAGGCCAGCGTCAGCGACGTCGAGAACAAACTCGCCGAGGTGGCGCGGGACATCGACGCCTGGCGCGAGGTGGCCCTGTCCACGGACTTCGCCCCCTCCGCCTCCTGACCTGCACCGCTCGTCCCCGGGTCCCGGCCGCCCTGGCGGCCGGGACCCGCGCGCGTCCGCCCGCGTGTTCAGGGGCGTGATGTGCCCTCATGTCATGCCGTGGCCGCGACAATTGATGAAATCTATTGGCGATGCATGACCGGAGTTGAACGCTTCCGCGAGGGAACCCGTATCAGAGAGCGACGTCAACCGCGGGGATTGAGCGGAAGAGAGGCACGGATGAAGCGTGGTGTGGCAGGGCAGGCGTGGGTGGAGAACTGGGGCGCCCAGGCCGTGTGCCGCGTGTCCGACCCGGACGAGCTGTTCGTACAGGGTTCCGCGCAGAACAGGGTCAAGGCCCTGTGCGCCGGCTGCCCGGTCCGTACCGAATGCCTCGCCGACGCACTGGACAACCGCATCGAATTCGGCATCTGGGGCGGCATGACCGAACGCGAGCGCCGCGCCCTCCTGCGCCGCCGACCCACCGTCACCTCCTGGCGCGCCCTGCTGAGCACGGCCCGCTCCGCCTACGAGGGCGCCCCCGTCGAGGCCGTGGGCTAGGCCCGGGAGGCCCTGCCGTCGCCCCCTCCCCCCTCAGCTCCGCCGGGAAGAGCCCCACCCCGCATCGCTCTCCGCCCGTGGCGGACCGGGGGAGCGATGCGGGACGGGGCGCAGGTCCCGTCCGGCCGGTCGCCCCGGCGCCGCATCCCTCCCGACCCGAAGGCCGCCGAATGCCTGTCCGTACGGCCATCGCTCGCGACACCGACCTGCTCCGGCGCGTACTGCTGGAGGCGTACAACTGGAACGGTGATCACCGGTTCACGGCTGAGCAGCTCGTCGCCCACCCGCACGCCGCGCGCTACCTCGCGGGGTGGCCCCGCGGGAGCGACTTCGGGGTCGTCGCGGAGACCGGCAGCGGGGAACCGGTCGGCGCGGCCTGGGCGCGATGCCTGCCCGAGGACGAGCCCGGGTACGGCTTCGTCGCCCCGGACGTCCCCGAGCTGACCCTCGGCGTGCTGCCCGGACACCGTGGCCGCGGGCACGGCAGGGCGCTCATGGAGGCGCTGGTCCGGGCAGCTGCCGAGCGGCCGGCTCCGGTCGCCCGGCTCAGCCTGAGCGTCGAGGACGGCAACCCGGCCGTACTCCTCTACACCTCCCTCGGCTTCACCCGGGTCGGGCGCAACGGAGGCTCGGACACGATGGTCCTGGACCTCCGGGCCCGTGGGCTCTGACCGGACAGACCCCGGCCGCGCTGCCCGGCCGGCCCGGACCCCCGCCCGCCCGTGCGGGGGCGGTGGCCCCGACGGCGGCCGGGGCCACCGCGCGGGCACCTGAGGTACAGTGCACAGGTCCTGTCGTCTCCGATAGAGGTGGACGTTGCTCGTCTGAGGTCCGCGATCATCGCGCGGTACGGCCCCCGGCCGTACATCCGTCACCCCGCCGGCGTTCCCGCCGCCCGTGACCCGCGCCCCTCAGCGACCTCGGCGCCAGAGCCGTCCCTCACTCTCCGGGGACACGGCTCCTCCTTCTCGCCCCACGGCCGCGCGGTGCTCGCACACCAAGCCCCTCACCCACCGCGACCGCGACTGCGAGAACCCCATGTCACGTTCCGGACTCCCCGGCACCCCCGGCCCTTCGCTGACCTGTTCCGCGCTGTCCTTCCATTGGCCGGACGGCACCCCCGTCCTCGACGGCATCTCCCTGACCGCGGGCCCCGGCAGGACGGGCCTGGTCGGCGCCAACGGCACGGGCAAGTCCACCCTGCTGCGCCTGCTCGCCGGCCGACTGCGCCCCACCGGGGGATCGGTGACGGCCGGCGGCCGCGTCGGATACCTGCCGCAGAACCTCACCCTGGAGACGACCCTGCGGGTCGACCAGGCGCTCGGCATCGACGGACGGCGGGCCGCGCTGCGCGCGATCGAGTCCGGCGACGTCGCCGAGCACCACTTCGAGACGATCGGCGACGACTGGGACGTCGAGGAGCGCGCCATGGCCACCCTCGGCTCGCTCGGCCTGGGCGACGTGGAACTCGACCGCACCGTGGGCGAGTTGTCCGGCGGTGAGACGGTCATGCTGCGGCTGGCCGCGCTGCTGCTGGACCGTCCCGACGTCCTGCTTCTCGACGAACCGACGAACAACCTCGACCTGTTCGCCCGCCGCCGGCTCCAGGAGGCCGTGGGCTCGTGGCGCTCGGGCGTGCTGGTCGTCGTCAGCCACGACCGCGAACTCCTCGAACACGTCGACCGCGTCGCCGAACTGCGCTCCGGCTCGGTGGCCTGGTACGGCGGCGGCTGGTCCGCGTACGCGGAGGCCGTGGCCGGACAGCAGGAAGCCGCCGGGCGGATGCTGCGCGTCGCGGAGGCCGACGTCAGGCGCCAGAAGCGCGAGCTGGAGGAGACACAGATCAAGGTCGCCCGCCGGCAGCGGCACACCAGGAAGATGGACGCGCAGCGACGGGCCCCGCGCATCGTCGCCGGCGAACGCAAGCGGTCCGCCCAGGAGTCCGGCGCCGCCCTGCGCGGCCTGCACGAGGAACGGCTGCGCGAGGCGCGCGACCGCCGCGAGGAGGCGGCGGAGGCCGTGCGGGACGACGCGGAGATCCGCGTGAGCCTGCCGGGCACCGCCGTGCCCGCGGGCCGTACCGTCCTGGAGCTGCGCGGGCTGCGCCCCGCCCACGGCAGGCTGCGCGCGGCCGACCTCCATGTGCACGGCCCCGAACGCGTCGCACTCGTCGGCCGCAACGGCGCAGGCAAGACGACGCTGCTGCGCACCCTCGCGGGGGAACTGGCGCCGCTGTCCGGCGAGGCCAGGACCTTCGTCCCCGCGCGCTTCCTGCCGCAGCGACTGGACGTGCTGGACGACGGGCTCGGCGTGGCGGCGAACGTGGCCCGCGCCGCTCCCGGCGCCGGGGAGAACGAGATCCGGGCCCGGCTCGCGCACTTCCTGTTCCGGGGCGCCCGCGCCGACCGGCCCGCGGGCACGCTCTCCGGGGGCGAGCGCTTCCGTGCCGCGCTGGCCGCGGCGATGCTCGCGGCGCCCGCCCCGCAGTTGCTCATGCTGGACGAGCCCACCAACAATCTGGACGCGGCCAGTGTGCGGCAGCTGACCAGCGCGCTGGCCGGCTTCGAAGGCGCGCTGGTGGTCGCCGGCCACGATCTGCCGTTCCTGGAGGCCATCGGCACCACCCGGTGGGTGCTCGTCGGGGAGGACCTGCGGGAGACCGGCGCGGAGGAGGTGCGCGCGCTGCTGGAGGCCTCAACCGCCGGCTGAGCGTGGGGCTGCCGCGCCCGCCGGCGCGGCCCCGATGAGGGCCGCGTCCCGCGGACGCGCCGCCGTGCGCAGCGGTGGCAGCCGTCGGTCGGAGCGCGGCGCGCGACACGCGTGCCGACCCGCGACGGCCCGCGCGGAACGTGCCCGCCCTCGCACGGACGCGGCGGTGCTCAGCCCAGCAGCGCGTTGAGGACGCCGGCCTCCAGGCCGAAGTACGCCGCCGCGGCCACCGGCATCAGCATCAGCGGCAGCCACGGGCGCGGCCCGGTCTCCCGGGCCCGGTAGCGGGTGAGTGCCGCCGTCAGGACGGTCCCGAGCCCGAGGAACGCGGCCGCCTCGCCCCAATAACGCAACTCCAGACCCAGATAGAGCCCTTCGCCCGCCACCACCGCGCCGATCAGCGCGACCCCCAGGTGCCGCCGCATGCCCTTCTCCCGCCGTACGGCCCACCCCGCCGCACCGACCAGAGGCCCTCCGGCGACCCCCGCCGCCGCCCATACCAGCGCCGTGGGAATGCCCCCGGTCCCGAACGTCCCGCTCAGGGACGACGTCACGTAGTACCCCACGCACGTCGTGATCATCATCAGCGCCCCGCACGCGGCCGCCGTCCGCACCCGCCCGATGAGCGCGCCGGCCAGGGCCGTCCACACGATCCAGGACGACGAGGAGTTCGTCGCCCGCTCGAACACCGGCGACACCCCGTGGAGCAGGTACGTCGCGGCACCGAGCGCCAGTCCGAAGAGGGCGCACATCGGCGGGGCGGCGAGGGCGGGACGGGAACGAAGGGCGGTGAGCGCGGTCACGGCGGCGACTATACATGCCGGTTATACGTGTGGTGTATACCGGGCGGGCGTGCGGCGGGGAGACAGGGGAGGGGCGGCGCTCCCTGGAGCCGTGATGCTTCATCGGCGCAGCTTCGGCTACCGCTGGTTCACCGACCCCGCCGGCAGGCCGTCCTACCACGAGGACGACCGCTCCGGGCTGAGCCGCCGCTTCGTCGCGGACCAGCGCGCGGTCTGCTCCCGGCACGGCACGGACTCGCAGGCCGGCGCCGTCGTCGAGGCGCTGATCGCGAAGAGCCCGGAGTTCCACGGGCTGTGGCAGGCACACGAGATCGGTGTGCGCTGCGGCGAGGTCGAACGCATCGTCCACCCGGAACTGGGGCTGCTGGAACTGCAGTGCCAGGTGCTGTACGACGCCGACCAGGCCCAGTCGCTCCTGGTCTGCACCGCGACGCCCGGGGCGGAGAGCTACGAGAAGCTGCAACTGCTCCCCGTGCTCGGCGATCGGGTGCTCGGCACCTGACGCGCGGCCGGACGCGCCCGCGACGCCGGAGGTGCCGGCCCCCGCGGCGGGGACCGGCACCTCCTGGCGAACGGCAGGTGGTCAGCCGAGCCCGGTGGCCCGGACGACCGTCTGCGTCACGGTGTTCCCTCGCGTGTCCGAGGCCCTGACCCGCAGGGACAGGAACGCGGCGCCGCGCGGGCCGTCGAGCCGGACACGGGCGGCACCGGATCCGGCGGCCCGCTGCGCGGTCCGCCGCCAGGTGCGTCCGTCGTCGTAGGAGACCTCGACGGAGTCCGTGCGCAGCGGCGCGCGGGACACACCCGGCAACTGCGACGGCGTGACGACGAGTTCGGCGTCACGGCGCGCCGTGCCGTCCGCCCGCGTCGCGATCCCGTAGTCGAGCTGCAGCAGCGGGAGCGTCTGCGCGGCGTCCCCGTGCGGGGTGGCCGAGGAGAAGGCCCACTCGGTGCGGGTGGCCGTCGAGTACGGGTAGCCCTCCGTCCGTTCGGTGGAGGTCACCAGGCGGTAGCGGGCCGAGCCGCCCGGTACGTCGGTGCCCAGCCAGGGGCCGTCCGTGCGGGTGACCAGGGTGCCGTCCCGGTACAGCGCGTTGACCTCGGACGTGGTGCCCGGGCCCACCACGCCCACGTGGCCGGGGCCGCCGTCGCCCCAGCCCGGCACGGTCACCTCCAGCCAGTCGCCGCTGCGCTGCGGCAGCTGCTGGCTCTCGTTGATCCGCGGGTGCTCGACGGGACCGAACCACTGGACGTCCGTGGTGCGGCCGGCCGGGTAGCCGACCTGCCCGGAGAACTGGATGGACCGGATGCCGTTGGAGGCCTCCTCCATCCAGGTGGCCTCGCCGGCCGGGGTGACCCAGTCCGTGCGCTCCGCCCCGGCGGTCGACAGCCGCTGACCGCCCACCTTCATCCCCAGGTACGGCTGGATGTCGTAGCGGAACTCGTCGACCTCGGTGCCGGGTTCGGCCCGGAAGCCGACGTCGACCCGGGCGAGGCGGTGCTCGGCGGGCGCGTAGCGCTGGGTCGCCGGGATGCCGCCGTGCCAGGTGTGCACCAGGTCGTACAGGTAGTCCGTCTCGGCGTGCCCGGCGACCCGCATCGGCACGGAGCCCGAACGGCTGTCCTGGATGCGGCCGATCAGGGTCTCGCCCTCGGTGTGCGAGATGCCGGCGATGACGAGGTCGGTGCGGCGCACCGGCTCGCGCAGCCGGCCGCCCAGGTCGTTCACCACCACCAGCAGGGCGACGCCCGCCTTCTGCGCGGCGGTGTACTGGTCGTCGGTCGCGTCGGTCGTCGCGGAGCGCTCGTCATCGTCGTCATCGTCCGCCGGTTGCGCGTACCGGACCACGGCGACCTTGCCCTTGGCGCCGGCGGCCGCGTACTCCGCGGCCGTGCCGTCGCCCGCGAACACGGCCGGCAGGGTGCGGGTGCCCTCCGCGGGCCGGCCGGAGCCGGGCTGCAGCCACAGGTCGTCGAACTCCTGCGAACCGGAGGTGAGGGCCAGCAGCGGCTGCTGCATCCGCCAGCGGACGGTGTACGCCAGGTCGCCGCCGGCCGGCTTGGCGACGGGCAGCGCCCACACGCTGTCGAAGCCGTCGCCGACGGTCACCGTGTCGGTGACGGCGGGGGTGCCGTCCTTGAAGGACTGGCTGAAGTCCATCCGGATGTCGCTGTCGGTGGAGGTCCGCGGGGTGACGACCTCGGTCCTGCGCAGCTTCGTGCCGTCGAGCGCCGCATCGGTGTCGGCGCCGCGCATCTCGACGCCGGTCCTGGCCATCAGGGCGCGGCCGAACGACGACTCGCCGTGCGTTCCGCGGACGGCGATCCAGGTCCACACCGTGTACGTGCCGGACGGCACGACCGCGTCGAGCGTGCCGTCGAGGTCGCTGTAGGCGGCCTGGGCGTACTCGTCGCCCTTGCGCTGGTACATCACGAGGTCCGAGACGGGGTCGCCGGCGCGGTCGGTGACGTGGACCCGCAGGTGGTGCATCTCCTCGCGGGTGCTGACGGCGAGCAGGGTGCGCGTGACGACCTCGCCGTCCACGGTCGCCTCGACATGGCCGGTCCACCGGCCGCCAGCCGGGGCGCGGTCCAGCACGGTGGTCACGGTGGTGGAGGCCGTTCCGTGCGCGGGCACCGTGAGTCGGCGATCCGTCAGAACGAACAGGCCCTCCGGGGCGTCCGGCGCGTCGACGCGTGCCGTGAGGGTGACCGGCGAGTCGCCGGGGTTGGTCCACTCGACCGTGCGGGTCGCGGTCTCGCCGGGCGCCCCGCCGAGGGAGTGGATGCCCGCGTCGGCGACTCCGGTGGCCACCAGGGCGCTCCCGGTGGCCGCGACCGCGTCGACCCGGCCGTTGCCGCCCGCGTCCGCGGGGGTGGCGGGCGTCGGTTCGGCGGTGCTGACCAGGGCGTTCTTGATCGTGGCGCCGGACCAGTCCGGGTGCCGCGCGGCGACGAGGGCGGCGACGCCCGCCACGTGCGGGGTGGCCATGGAGGTGCCGCTCAGCGTGGCGTACGGGCCGGATCCGAAGGTCGCGTACTGCGAGCGGGCGGCCAGGATGTCCACACCGGGGGCGGTGACCTCGGGCTTGAGCGCGTCGTCCCGGAAGCGGGGACCGCGACTGGAGAAGTCGGCGACGGTGTCGGCGGAGTCCACGGCGCCGACCGTCAGGGCCGCGTCCGCCGCGCCGGGAGCGGCGACGGTGGCCTCGCCGGGTCCGGCGTTGCCCGCCGCGATGGTGAACAACGCCCCTGTCTCGGCGCTGAGTTCGTTCACGGCCTGACTCATGGGGTCGGTGCCGTCGGACGGCCGGTCGCTGCCGAGGCTCAGGCTGACCACGCGCGCCTTGGCGTCGCGGGCGGCCCACTCCATGCCGCTGATGATCCAGGAGTCGGTTCCGCTGCCCGCGTTGTTGAGGACCTTGCCCACGTGCAGCCGCACGCCGGGGGCGACGCCCTTCTCCTTGCCCCCGGAGGCCGCGCCGTTGCCGGCGATGGTCGAGGCCACGTGGGTGCCGTGGCCGTGGTGGTCGGTGACGTCCTCGCCGGGGACGAAGCTGCGGGACGAGGTGACCACGCCGTCGAGGTCGGGGTGGCCGGTGTCGTAACCGGTGTCGAGGACGGCCACGTCCACGCCCTGCCCGGTGTCGCCGTCCGCCCACACCTCGGGGGCGCCGATCTGCGCGACGCTGTCCGCGAGGTCGGCCTCGACCTTGCCGTCCAGCCAGACCTTGCGGACGTCGCCGGTCAGCGCCGTGCCGGCCGCCGCGGCCCGGGCGGTCCCGCCGGTCGTGGCCGTCCTGGCGGCCGACCGCGCCGGCGCCTGCCGTGTGAGGTCGGCCCAGAAGTCCGCGGCGCGGTCGTGCCTCTCGGTGACGGCCGTGCCGCCGATGCTGGTCAGCGCCCGCGCGCCGGTGGCGCCCTCGGGGAGCGAGGGGACCGCGAGCCTGCGACGGGCGTCGGAAGCGTAGGTGAGGATGACGGGCAGCCCCTGCGAGCGGGCGTCGTCGTAGCCGTCGGCTATCAGCCGGGTGACGTTGAACAGGTCCGTGTCGAGGAGCCCGGCGGCCACGTAGCGCTCGGCCGCGGCGGGGTAGACGTAGGTGTCGCCGCCCCGCGTGGTGATGCGGGCGTCGGCGCGACCGCCGTCCGGGCCCTCCACGGTGAGGGCGGCCGGGCCGGAGCCGCCGGGGGTGAGGGTGACCCGGTCGCCGGTGAGGAGGGTGACGGTCCGTGAAGGGGAGCCGCCGGAGTCTTCCTTGACGATCGCGGTCGCGGTCGCGATCCGGTGCGTGGGGGTGGGGGTGGAAGCGGTGGCGTGGTCACTGGCCGATGCCGGCGGGATCGCCGCCAGCACGGCCGCGACGCCCGCGGCGCCCGCGATCATCTGCAGGCCCGAACGGCCCCGAAAGAGCGGTCTCACATGGGTCCTTCACGCTAGATCCGTCCGATGTCCGCCGCATGCTAGCGACTTGAACGTTTCAACGAAGCGGGAACGACGGGTTGACCAGCGGCGTCTTTGCGACGGCTGTCGGGATCACGTCACCTGTGGGCGGCCAGCAGGAGCGCGAGGAACGGGACCGGTACCAGAAGCCCCGCGGCGACCCAGGGGCGCGCCGGGCGGCCCCGGGAGTGCGGGCGGACCACGTCGACCAGGAGGACCAGGGCCGCGGCGAAGAGTCCGGAGAGCACGAGCAGGAACATCACGGGGCCGGCATGGTCGAGCGTGTGGTAGTCGCAAGTACCCGAGAAGCCGGGCGCGGTGGCGTCGGAGATACTGCGGCAGTCCATCGGCAGGTACTCGGTCAGCAGCCACCAGGCGCAGTACAGCGGCACAGCGGCCGGCACCCCGAGGGCGAGATTGACCAGCATCCGCGCCGCGGCCCGCGCGGCGGCGCGGGGCCTTCCCGCCCCGGGTTTCCCCGTCCCCGGTTTCCCCGCCCCGGGCCGTGGCTCCGTCACCCCGGCCCGCCCGGTCCGTCGCGCCATCGGTCTACTTGCCGCCGCTCAGGCGCGCGACGAGCTCGTGCCAGCCCGCGCTCAAGCGCTCCAGGGACATCCCGCGCCTGCTGATCAGATAGTCGTCGAGCGTGGTGTTGAGGTAGCCGAGCAGCGTGTGCGCGACGAGTTCGACATCGCCCGGCGCTCCCGACTGCCGCAGCAACAGGCTGATATGGGTGTGCTTGATGTGGTACGAGGGGTTGAAGCGGCGGCCCGGATGCGCCGCGACCGCCGTGTAGAGGTCGCGGAACGTGTGCTCGTGGTGGATCACCGCGGGCCCGAACGCCCGCAGGCGGTCCATGGGCGGTGCGTCCGGTCCCAGCGGCGGGGGGCCCATGAGGAAGGCCGCCTGGATCTGCTGCTCGTGGTGGTCCAGGAGCGCCACCATCAGCCCCGCGCGGTCGCCGAACCGCCGGAAGACCGTCCCCTTGCCGACCCCCGCCGCGGCGGCGACCGCCTCCATCGTCACGTTGGCGGTTCCGTGCTCGGCGGAGAGCTCGGCGGCCACGTCGAGCAGGCGCTGCCGGTTGCGCGCGGCGTCGGCCCGCAGCGGGGGCTGATCGCCCGCCGCGGTCAGCGCGATGTCCGCGGCGGCGAGGAATGCGGTGCGGGCGGCCGGGGGCGGCTCGGTCATGGCCATAGCGTAGCGGGGGAATGGAAGTGGACCGCGGTCCGCTTAGATGCTAGAAAGGAGAAACGGACCACGGTCCGCTTACCCCACTGCTACCCGGGAGTACCCCACATGTCCGTCCGCATCCTCGCGCTCGTCGGCAGCCTCCGCGCCGGCTCCCACAACCGTCAGCTCGCCGAGGTCGCCGTCAAGCACGCCCCGGCCGGTGTCGAGATCGAGCTCTACGAGGGCCTGGCCGAGATCCCGTTCTACAACGAGGACATCGACGTCGAGGGGACGCTGCCGGAGGCGGCGGCCCGTCTGCGCGCCGCCGCCGCCGAGGTCGACGCCCTCCTGCTCTTCTCGCCCGAGTACAACGGCACCATCCCGGCGGTGCTGAAGAACGCGATCGACTGGCTGTCCCGTCCGTACGGCCAGGGCGCGCTGACCGGCAAGGCGGTCGCGGTCGTGGGCACCTCCTACGGCCAGTACGGCGGCGTGTGGGCTCAGGACGAGGCCCGCAAGGCGGCCCGCATCGCCGGCGCCGCGGTGCTGGAGGACGTCAAGCTCTCCATTCCCGGCTCGGTCGTCCGCTTCGCGGACACCCACCCCATCGACGACGCCGAGGTGGTCGCCGGCCTGACCGAGGTCATCGAGCGCCTCAGCTCCACGGCCGCCGCCGCGGCCTGACGCCGGGCCCCGGCAGCGTCCGGCGGCGGCGCGAGGGATGTCCTCGCGCCGCCGCCGTGCTGTCGCCGGTCTTCCGAGTCGGGACGCGGAAGCCGCCGCACGTGCTGCTACAAAGGGATGAAACGCCCATGTCGTACGCACGGGAACGAGGTCCTGCGTGGAGTACGCCGTCTCCCTCGGCGCGGGTCTGGCCGTGGGTGTCATGTACGGGCTCCTGCGTGTCAGGACGCCCGCACCGCCGCTGGTCTGCCTGGTCGGCCTGGCCGGGATGCTGATCGGCTACGGGCTGCTGGACTCCTTCGCATGAGGGCCCTGGCCAGGAGCGGCGCCGTGTCCTTCGCGGTGGGATTCCTCGCGGGTGTCCTCTACTGGCTGATGGGCGTCCACTCGCCGGCCCCGCCGTGGATCTCCCTCGTCGGCCTGCTGGGCATCCTCGTCGGCGAGTACGCCGTCCGGACGCTGCTCGACCGGCGCCGCCGCCGCGGCACCCCTACGACGGCGGCCTGAACGGCGGCTCCGCGTCGGGCCGCAGCCACGTCGACAGCGCCCACCACCAGTGCAGCGCGGGCATCGGGCCGGGGCTGCCCGCGGAGGCGGGATCCGCCGGGGAGCCGCCCGTGATCTGCCGCAGCCGCGCGAGCCGGTAGCGGACGGTGTTGGGGTGGGTGAACAGGGCTGCCGCGGCCTGGTCCAGCCGTCGGCCGTGGTCGAGGAACGCCAGCGCCGTGAGGGCGAGTTGCCGGTGGAAGTCGTCCGCCGGGTCGAGGGCCCCGAGCAGCCGGCCGCTCAGGTAGGCGCCCAGCACCGGCTGCTCCGCCAGGGCGGTCTCGCCCGCGAGGTCGGTGAGATCGAGCAGGCCGTGGCGCCCGCCGCGCGCGCCGACGCGCAGTGCCCGCAGGCAGAGGTGGTAGGCCGCACCCGCCCCGGCCAGCGGAACGGCGGGGGAGACCACGGCGAGCGGCGGCACGCCGCCCGCGACCGTACCCGCGACCGCGTCCTGCGGGCGGCACGGCAGCAGACCCACGAGCCGCCCCTCCACCACCGCGGCGATCCCGCGCCCCGGCAGCCGCAGGGCTCCGGGGTCACGGGTGTCCGCGACGAGGCAGTGGTAGGCGCCGTCCGGCCGTAGTTCCGCCCCGGCCAGGTCCCGCGGGGCGGGCAGCACGCCGTTCACGAGCACCTGCCGCAGCAACCGGGCCCGGGCCGCGCCCCCGCCGGGCGCCGGCACGTCGCGCTCCGCCGCGCGGTAGCCGTTGATGACGTGGCGCTCGACCGCGTCGCCGTACTCCTTCAGCCGCAGGACCGCCGTCAGCAGCATCCGGTCGGGCACCCCGGCCGAGCGGCTGCGGTCGACGGTGATCTCCACCGCGCGGGTCAGCCCCGCCTGCACGCCGCGCAGCACGGAGGTCATGGGGACGCCCTGGGCCGCCCGGTCGGCGCCCAGCCCCAGCGCGGCGCCGAAGTCCTGCTCGTCCACCCGGTCGAGGGTGCCGAGCCATCCTCCGGCGGCGCGGACCATGGCGGTGACGTGCCGGCGGGTGTCGTGCTCGCCGAGCCGGGCCACGTCGGGGGAGTGCGCCCGCGCGGCGTGCACGAGTTCCCCGCGCACGTCCGCGTCGGCGGCCATGGCGCGCAGGATCCCGGCGACGGGCTCGCGCTGATCGGTGACGGTCAAGAGCCTCGCCCCTCTTCGTCCGAGCGCTGTGCGCGGGACACAACGCCGGTGCGGACGCGTTGACACCGGGCGACTACCGCACCGGCGCGACCTCCTGGTTACCTGTGAGCTACCGAAGGTAACAGCAAGGTCACCGGGACAACAGCCTTCGTGCGTTCCGCCCCTCCCCGCCATCCGGAAGGCCCCCCATGGACAGCACGGACAGCACGGACAGCACGGACCGATCGGCGCAGTCCCCCCTGCCCAGCCGCCGTCACCTGCTGACGGCGGCCGGCGCGGTCCTCGCCGGCGCGGCCGCCTTCTCGCAGGCAGGGCCCGCCTTCGCCGCCTCACCGGCGCAGGACGCCGACGTGATCGTCATCGGCCACGGCCTGGCCGGACTGGTCGCGACGGCCGAACTCGCCGACGCCGGGCGCAAGGTGCTGCTCCTGGACCAGGAGCCGGAGACCAACCTCGGCGGACAGGCCTTCTGGTCGTTCGGCGGCCTCTTCCTCGTCGACTCCCCCGAGCAGCGCCTGATGGGCGTCAGGGACTCCCACGACCTGGCGTGGCAGGACTGGCAGGGCGCGGCCGGTTTCGACCGCGGCGTCGGCGACCCCGCGGGCCAGGACCACTGGGCCTACAAGTGGGCCCAGGCGTACGTGGACTTCGCCGCCGGGGAGAAGCGCTCCTGGCTCTACGGGCTGGGCGTGCGGTGGTTCCCCGTCGTCGGCTGGGCCGAGCGCGGCGGCGGCCTCGCGGACGGCCACGGCAACTCGGTGCCGCGCTTCCACGTCACGTGGGGGACCGGCCCGGCCGTTGTCGAGCCCTTCGAGAAGAAGGTCCGCGCCGCCGTGGCCCGCGGCAAGGTCGCGTTCCGGTTCCGCCACCGCGTGGACGAGGTCGTGCGGACCGGCGGGGTCGTCACCGGGGTGCGCGGCGCGGTGCTGGAACCGAGCGACGCGCCCCGCGGGACGCGCAGTTCACGCACGGTCGTCGGCGATTTCGAGTTCCGCGCGCCGGTGGTCGTCGTCACCTCCGGCGGCATCGGCGCCAACCACGACCTCGTCCGGCAGAACTGGCCGGCGCGCCTCGGCGCCCCGCCCAGGAACATGATCTCCGGGGTCCCCGAGCACGTCGACGGGCGCATGCTCGCCATCACCGAGGCGGCGGGCGGACGCATCGTCAATCCCGACCGCATGTGGCACTACACCGAAGGGCTGCGGAACTACGCCCCGATCTGGGCCAAGCACGGCATCCGCATCCTGCCCGGCCCCTCGTCCCTGTGGTTCGACGCCACCGGCAAGCGTTTCTCCGCCCCTGACCTGCCGGGCTACGACACCCTGAGCACCCTCGCGGCGATCACCGGCGGCGGCCACGACTACTCGTGGTTCGTGACGACGCAGAAGATCCTCGCCAAGGAGTTCGCGCTCTCCGGCTCCGAGCAGAACCCGGACCTCACCAACAAGGACATCCCGCTCACCCTCTCCCGGCTCTGGCAGACCCCGGAGCCGATCGAACGGTTCAAGAAGAACGGTGCCGATTTCGTCGTCGCGTCCAATCTGGCCGACCTCGTGGCGGGCATGAACCGGCTGACCGGGGAGGGCCTGATCGACCTCGCCGACCTCAAGCGGCAGATCGAGGCCCGGGACCGGGAGATCGACCATCCCTACAGCAAGGACGTCCAGGTCATGGGCATCCGCAACGCCCTGTCCTACACGGGTGACTTCCTCAGCCGCACCGCCCAGATCCACCGGATCCTCGACCCGGGCGCGGGCCCGCTGATCGCCGTGCGCCTCAACATCCTGACCCGCAAGACCCTCGGCGGCCTGCAGACCGATCTGTCCGGCCGGGTCCTGGACGCCGGGGGCACTCCCGTGCCCGGCCTCTACGCGGCGGGCGAGGTCTCCGGTTTCGGCGGCGGGGGAGTCCACGGCTACCGCTCCCTGGAGGGCACGTTCCTCGGCGGCTGCCTCTTCTCCGGCCGTCAGGCGGGCCGTGCCGCGGCGGCCGCGACGGCGACCTGAGCGGCGCCGTTCCTCCGGTCAGCGGGACACGTCGGGGCGCGGGAGCAGCCGGGGGTCCAGGACGCGGTGCAGCCGGTGGGCGACCGGGCGGAAGCCGCGGGCCGGCCAGAAGACGGAGGAGTCCGGATTCGCGGCCCGCCAGTCGGTGACGCATACCCGGAATCCGCGGTCGGCGGCCTCGGCGAGGGCGTGCTCGGTGAGCCGGCGCCCGACCCCGCGGCCGCGGGCCTGCGGCGCGGTCGCCGCGAGGAGGAGTTCGACGCTGCCGCGGGGCTTGAGCGGCGAGGCCTCCTCCTCGGGGACCGGCCGCATCACGCAGAAGCCCCGTACCCCGTCGGGCCCTTCGGACAGCCAGTACGCGACGTCGGGGTCCTCCAGCAGTTCCAGGTGGCCGGGGCGCAGGTCCTCGTAGAAGGCCGCGTCGACGAACGCGAAGACCGGCGGCCCGGTGTGCGCGTCGGCGACGAGGCGGAACAGCGGCTCCAGTGCGTCGACGTCGGCCGGGCCCGCGGCCCGTACGTCGTCCTGCCGGAGCGCCCCGGCGGCCGGCAGGCCGGCCAGGGCGTGCACCTGCTCGTAGCCGAAGCAGAGCGACAGCCACAGCGGCAGGTCGGCACCGGTGGACACGGCGTAGTGGTGCAGCCGGCCCTCGGCGAGCCACGGTCCGGCCAGTTCGGTGTAGAGGCGCCGCAGCGTGCGGTCGTCCCGTCCCGCGCAGTGCTCCGGACCGCTCCACACATGCCGGCCGCGCGCGTCGTCCCCGGGGATCGCCAGCAGATATCCCGTGAGCTCGCCGTCCTCCTCGGCCACCGCGCCGCGCGCTCCCCGTTCCCAGGCGCCGCGCAGCAGTCCGGCGCAGTGCGCGGGGTCGCCGAGGCGGCCGTCGAGGGCGGGTTCGGCCGCCAGGTCGCGGCGGTACCGGGCCGCGAGGAGTCCGGCCGCTGGGTCGACGTCGACAGGGGAGAAGGCTCTGAGCGACGGGGTGGTCATGGCGGGACCCTACGCGCCACGCAACCCGTGTGCTGATCAATTTCGGACAAAGACTTGTCGCAGCCATGACAAAGTCCACCGCCCGATGCCACGCTGTGCCCGTCGCGCACAGCGTCGTGTCCTCCCCCCACCCCCGAACGCCCGTGTCCACCCGTCCGGGCCCCGTCCCCCCACACACGGACAGCGTCGTCCCCGATCTGCGAACCCGTCCCGCACCGGCCCACCCGGCCGGCGGGACCGCACGGCCACCGCCAGCCGCCCATCGCAGGAGGAGAATCCCCTTGTCCCTCTTACGCCCCAACTCCCGCCCCCGCCCCGGGAAGACCGCGGCACTCGCCCTGACGGCAGCCGCCGCGCTGCTCGCCACCGCCGTTCCCTCCGGCGCGGCGCTCGCCGCCGGCCACGGACGACAGGACACGAGGACCGCCGCCGCGCCCCGCCCCGGCGCGGCCCCGGCGCACCTCACCCCGTCCGCCCGCGCGTCCCTGATCCGCACCGCGACCGCCGGCACCGGTGCCACCGCGAAGGCGCTAGGACTCGGTCCGCAGGAGCGCCTGGTCGTCAAGGACGTCGTCAAGGACGCCGACGGCACCCTGCACACCCGCTACGAGCGCACCTACGCGGGCCTGCCCGTGCTCGGCGGAGACCTCGTCGTCCACCGCGACGGCGCCCGCCTCACGCAGTCCCGCGCCACCCGTGCCGCCGTGTCGCTGCCGGACACCCGGCCGGCGTCCACCGCCGCCGCGGCCGCGAAGAAGGCCGTCGCCGCCACGCCGTCCCGCGCCGGGAAGGCCCGGGCCGCCGGCACCCCGCGGCTCGTGGTCTGGGCGGCCACCGGGAAGCCCGCGCTGGCGTGGGAGACCGTGGTCGACGCCGTCCAGGCCGACGGCACGCCCAGCGAACTGCACGTCGTCACCGACGCCCGCACCGGCAAGGAGCTGTCCCGCCAGGAGGGCGTCAAGACCGGTACCGGCACCGGGGCGTTCGTCGGCACCGTCCCCCTGGGCACCACACCGTCCGGCAGCACCTATCAGCTCAAGGACGGCACGCGCGGCGGCCACTACACCACCGACCTCAACAACGGGACGTCCTCCGGCACCGGAACGCTCTTCACCGACGCCGACGACGTGTGGGGCGACGGCACCGTGGCCAACCGCCAGTCCGCGGGCGTGGACGCGCACTTCGGGGCCGCCGCCACCTGGGACTACTACAAGGACACCTTCGGCCGGAACGGCATCTACGACGACGGCGACGGCCGCTACAGCCGCACCCACTACGGCAGCAACTACGTCAACGCCTACTGGAGCGACAGCTGCCGCTGCATGACCTACGGCGACGGCTCGGGCAACACCCACCCGCTCACGGCGATCGACGTGGCCGGTCACGAGATGAGCCACGGCGTGACCAGCGCCACCGCCGGCCTCGACTACAGCGGTGAGTCCGGGGGCCTGAACGAGGCCACCTCCGACATCTTCGGTTCGATGGTGGAGTTCCACGCGAACCTCGCCGCCGACACCCCCGACTACCTCATCGGCGAAGAGATCGACATCAACGGCGACGGCACCCCGCTGCGCTACATGGACAAGCCCTCCAGGGACGGCGACTCCGCCGACTACTGGTCCTCCTCGCTGGGCGGCCTGGACGTCCACTACTCCTCCGGTCCGGCCAACCACTTCTTCTACCTGCTCGCCGAGGGCAGCGGTGCCAAGACGATCAACGGCGTGGCCTACGACAGCCCGACCTACGACGGCGTGCCCGTGCCCGGCATCGGCGCGTCCGGCGCCGCCGCGATCTGGTACCGCGCGCTGACCACGTACATGACCTCCACGACCGACTACGCCGGTGCCCGTACCGCCACCCTGCAGGCCGCCGCCGACCTGTTCGGCGCCTACAGTCCGACGTACGTCACCGTCGCGAACACCTGGGCCGCCATCAACGTCGGGCGGCGCATCGTCGACGGCATCGACCTCATCCCGCCGGGCGACCAGATCAGCGGTGTCGGGCAGGCGGTCTCCCTGCAGATCGAGGCGACGACCAGCAACGCCGGCGCCACGCTGGAGTACACCGCCACCGGCCTGCCCGACGGGCTGAGCCTCGACCCCGCCACCGGGCTGATCACCGGCACCCCGACGACCACCGGGACCGCCGGCGTCACCGTCACCGTGTCCGACAGCACGGGCGAGACGGCCTCCACCGGCTTCACCTGGACCGTCGCGTACGTCTACGGGAACAGCACCCGCGTCGACATCCCCGACGTGGGCCCCGCCGTCGAGTCCCCGATCACGGTCAGCGGACGCGGCGGCAACGCCTCCGCCGTCACCCAGGTGTACGTGAAGATCGTTCACACCTGGCGCGGTGACCTCACCGTCGACCTGGTCGGCCCCGGCGGCACCGTCCACTCGCTGCTCAACCGCAGTGGCGGCTCCGCCGACAACGTCGACCAGACCTTCACGGTGGACGCCTCCGCCGAGCCGGTCGACGGCACCTGGAAGTTGCGGGTGCGCGACCTGGCGTCGCTCGACACCGGCTACATCGAGAAGTGGACCCTCACGCCGTAGCCGCCCCCTGCGACCGCCGGCGGGCCGGGCACACCTGCCCCGGCCCGCCGGACGGTCCGCCTCCCCGCCGAAATCCTGTTGCGGGAGGCCCCCGCCCAAGGACACCATCCCCAGGTGCCGACGACATCCCCACCTGACGGCCGCGCCGGGATCGACGCCCCGCTGGTGCGGCGGCTGGTGAGCGCCCAGTTCCCGCGGTGGCGGGACCTGCCCGTGACCCCCGTCGAGAAGGACGGCTGGGACAACCGCACCTACCGCCTCGGCGACGCCATGACGGTCCGGCTGCCGACCGGCGCCGGCTACGTCCCCGCCGTCGCCAAGGAACACACGTGGCTGCCCCGGCTCGCGCCCCGCCTGCCCGTCCCGGTCCCGCCGGTGCTGGCGATGGGCGTCCCGGGCGAGGGATACCCCTACCCGTGGTCCGTGCGCGGCTGGCTGCCAGGACAGACCGCCGACCGCGGGCACCTCGACGACCTGCCCCGATTCGCCGTCTCCGTGGCCGGGTTCCTCCACGCCCTGCGGCGCTGCGACGCGTCCGGTGGACCCCTCGCCGGCGAGCACAGCTGGTACCGGGGCGCGTCGCCCGCCCACTACGACGACGAGACCCGCCGCTGCCTCGCCGTCCTCGGCGGCCGCGTGGACACCGCCCGCGCCACCGCCGTCTGGGACGCCGCCCTCGCCGCGCGGTGGGAGGGCGAACCCGTCTGGTTCCACGGGGACATCGCCTCCGGGAACCTCCTCGTGGCCGACGGCGACCTCGCGGCCGTCATCGACTTCGGCACCTGCGGCGTCGGGGACCCGGCCTGCGACCTGGTCATCACCTGGACCTTCTTCTCCGGCGCCGGCCGCGAGGCGTTCCGCCGCGCCGTCGCCCTGGACGACGCCACCTGGGCCCGGGCCCGCGGCTGGGCGCTGTGGAAGGCGCTGCTGGTCCTCACCGGTGTCATCGACGACGACCCGGCGCGGGCCGGCGTCCAACAGCGCGTGATCCAGGACGTCCTGGACGACCACGACCGCCACGCCTAGCCGGGGCGTGTCTCCCCGGGAGGCGTTGGTCCGCGGCGCGGTCGTCCGGACGTGCCAAGCGGCACGTCCGCATCACGCCGACGCGGCAACCACCGGTGTCAGATCACTCCCGCCAGCTCGCCCCGCAGCCACTCCGCCTCAGCGTCGCGCTCGACAGCCTGGGCGAGCAGCGTGCGCAGGACGAGCACGACGTGCGCGACGCCCATGACCGCGAGGGCGGCCCCGCACAGCAGCAGGACCATGCCCGGGGGGACCGCTTCGCCCGGCGCCAGCAGGACCGCGAGCGCGAAGACCAGCAGGGCGGCCGCCACGACGGCGCCGAACACGACGTGCACGTACCGGAACGCGGCGGGGGAGAACACGGTCCCGCGCCGCACCATCGTCACCAGGCGCCACACGCAGACCAGGACCACCTGGACCGCCACGAAGCCCAGAACCACGATCGTGAGGAACGGGACGCGCAGGTACACGAGGTCCGCGTCGAGCCCCCTCATGTCGATCGCCAGCAGCGGCACCATCACGGCCTGCACGAGCACCGAGCCGGCGAGCAGCGCCGCGAGCAGGGCGCGCAACGTGATCACTGTCAGCTTTCCCATCACCCCTCCATCCATCGAGCAACGATGGAAAGCTATCGAGATACGATAGGTCTGGCAAGGTGGGCGGTCACGGCCGCTGCCGGGCACCGCATGGTGCGGCGGCCGTGCGCAGCCGAGCCGCGTCCTGCCCGGGCGGGGAACCGGACGGGCGGCGGTACCCGCGGCCGAACCGGGGCCCGGACCCTTCGGGCCGCCCGTTCCGGCGACGTCTTGGGCGTCGGCCATCGGGTCGGGTGCGGCAGTCCCACGGCACCTCCTCAGGGAACCACCGCCGGCCGTACTGCCCGATCCCCGCGAGGTCGGCAGGATCGGGCAAGAGCCCGCCTCTATCGGCCTACCGGCCGGGACCCGGGCCGCGCTTCGATGGTCAGGACCGATCCACCGGCCTTCTCGACACCCACGGGAGCATGTCCATGCCGCTCGACCACTACGTCACCCTCGGCCGCTCTGGGCTGCGGGTCAGCCCGTTCGCCCTCGGCGCGATGACCTTCGGGGAGGATCCCGGCGGCGCGGGGTGCAGCGTCGAGGAGTCCGAGAAGATCCTCGCGACCTACCTCGACCTGGGCGGGAACTTCATCGACACCGCCAACTTCTACACCAACGGCCATTCCGAGAGCATCCTCGGCGACTTCTTCGCCGCGCGCCCCGGGCGGCGCGAACACGTGGTGCTGGCGTCCAAGTTCTTCACCAACCTGCACCCTGGGGACCCCAACGGCGGTGGCGCCGGCCGCAGGTCGGTGATCGCCCAGCTCGACGAGACCCTGCGCCGGCTGCGGACCGACCGGATCGACCTGTACTGGCTGCACAACTGGGACCGGAACACGCCGATCGAGGAGACGATGCGCACGCTCGACGACCTGGTCCGGGCCGGCAAGATCCGCTACATCGGATTCTCCAACACGCCCGCCTGGGTCACCGCCCAGGCGCAGACGGCCGCGCTGTTCAAGGGATGGACCCCGCTGATCGCGCTGCAGGTCGAGTACTCGCTGCTGGCCCGCACCGTCGAGGGCGAGATCGCACCGCTCGCGCTCGACCAGGGCATGGCGCTGGTGCCCTGGAGCCCGCTGAGGAACGGCTTCCTGTCCGGCAAGTACCGGCGCGGCACGCGCACCGCCGACTCGGCCCGCACGTCTTTTGTCGGCGAGCCGACCGACGAGGACTTCGTGGTCATCGACGCGGTCACCGAGATCGCGGACGAGCTCGGGACCACCGCCGCGGCCGTCTCGCTCGCCTGGCTGCGCGCCCGCGAGGGCACCGTGGTTCCCATCGTCGGCGCCCGTCGCCTGGAGCACCTGGAAGGCAACCTCGCGGGTCTGGAGGTCGACCTCACCCCCGGGCACCTGCGGCGGCTGGACGAGGTGTCGGCCCCGGTCCTGGACTACCCGGCGCCGCTGCACGGCGCGCTGCGGGCGATGCTGCAGTTCGGCGGCACCACCGTGGACGGCGAGACGTCCGCGGTGTACCCGCCGCTGCTGCAGAGCGACGTCCGCTACTGAGGCCGTCGCTGACGCTTCGTCAGTCCTCGCGCTCCGACGCGCTGCGCTCGACGCAGAACTCGTTGCCCTCCGGGTCGGCGAGGACCACCCAGCCCGTGCCGTCCGGGTTCCTGCGGTCGTCGACCAGCGCGGCGCCGAGGGCGAGCAGCCGCTCGACCTCCTCGTCCCGGGTGCGGTCCTGCGGCTGCACGTCCAGGTGCACCCGGTTCTTGACGGTCTTCGGCTCCGGCACGGTGATGAAGAGCAGCCCGGGCCCCTCGGTCTGCACCAGCGCCATCGGATCCCCGGGCTCGTCCTCCTCGTGCAGCGGACGGTCCAGGACCAGGGACCAGAAGGTCGCCAGCCGGTGGGCGTCGGCGCAGTCGATCGTCACGTGGCGTATCGCGGAGGTCATACGGCGAGTCTTGTCGATCACGCCCGGCGACCGCAACCGGGGCGGCCCCGGGCGCCCGCGTCAGTCCGCCCGGCCCGTGGCCGCGACGGTGACGCCGAGACCGATCATCGCGAGGCCGCCCGCGCCGCCGAGCACGGACAGGCGGCGCTCGGACCGCCCGAGCCAGGCGCGGGCGGCGGAGGCGGTGAGGCCCCAGCAGGTGTCGGTGACCAGGCCGATGCCGATGGGGACCAGACCGAGCAGCAGCATCTGGCCGGGCAGGTGGCCGGCCGCGGGGTCGACGAACTGGGGGAGGACGGCGGCGAAGAAGACGATGCCCTTGGGGTTGGTGACGCCGACGGTGAAGCCGTCGGCCACCGTTCGCAGGTCCCCGCGCGCCGGGGCATCGGCCGCGGTGTCCGCCCTGCCGACCGCCATCTCCCCGCGGTGCCGGAAGGCGCGCACCCCGAGGTGCACCAGGTAGGCGGCGCCCGCCAGTTTGACCGCCAGGAAGAGCGGCAGGGACCGCTCGAACAGCGAGCCGAGGCCCAGCGCGACGGCCACCACGAGCAGGTAGGACCCCAGGAAGTTCCCCAGGACCGAGGCCATCGCGGTGCGGCGGCCGTGCGCGAGCGCCCTGCCGATGACGAAGAGCACGCTGGGTCCCGGGATCACGATGACGATCAGGGACATGGCCGCGAACGCGAGCAGCCGGTCGGTGGACACCAATTCCCTCACCTCCGCGCGGGCCATTGAAGCAGCATCGGGACCCGCGAGGTCAGCGGTCGTACCGCACCTGCGCCACCCCGTGCGGGACCGGTTGAGCGGCGTCGGCGGAGTCCGTCGCGGGCAGGGGAGCCCCCGAGAACAGCGCTTCCCTGCGATGCTCTTGCGGTCGGCGGTCGGCGGTCGGCGCCCAGATGGAGGCAAGAGTGAACGTTCCTGACATGTCGCGCGGTGCGCGTCTCGCCGCCCACAGCGCTGTCTCCGCGTCCCTGGCCGGGTGCGACGATCGCGTCCTGCGCGGGCTCGTGGACTCGGCCGTGCCGGTCGGCTCCGGTATCGGAGGGACGTCGGCCCTGCTGGAGGTCGAGGGGACCCCGGTCTTCGTGAAGCGGGTGCCCCTCACCGACCTGGAGAGGCAACCCGAGCATCTCCGGTCCACGGCGAACCTGTTCGAGGTGCCCGTCTTCTGTCAGTACGGCATCGGCCGGCACGGCATCGGCGGTCCGGGCTTCGGGGCGTGGAGAGAACTCGCCGTGCAAGCCATGACGACGCACTGGGTGCTCGCGGGGGACCACGAGGGCTTTCCCCTGATGCACCACTGGCGGGTGCTGCCCGACTCGCAGCCCCTGCCCGATGAACTGGCCGATGTCGAACGGGCTGTTGCCTTCTGGGGCGGTGCACCGCAAGTACGCGACCGGATCCGGGCTCTTCAGCGGTCCTCGGCGAGCGTCGTGCTGTTCCTGGAGTACATCCCGCAGAACCTGCACCAGTGGTTGGGCACCCAGGTCGAAGGAGGGGACGACATCGCCAACAGGGCCTGCGCCATGGTGGTGAGGGAACTGGCGGCCGGCACCGCGTTCATGAACAGCCGCGGACTCCTGCACTTCGACGCGCACTTCGAGAACATCCTGACCGACGGACAACGCCTCTACTACGCCGACTACGGCCTCGCCATGTCCTCCGCGTTCGAGCTGTCGCGCGACGAGGGCGAGTTCTTCGACCGCCATCAGGACTACGACCGCTGTTACTCCGCCATGTACCTGGTGAACTGGCTGGTCACCGCCCTGTGCGGGTATCGGAGGGAGGACCGGGAGGGCCGCCTCGCCCAGGTGCGTGCCTACGCGGACGGCGAGCGCCCCGCAGGAGTCCCGGACGAGGCCGCGGCGATCCTCACCCGGTACGCGCCGATCGCCGCGGTGATGTCGGAGTTCCAGAGCAGCCTCCTGCGCGGGCGCGCACAGACCCCGTACCCGCTGGAGGAAATCCGCCGGATCGGCGGCATCGCGTAGGAGCGGCGCACCGTCATGAAGCACTGCGACCGGTCGATCGCTTCCGACTGCCGCCGGCGCACCTGCGACCGTGCTTGCCCGGTGCCGTGGGCGCCGCAGTACTCTGGGGGCCCGGGGCGTCAGGCTCCGGACTTCGTGATCAGGGAGGGAACGATGAGCGCCGAAGCCCACTCCCAGGTCCCGCGGCCTTCGCGTGACGACGACGCCGAGGCCGCCGTGGACGCCGCGCTGCGCGTGGCCCGTTTCGGCAGGCTGCCCGAGCGTGTCCCGTTGGAGAAGACCGTCGAGAGCCGTCCCGCCGCGGCCCCGCACGATCCCGGTTTCGGCCGGAACCCGGACACGGACTGGCTCATCCGCTACTGCGCGTGACCGGTCGATCCCGCCGCCCGGCCGGCCGCCGGCCCGTCGGGCTCAGACGACGATGAGGTCCCAGGCCGTCATCGCGTCCGCCAGCCGCAGGTGGGGCCCCGCTTCCGCCGTGCGCCCCAGGCGCTCCAGGGAGCGGCCCAGCAGCAGGTGCGCGTGCGGGTCGTTCGGCTCGGTGCGCAGAATGTGCCGGAGTTCCTTCTCCGCCTTGGTGAACTGGGCGGAGTAGTAGTAGGAGCGCGCCAGGAGCATGCGAACCGCCAGGTTGCGGGGCGCCACGTCGACGATGCCGCTCAGTGTCCTCGCGGCCGCCCTGTAGTGCTGGCCGTTGAAGTAGAGCGTCGCTCGTTTGAACGTCTCCGCGGTCGAGCTGTTCATGCGGGGCACCTTTCCGTGTCCTCGTCCACGCTGTCGTGACAGCGCCCCTCCGGCTGGTGGGTCATCGGTCCCGCGACCGACGGGGGTGCCAACCGTCCGGAGTGTCCGTTTGTTCCGTCCTCGGACGGGATCTGCGCACCTGGCAGGTGACGCGCGTCACGCGGCGGAGGCCGGGCACACGGCGGGGCCCGGCCTCCCACCCGTGCGGTCAGCGGGCCGCGGAAAGGCCGGGGTAGAGGTTCGCGAGGTCGCCGGAGAGCGCGGCGCGCGCGGCACGGCTCTTGTCGTCGGCCACCACCTCCAGGGCGCGGGCCTCGATGCCGTCGAGGGCGAGCGCGGCCACCTCGGCGGGGTCGACCTTGTCCGACCCGGGCACGTAGTCGGCCATGTCGGTGTCCATGTAGCCCACGTGCACGGCGATGACGTCGATGCCGGAAGGCGCCAGCTCCTGCCGCGTCACGTTGGTCATGGCCCACTCGGCGGCCTTGGCGGCGCTGTAGCCCCCGTAGTTCGGGTAGTGCGCCCAGCTGAGGACCGACAGCATGTTGAGTACGGCCCCGCCGCCGTTCGCGGTGATCACCGGGGCGAAGGCCCTGGTCATGCTCAGGGAACCGAAGAAGTGGGTCTCCATCTCGGTGCGGATGTCGGCCATGTCTCCGGCCACGAGGCCCGCGTGCAGGCTGACGCCCGCGTTGTTGATGAGCAGCGTCGCGTCCGGAGCGGACTCGGCCGCCCGTGCCACGGACCGGGGGTCCGTGATGTCCACTTCGAGCGGCACGACTCCGGGCAGGTCGACCGACGACGGGTTGCGCGCGCCGGCGTAGACCTTCGCCGCGCCGCGCTCCAGCAGCTGGGCGGCGAAATGCCTGCCCAGGCCGCGGTTCGCGCCGGTCACGACAGCCACTGCGTTCCTGATGTCCATGGATCTCTCGTTTCGGGAGGAAGCTGAGTAGGCATGTCCAACGTAGAGGCCTGAATACGAATGTGCAACTCAGCGGTATGCTGGGGCCATGACTCCCGCCAAGACCACGCGGAAGGACCGCGAAACCGAAGAGACGTGCTCGATCGCCCGTGCCCTGGAAGTGGTGGGGGACAGGTGGACGCTGCTGATCCTCCGCGACGCGGCGCTGGCGGAGGCCACCCGCTTCGCCGACTTCCGGGACCGCCTGGGCATCGCCCCCGACGTCCTCGCGGTGCGCCTGGGCACGCTGGTGGAGGAGGGCGTCATGGAGAAGCGGCCCTACCGGGAGCCCGGCGCGCGCACGCGCTTCAGCTACCACCTGACGCCGGGCGGCGAGCAGCTGCTGCTGGTGCTGGCCGCGCTCCAGCAGTGGGGTGACGAAAATCGCCCGCCCTCCGTCGGGCCGACGATCCTGCGGCGCTCCGCGACCGGGGACCGCGTGGTGCGCGTGGCGTTCGTCGACGACGACGGCGCCGTCGTCCCGGCCGATGACGTGCGGTTCCTGGCGGCGCCCGTGCCGCAGCGCTGACAGCGGCCCGCCTCGTTGCCGGTCGGCGTTGCGGCGGCTAGGTCTCGATCTTCGCGAAGAGCAGATTGAGTCCCTCCGTCATGGTGGGGTGCGTGATGATCATGTCCCGGAGCGCCGTGTACGGCAGGCCCGCGGCCATCGCGGTGTGCACGGTCGCCAGCGTCTCGCCGGCCTCGGGGGAGAGCAGCGCGACGCCCAGGATGCGCCCGGTGGCGTTGTCCACGACGCCCTTCCAGACCCCGTCCGTCTCGCGCATGGTGCGGGCCCGCGGGATCGCCGCGACCGGCAGCCGGGCGACGCCCACGTCGTGCCCCGCCGCCCTCGCCTCGTGCTCGGTCAGGCCGATCCGCGCGAAGTCGAGGCTGAGGAAGGTGGTGTGCGGGATCAGCCGGTCCCGGGTCGACCGGGAGCCGCCCGCGAGGTTCGCCTTGAGGATCCGGTAGTCGTCGAGCGAGATGTGCGTGTACTGCGGGCTCCCGGCGACGTCCCCGGCCGCCCAGGTGTGCGGAGCGTCCGTCGCCAGGTGCTCGTCGACGACGACGAAGCCCGCCGCGTCCGTCCGCACCCCCGCCGCGTCGAGGGCCAGGTCCGCGGTGACCGGGTCGCGGCCGACGGCCACGAGTACGTCGTCGCCGCCGACCTCGGTGCCGTCGGAGAGCGCCACGGTGACGCGGCCGTCGTCGCCGCGGCGGACCGAGGCGACGGAGCGGGAGAAGAGGATCTCGACGCCGTCCGCGGTCAGCAGTTCCGTCACGGCGAGCGCGATGTCCTCGTCCTCACCGGGCAGCAGGCGCGGGCCGCGGACCAGGAGGGTGACCCTGCTGCCGAAGGTCGCGAACATGTCCGCGAACTCCAGGCCCACCGTGCCGCCGCCGATCACGACGAGGTGCGCGGGCAGCCGCTCCAGGCGCAGCAGGGTCTCGCTCGTCAGCGCCCCCGCCTCCACGAGCCCGGGAATGCCGGGGACGTGGGGCACGGTCCCGGTGTTGATCACGGTGTCCGCACCCCGCAGCACCCGCGTGCCGCCGTCGTCCGGCGCGACCTCGACGGTGCGCTCGGCGACGAAACGGGCCCTGCCGAGCACGAAGTCCATCCCGGAGTCCAGGAACTGCCGGTGGTTGAGGGAGACCATGCCGTCGACGACGCCGTTCTTGTGCTCGCGCAGCGACTCCGCGCTCACCACGGGCGCTTCCGCGATCAACCCGAGCTGCCGGGCCCGCGTGAGGACACGCCGGGCGCGGGCGGAGGCCACCAGGGACTTGGTCGGGATGCAGGCCACGTTGATGCACGTGCCGCCGATCATGCCGCGCTCCACCATCGCGACCCGCTGCCCGGCACGCGCCCGGTCCATGGCGAGCGTCTTGCCGGCCTTGCCGCCGCCGACCACCAGCAGGTCGACGTCCTCCGGTGTCCGATCCATCACGGGCCTCCCGCTGCCGCCCCGCATCGCGGGCGCGTGCGGCGCTCGCCGACCATTTCCCTGTCTCCCACGGTAGGCGGCCCCTGCCGGATCGGCGCGCCGGTCGCGGACCGACCGCCGCGGGAGGCCCGCAGGTACCGAAATCGCCTGGTCCGGGGCGCCTGCTCTGTGGCACGGTGCGGGGTGTGGCAGACGTCGACGACATCCGGATCACCCCGCTCACCGCCCGCCCGGAACTGACCGGGCGCCTCTACGAGATCGCGGACACCTGGCCCGCGTTCGTCCCCCACGACCTCGTCGGCAGTGCGCTGCTCGGCACCGTGGCCGAGGACTTCCCCGCGTACTGCGTCGTGGCGACCGTGGCGGACCGCGTGGTGGCGCGAGGGCTCGCCGTGCCGTTCGCCGGGTCGGGCGAAGGGCGCGAGGAGACGCCCGGGCAGGGGTGGGACCGGGTGCTGGGGTGGGCGTACGACGACCGGCGCCGGGGGCGGCGCCCGACGGCGGTCAGCGCGCTGGAGATCACGGTGGACACCGACTACCAGGGGCGCGGGCTGTCCTACCGGATGCTGCGGGCGCTGCGCGCCGCCGCCGGGCGCCACGGCCACGACCATCTGCTCGCCCCGGTCCGGCCCACCGGCAAGCACCGCGAACCGCGCGTCCCGATGGCCGTGTACGCGGGACGGCGACGCGACGACGGGCTTCCGGCCGACCCGTGGTTGCGCGTCCACGTCAGAAGCGGCGGCACCGTCGAGGCGATCGCGCCGGCGTCGATGACGGTGAGCGGCTCCCTGGGGCAGTGGCGGCGGTGGACCGGCCTGCCCTTCGACGAGGACGGCGACGTCGAGGTGCCGGGGGCCCTCGTTCCGGTGCGGTGCGACACCGTGCACGGCCTCGGGGTCTACGTGGAACCGAATGTCTGGATCCGCCACCGCGCCCGCCCGCCGGCGGGCTGATGTTGCACAATGGGCTTCGCGGGGCCCAGTGAGGGGGACGTTGTGCTGCTGGTGGACCTCGACGCCGTGCCGCCGGGCGAGCGGGTGGCAGCGTTCCACCACGCGATGACCGATGACTCCGTGCCCAACGACATCGTCCACGAGGAGACCGGGAGCGGCATCCACGCGCGGATGGAGCTGTGGCGGGTCGGCGGGCTGGACCTCTTCGCCACACGCAACTCGGGCTTCGAACTCCGCCGTACCGCCGAACACGTACGCCGGCAGCGCAGTCGTCCGATCGTCGCGGTCTCGCTGCAGACGGAGGGTGCCGGCCGCGCCGAGGTGGACGGCGAGCAGCGTCTGCTCGGTCCGGACGAGGTGTTCGTCTTCCACGAGTTGACGCCCCGCCTCTACGGCTGGTCCGGCGACGGGGCCGGCCGGGCCGTCGTCATCGAGAGCGAACACCTCGGCCTGCCGGTCGAGTTGGTGACGAAGGCGGGCCTGCACCTGCGCGCCAGCCCGCTGCACGATCTGGTCCTGCAGCATCTGCGGGGACTGTGGCGGGATCCATCGGTACTGGAGGCCGACCCCGGTGCGCCGTCCCTGGCGAACGCCACCATCGACCTGGTCCGCGCGCTGCTGATCTCCGCGGCGTCCGACGAACGCCAGCCCGCGACCAGGTCGGTGATGGACGACACCCTGCTCGCCCGCGTCATGGCCTACGCGCGCCGCCACCTCACCGAGGCCGACCTGACGCCCGAGCGGATCGCCGCCGACCACGCGATCTCCGAGCGCCACCTCTACGCGGTGCTCCGCCGCGCCGGCATCAGCCTCGAACAGTGGGTCATCACCGAACGACTGGAAGAGGCAAGGCGGTTGCTGGCCTCCGTCCGGCACGACCACCTGACGATCGCGGCCGTCGCGGCACGCTGCGGATTCGGCAACGCGAGCCATTTCGCCCGCCGGTTCCACGCCGCCTACGGGATGACGCCGCGCGAGTGGCGCCGCAGCGTGCGCGCGTGACGCCGCCGGCCGCCGGGCGGGCCCCGGGCACGGAGCCCGCCGGGCGGGTCCCGGGCACGGAGACGATCAGGGCACTCCAGGAGCGGGCGGCCGGTGCCCAGACGGCCGAGCACCAACAGGACGCCGACGGGTGCTGGCTCCGCCACGCGCACGGCTGCGCCTGGTGGGTGGGCGCGGCGCTGCCCCACGGACCGGCGGCGCCGGGCGAGTTGCCCGGCAGGGTCGGCGGGGCGGAGGAGTTCTCCGCCGCCCACGGTGCGCCCGCTCGGTTCCAGATCACCCCCGGCGTGTGCCCGGAGGGGCTCGACTCCCCGCTCGCGGGCCGGGGTTACCGGCGTGACGGCCCGGCCTCGTCGCGGACCGCCGTGACCGCGCGCGTCGCGGGAGCGCCGTCCGCCGGTGCCGTCCGCGTGCGGGTGGCGGAGCGCCCCACGCGCGAGTGGTTCGACGGGCGGCTCGCGGTGCGGGGCCACCGCGCCGATCCGCACCGCGAGTGGGACCTGCCCGGGCGGGTCGAGGGGCCCGGGGTGTTCGGCATGGGCACACTGCCCGCGGCGCGCGGCAGGGGCGCGGCCGGCGGGGTGCGGGCCGCGCCGGCCGGCCGGGCCGGCGCCGTGGACGCCGGCCGGATGTGTCTCCAGGTGGAACGGCACAACACGGCGGCCGTGCGGCCGTGTGCGAGGGCCGGGTTCGGCGAAGTGGCCGCCTGTCACTACCGCGTGGCGGACTGATCCGCCCCGCAGGGCCCCGGCACGTCCAGGTCGATCCACCGCCCGTTCTCCGCGGTGCGCAGCCGGGCCGCGAGCCCCGCGTCGTCGAAGGCCCGGTCGATGTCGGAGCGGTCCTCGCTGAAGTGGGCCCAACTGTCGCAGTGCGCGGGGACCACGAGCGGCGAGCCCAGAACGGAGGCGGCCGCGCTCGCCCGCTCGGCGGTCAGCGTCAGCGGACGGTTGCGGCTGCGTACGGGCACCCGCGCGCCGCCCATGAACAGCACGGCGATCTCGACGGGCGGCATGCGCCGGGCGATCTCGGCGACGACGCCGACGGAGGCGTTGTCGCCGCTGACGTACACGGTGGGCAGCCCCGCGCCGGTCAGGACGAAGCCGGTGACCTCGCAGTTCACGTGGCCCTGTTCGTCCCGGTCGCCGTCGTCGGGACCGTGCTGCGCGGGAACGGCGTGGACGGTGACGGTGGCCCCGCCGGGCCGCGGCAACTCGACGCTCTCCCAAGCCGCGAGTCCGCGGGCGGGCGGCCCGAGCCGGCGCGCGGACGCGGGCCCGGTGAGCACCAGCGAGGACGCCAGGGCGAAGGCCCTCCCGCGGATGTCGAGGTTGTCGGGGTGGAGGTCGTGGCTGACCAGGACGGCGTCCACGGGCCCGAGTTCGTCCTCGTGGGCGGCCGGGGCGGCGGTCTTGGTGAGGTACCCGTGGTCCCCGGCCTCGTCGAAGGTGGGGTCGGTCACCAGACGCAGCCCGCCGATGTCGATGACGGCGGTGGGGCCGCCGATGACGCAGACCGCGCATTCCCGGCGTTCGGGACTGATGCGAGGGGCCACGGCGGCACCCGCCTCTCGTTCGGTGGCCGCGGTCGGCCGGAGGTGCCGACCGGGTGACCGGGTGATCGTGGGATCGGCGACCTCAGTACGTGGAGAAGTCGGCCATCATCGCCATGTCCTCGTGCTCCAGGTTGTGGCAGTGGAGCATGAAGTGGCCGGCGTAATCGGTGAAGTGGACGGCCACCTCGACGGTCTCACCGGGCCCCATGGCGATCGTGTCCTTCCAGCCCTGGTCGAACGGCCCCGGTGCCTTGCCGTTGCGGGACACCACGCGGAAGGGGTCCAGGTGCACGTGGATCGAGTGGAAGAACACCGACCTGAAGCGCCAGATCTCGGTGGTGCCCAGCTTCGTGCGGGCCAGTGAGCGGCCCGGCCGATAGGGCTGGCCGTTGATCGTCCAGCCCTTGCGGCCCGAGTGCCGGAACTCGAAGGTGCGGGTGGCGACGGCCTTCGCGGGGTCGAGGACGCTCTCGGCCCGCCGCGCCAGCCGGTCGGGGACGCGGGTGTCGTCGCGGACGGCCCGCGTGGACGGCGAGATGTCGAAGCGCATGATGTCCGCGGTGGTCCGGCTGCCGAAGAGGTTCACCACGCGGACCTTGGTACCGGGCCGGTAGCGGGAGAAGTCCACGACGACGTCGAAGCGCTCACCGGGTGCCAGCCGCAGGCTGTCGTGGGGCAGGGGGCGCTCCATCAGGCCGCCGTCGCTGCCGATCTGCACCAGGCCCTTCCCACCGGGGGGCGGCGGGTCGAGCACGAGCTTGAAGTAGCGGACGTTGGAGGCGTTGAGCAACCGGAGCCGGTAGCGCCCCCGTTGGACCTGGTGCACGGGCCACGGGACACCGTTGACCAGGATGACGTCGCCCTGGACGCCGGCGGTGTGGTTGCGGGAGACGCCGGGGGAGTGCATGCCCGGGTCGCCCGGGTACATCAGCGAACCGTCCGCCTCGAAGGCCCGGTCGGCGATCATGAGGGGGATGTCCCGGTCGCCGCGGGGCAGCGCGAGCGCGTCGTCCTCGTCGTCGGTGACCAGGTGGAAGCCCGCCAGGCCGTGCCAGACGGCCGTGCCGGTGTAGCCCATGCGGTGGTCGTGGTACCACATGGTGGACGCGCGCTGCTGCATGGGATACGTGTACGTGCGCTCGCCGTAGGCGATGTTGCCGTGCGTCTCTCCCATGTCGTCCATGCCCGCCATCGCGTCCTCCACGGACAGGCGGCCGTTGACGGGCATGGTCAGGTCGATCGGGTACCCGTCGCTCTCCGACGGGGTGTGGCCGCCGTGCAGATGGACGACGGTGGGCTGCGGCAGTTCGTTGCGGTGCCGCACGATGGTCCGCCGCCCGGAGCGGGAGATGATCGTGGGCCCGGGGAAGGTGCCGTTGTACGTCCAGCAGCTGGTGCGCAGACCCGGCAGGATCTCGAGCTTCGCCTCGCGCTGCACGATCTGGAAGGTGTCGGTGCCACCGGCACTCTGCAGCGGGCTCGGCGCCGCCGGGATCGGCAGCGGCACCTGGTAGGGGCGGGGAAGCGGGGCCTTGCTCCGCATGACGCCGCCTGGCGGTACGTCGGCGGGGGACAGGGCCGTGGCGCGTGCCGCCACCCCCGCCCCGATGACCGCTGCCGCACCCGTGGCGAGAAAGCGGCGCCGGTCGATACCTCGGATCACGTTGGCTCCCATCCACGCCGATTTGATCGTTTTGCGGCTTTCGTCAGCATAGGGCTGCACCGTACACACGAAAGGGTGGGACACGCGTGCCAGGGCGACACCCGTGGGACCTGGCGAATAGACATATGAACGCACTAAAAGCCCCTGGTTCGGGCTCCGCTCGCGCGGGAACCCGGACCAGGGGCGTCGGCATCGCGGTGACTCAGGCCGATGGCGCGCGGACCGCCTCGCCGGCGGGGGCGACGGCCGGGACCAGCAGGTCCGGCAGGCCCAGACGGTGGTAGAAGCGCTCGCGGACGTGGTCGGCGACGACCGACACGACCTCGGACCCGTCGTCGACGGGGTCGATGTGGGTGCGGAAGGGGCGGTCGCCCGCGGGCAGGCCGACCACGCGGACGATCTCCCGGGCCACGTCGGCGGCATCGGCGCCCTCGGGCGTCATGGCCGACAGCGCCCTGCCGACCTGGTCGGTCATGCCCGCGTACCGCGCCTCGTACTCCTCCGTGACGGCGCGGTCGGCGGCGTGGCCCGCGTTGGCGAAGTGGTCGGTGCCGCTGGTGAAGGCGCCGGGGACGACGATCGTCGACTCGATGCCGAAACGGGCGAGTTCGGCGGCGTAGCTCACGGCGAGCGCGTCCATGGCGGCCTTCGCCGCGAAGTACGGGGCGAGGTAGGGCGGGGTGCCGCCGCGGGTGCTGGAGGAACCGACCCACAGCAGCAGTCCGTGGCCCTGCCGGCGCAGTTGGGGCAGGGCGGCGCGATTGACGCGCTGGCTGCCGAGCACATTGGTGTCGTAGACGGCGGCCAACTGCTCCGGGGTGAAGGCCTCGGCGGGGCCGAGCACCATGTGGCCGGCGTTGTGGACCAGCACGTCGAGCCGGCCGGTCTCCGCCAGGACGCGGGCCACGGCGCGGTCGGCGCTGCCCTGGTCGAGCACGTCGAGTTCGACCACGCGCAGGTCGATGCCCTCGTGCGCGGCGCGGTCGCGGACCTCGGCCGCGCGGGCGGCGTTGCGGCCCTCGATGTGGCGCATGCTCGCGTAGACGGTGTGGCCGGCGGTGGCCAGGGCGTGGGCGGTCAGGGCGCCGAATCCGGAACCGGCGCCGGTGATGAGGACGGTGGCGGGCATGGTGGAACGTCTCCTCGGAGCGGGTGGCCCCGGCCCCGGCAACGCTGCGCCGGGGCCGGTGGGTGCGGGACCGGTGGGTACGGGTGCGGATCGTGCGGGTGCGGGTGCGGTCGGGCGGCTGCGGCGACGCGGGAGCCGTCAGATGGCTCCGCCGTTGGCGTAGACGACCTGGCCGTTGATCCAGCGGGCGGGGCCGGCGAGGAACGAGATCACCTCGGCGGCGTCCTCGGGGCTCCCCAGGCGCCCGAAGGGGGTGACCGAGGAGAGCCGGTCGATGGTGGCCTGGTCCTTGCCCTGCAGGAACAGCGGGGTGGAGGTCGGGCCGGGGGCGACGGCGTTGACGGTGATGTCGCGGCCGCGCAGCTCACGGGCGAGGATCAGCGTCATGGCGTCCACCGCGCCCTTGGTGGCGGCGTAGGCGGTGTAGGCCGGCAGGGCCAGCTTGGTCACGCTGGTCGAGAGGTTGATGATGGCGCCGCCGGCGCGCACCCGCCGTGCGGCCTGCCGGCTCATGACGAAGGTGCCGCGCACGTTGGTGCGGTGCATCCGGTCGAAGTCGTCGAAGTCCAGTTCCGTCAGCGGGCTCACCAGCATGATCCCCGCGGTGTTCACCACCACGTCGACGCCGCCGTAGGCCTGCTCGGCCCGGTCGAAGAGGGCGGCGACCTCGTCCTCGTCCGCCACGTCGGCCCGGACGGCCATCGCGGTGCCGCCGGCGGTGACGACGGCGTCGACGGCCTCCTTGGCGCGTCCGGGGTTGCCCGCGTAACCGATGACGACCTTCATGCCGTCGGCGGCCAGGCGCTCGGCGGTGGCACGGCCGATGCCGCCGGAGCCGCCGGTGACGATGGCGACCCGGCCGGTGGAGGGGGTGGCGGGCGTGGAGGTCTCGGGGGTGGTCATGGCAGGGGGTCCTTCCGGTCTCGTACTCCCGTGGCCGGTCGGCCGCGGCAACGTTTAATGGACGCTGAGTCCATATAAGCACGGATGTAGACGCCGCGTCCATATAAAATGTTCCCGAGACCTCCGGACCAGGGAAGAGGACCGCCATGACATCAGCATCGGAACCCGTCCGCCGCGGCCGCGGCCGCAGGCCGGCCGACGAGGTGCGCGGTGACATCCTCAAGGCCGCGGGCGAGTTGCTGCTCGCCGACGGCATGGCCGCGTTCACCATCGAGCGGGTCGCCAACGCGGCGGGTGCCAGCAAGATGACCATCTACAAGTGGTGGCCCTCGAAGGGCGCGCTGGCCCTCGACGGATACTTCACCGCGGTGCGCGACACCCTCGCGTTCCCCGACACCGGCGACATCGCCGCGGACCTCACCGCCCAACTGCGTGCCTTTGTGCGCCTGATGACCCGCACCCGCGCCGGGCGGATCGTCGTGGAACTGGTCGGGCAGGCGCAGACCGACCCGGACCTGTCCGCGGCATTCCGGGAGCACTACTCCGGCCCCCGGCGCGCCTTCGCGGTCGAGGCGATCGCCCGGGCCCAGCAGCGCGGCCAGATCCGTCCCGAGATCGACCCCCAGGTGCTCGTCGACCAGTTGTGGGGAGCCTGCTACCACCGCCTGCTGATCCCCGACGAACCCCTCACCGAGGAGTTCGCGGTCGCCCTGGTGACCAATGTGATGGCCGGGATCGGAACCACCGGCCGCGGCGCCTAGCGGCCCCGTCCACCCCCCTACGCTGAATTTCGCACCGCCACTGGACTGGACCGCTGACAGCACCGGGAGCCGACATGCCGCTGTACTTCGAGGACTTCCACGCCGGCCAGGAGTTCACGACCCAGGGCCGCACGCTCACCGAGTCCGACGTGGCGTCCTTCGCCGCGTGGAGCTGGGACACCAACCCCGTCCACACCGACGCGGAGTTCGCCGCGCACACGCGCTTCGGCGAGCGCATCGCCCACGGACTGCTCGGGGTCTCCGTGGCCATGGGGCTGGCCTCGCGGCTCGGTGTCTTCGAGGGCAGTTCCGTGGCGCTCCTGGGCATCGACGACTGGCGCTTCCGCCGGCCGCTGCTCGTCGGCGACACCGTGCGCTGCCGGGTGGCGATCCTCTCCACCCGCCTGACCGGCCGGGGCGACGCGGGCATCCTGGTCCGCCGGTTCGAACTGCTCAACCAGCGCGACGAGATCGCGCAGGAAGGGAACATCGACCTCATGGTCGCTCTGCGTCCCTCCGGGGACGGGAGGGCCTGACGCCGGCCTGGGCGCCCTTGCGGCGCGGCAGCAGCGCCGGTGTCTGCAGCAGCAGCCCGAACGCGAGCAACCCGGCTCCGAAGCCGGTCAGCGCGACCCAGCCGCCCAGATGGTAGGCGACGGAGCCGAGCTGGGACCCCAGCGCGCCGCCCACGAAGAAGACCGCGATGTACGCGCTGTTCAGACGGGCGCGGGCGGTGGGGGCGAGCTGGTACACCGTGTGCTGCCCGAGGACGAGCGAGGTCTGCACGGCCATGTCGATCAGCACGGCGGCCAGCGCGAGCAGCAGGATCTGGTGCCGTCCGAGACCGGCCAGGACGAACGCGAGCGCGCCGGTGCCGAAGGCGGCGGCCGTCATCGGCCGGGTCAGACCGCGGTCCGCCCACCGCCCGGCCAGCGGAGCCACCGCCGCGCCCCCCGCCCCGGCGAGCGCGAACACGGCCACGCCGATCTCCGAGTAGTGGAAGGGCGGTCCGGTCAGTACGTAGGACACGGTCGTCCAGAAGGCGCTGAACCCGCCGAACATCAGTGACTGGTACGCGGCCCGGCGCCGCAGGACCCCGTGCCGGCGCAGCAGCCCCGCGGTGGAGCGCAGGAGCCGCCCGTACGGCAGGGCGGCCGGCGGCGCGCGGTCGGGGAGGGTCCGGCGCAGCGCCACCGCGAGGACGGCCATCAGCCCCGCCGAGACCAGGTACACCACACGCCATCCGGCGGCCTCGGTGATCAGGCCGCTCAGCGTCCGGGAGAGCAGGATGCCGGTCAGCAGCCCGCTCATCACCCGGCCCACGACGCGCCCGCGCAGATGGTCCGGGGCGAGTCCGGCGGCGAAGGGCACCAGGATCTGGGCGACGACGGACACGGCGCCGGCGACCAGGAGCGCAGCGGCCAGTACCCCGAAGCCGGGCGCCGTGCCCGCCGCGACGCACGCCAGTGTGGCGACGGCCAGCAGGACCGTGGTCAGCCGCCGGTTCTCGACGCGGTCTCCGAGCGGTACCAGGAAGATCATTCCGGCCGCGTAGCCGGCCTGGCCGACGGTGATCAGCGTGCCGGCCGTCAGCGCGCTGATACCGAGGGACTGCCGCAGGACCGCCAGCAGCGGCTGGGCGTAATAGAGATTGGCGACCGTCAGCCCGCACGCCACGGCCAGCAGGAGGACGAGCCGGCCGGGCGGGGCCTGGCCGGCGCCCCGGGTGGCCCGATCGCACGGGCCGCAGTGGCCGCAGTGGCCGGAACGGCCTGATGCGCCGGATCGGTCGATGAGGGGCATCGGTACCTGGGCGGTGAGGGACGGAGGGACGATAGGTGTAACAACCACATTCCCTCGGAACTGCCCCGTCACCCGTCCTCGGTGATGATGGAGGGCGGGTGCCCCGGTTTCCCCGTCACCCCGGCCGCGGCTCCGCGCCCCCGCCCGCCCAGGAAGGCGCTTCGATGCCCGAATTGCAGGTGATCGCCCGCTACACCGTCTCCGAGGGCCACGAGGAGGAGGTGTTCGCCCTGCTCACACGCCTGGCCGAGGCGAGCCGCGCCGAACCGGGCAACATCTCCTACGAGGTCTTCCACGCGCTCCAAGACGCACGGGACGTCGTCCTCCTGGAGCGCTACGACTCCCCGCGGGCCTTCGCGGTGCACCGTGAGTCGCTGCACTTCAAGGACCTGGTCCTCAGGCGGATCGCCCCGCTGCTCGACAGCCGCGTGGTCACGACCTACGAGGCCGGCGAATAGCCCCGTCCCAGCGAGCGGCGCCGGGCGACCGGCCGCTCCGTCAGGTCTGGAACTGGTTGATCCCGCCGTCCACGTAGATCTCGCCGCCGGTGGTGAAGGAGCTGCGGTCGGACGCGAGGAAGAGCACCGCTTCCGCCACCTCCTCCGGGCGCCCGAGCCGCCCGAGCGGGATGCCCGAGGCCAGGGCGGCCTTGAAGGCGTCCTTCGCGGCCGGGTCGGGGGCCAGGCCCTCGATGCCGGGGGTGTCGATCGGGCCGGGGCTGACGGCGTTGACCCGGACACCGCGGTGGCGCAGTTCGTTGGCCAGGGAGCGGGTGAGGGTGCGCAGCGCGCCCTTGGTGGCGGAGTAGACGCTCAGGCCCTCCTTGGCCGCGGTCTGCTCGGTGGAGGCATTGATGACGATCGACGCCCCTTCGGCGAGGAGGGGCAGCGCCTTCTGGACGGTGAAGAACACGCCCTTGACGTTGGCGGCGAAGGTCGCGTCGAAGTACTCCTCGGTGACGTCCTCGATCAGGAGCGTCTGCCCGGTGCCCGCGTTGGCGAAGACGACGTCCACCTGCCGGCCGTGTTCGGCCACGGTCGCGTACAGGCGGTCGAGGTCGGCGAGGTCGGACACGTCGCCCCGGAAGCCCACGGTGTCGCCGCCGATCGCGGCGACGGCGGCGTCGAGGGACTCCTGGCGCCGGCCGGTGACGAAGACGAGGGCGCCCTCCTCGGTGAACCGCCGCGCCGTCGCCAGGCCGATGCCGGTCGTGCCGCCGGTGACGACCGCCGTCCTGCCGGTGAGTTCTCCCATGGCGTGCTCCCGTCCGCTCCTGGTGTCAGCGTCGTGTGCCGCCCTCCCATCGTGGCAGCGGGTGGTGCGGACCGGCGACCGCGGCGATTCGCGTCAGGGCCGGGCGGCGCGCCGCCGGTGGCGGGCCGCCTTGGCGCTGTTGCCGCACCGCTCCATGGAGCACCACCTGCGCGGCTTGCCGGAGCCGGGGCCGTTGTCGAGGTAGATCATGCGGCAGGCCTCCGCGTCGCAGGTGCGCAGCAGGGCCCGCGTGCGGGGGTCGGTCATGACGGCGATCAGGTCCCGGGCCACCGCGGACAGCAGCTCGGCGGTCGTCAGCGAGGGAGCGGGGCCGTGCGCGAGCCGTCCGTCCGCGTCGGTCGGCAGCCGGGGCGCGGGCGGGGCGACCCGGGCCAGCGTGTTGAGCAGGGACACCGACTCCGGTCGCGGGGCGCGGTCGTCCAGATGGGCCGTGACGACGTCGTGGGCGGCGTCGCGCAGTGTGCGCAGCGCGGCGAGGAGCGCGGCCGGGTCCTCCTCGTCCCGCGGGGCGAGACCGACGCCCGCGCACCACGCGCGCAGGCGCTCGGGCCCGTCCAGGCGTTCGATGGGGGTGCTGGGCCTGCGGCCGACGGTGGCGACGAGGTCGAGCGACAGCGATCCGGCGTCGAACCGCAGGGACCGGGCCTTGGCCGTGATCCGGGTCCGCGGGGTGGCCGGGACTTCCTCGATCATGTGACAATAGTAACCAGGAAAACGGTTACCAAGGACAGATGATGCGACCCTGGATGCGTGCGGCCTCGGCGATGTTCGTCGTCGGCTGGGGTGCGAACCAGTTCTCGCCACTGCTCCTGGTCTACCGCGCCGACAGCGGGGTGTCCGGGAGTGTGGTCACCACCGCCTTCGCGGCCTACGCCGTCGGGCTGATCCCCGCGCTGCTGCTCGCGGCGCGCTTCGCACAGCGGTACGGGCGGCGGCAGGTGATGTGCGCCGCCCTGCTCCTGTCGGCCGTCGCCTCGGCCGTCCTCCTCACCGGCGGCGACCGGTTCTGGGCGCTGATGCTCGGGCGGCTGGTCGCCGGTGTCGCGTCCGGCGCGGCCTTCGGCCCGGGCACCGCGTGGATCAAGGACCTGTCGGCGGACGCGGGCCCCGGCGCGGGCGCGCGGCGCGCCGCCGTCGCACTGTCCGCGGGATTCGGCGGCGGCCCGCTGGTGGCGGGCGTCCTGGCCCAGTGGCTGACCGCACCCGAGGCACTGCCCTATCTCGTGCACCTGGGCCTGACGGCGGCCGTGGCGCCGATGGTGTGGCACACGCCCGACCCTGCCGCGCCCCACCCGGTCGCGCCCGCCGCGAGCGCACGGCCCCAGGCCCGTCCCCGGCTGCGGGCCGCGCTCCTGCAGCGGGAGTTCCGCTGGGAAGTGGCGCCCTCGGCGCCGCTCGTCTTCGGCGCGCCCACCACGAGCTTCGCCGTGCTGCCGGCCCTCGTGCCGCTGCACGGCCCGGACATCGCGGTCGGCGGCGGCATCGCCGGGCTCACGCTCCTGACCGGCCTGCTCGTCCAGCCGCTGGCACGGCGGCTGTCCCGGCGCGGCTCCCATGTGACCCGGAACTGGGGGCTCGCCGCCGCGGTCGCCGGATTCCTGCTGGCCGCGGCGGCCGTCCGGCTGGCGGAGCCCGCCCTCCTGATCCCCGCGGCAGTGACCCTGGGGGCCTGCTACGGGATGCTGCTGGTGGCCGGGCTCAGCCAGGTGGAGGCCTGGGCGGCGCCGCGCGACCTCGCGGGCGCCGCGGCGGTCTTCTACTGCCTGGCCTACCTCGGATTCGTCACGCCGCTCGTCGTGACCGCCCTGCACGGCGTCCTGCCGCCCGCGCCCCTGTTCGTCTGCGCCGCCGCCACGACGGCGCTCCTCATACCGGCGACCGCCCTGCTGCACCGGGCGGCGCGCACCAGACAGGCCCAGCGCATGGGCACCACCGACGGCAGCAGCTGAATCACCCTGACCGGAAGGAAAGCACGTCATGCGGATCGTGGTTGTGGGAGCGGGCGGCGTAGGAGGCTACTTCGGCGCCCGGCTGGCCGAGGCGGGCCACGAGGTCACCTTCGTGGCGCGCGGACGGCACCTGGCGGCGATCAGGGAACGGGGGGCGCTGCTGGTGCGCAGCCCGCTGGGCGAGGCCAGGGTCGACGCGCGGCACTTCGTCGAGTCCCCTGCCGACGTGCACCGGGCCGACGTCGTCCTGGTCGCCGTGAAGCTCTGGGACACCGAGGACGTCGCGGCCGGGCTGCGGCATCTCACCGACGGCGGCGCCCGCGTGCTCTCCCTGCAGAACGGGGTGCAGAAGGACACGGTGCTCCGCCGCCACCTGCCCGAGGACGCCGTGTGGGGCGGCGTCTGCTACATCGCGGCGGTGATCGAGGAGCCCGGCGTCGTCGTGCACCGCGGGCAGATGCAGCGGATCGTCCTCGGCGCCTACCAGGGGCACCCGGCCGACGGCGTGGCCGAGTTCCACGAGGCCTGCGTGAAGGCCGGCATCGACGCCGAGGTCGGCGCGGACATCGCGCGGACGGTCTGGGAGAAGTACGTGTTCCTCACGGGCCTGTCCGCGACGACCAGCGCCGTGCGGCAGCCGATCGGCGTCATCCGCGGCAACCCCGCCACACGGGAGCTGCTGCGCGAGGTGATGGCCGAGGCCGTCGCCGTCGGGCGTGCCTCGGGTGTGGATCTCGACGAGGCGTTCGCCGACGCGCAGATGGCCGCCGTCGACACCCTCCCGGCCGGCATGACCTCGTCCATGGCCCACGACCTGGAGCGAGGGAACCGGCTCGAACTGCCGTGGCTCAGCGGTGGGGTGGTCGCCCTGGGGCGGGAACGGGGCGTGCCCACGCCCCGCAACCGGACCGTCGCCGACGTCCTCGCCCCCTACGAGCTCGGTCGCCCGGCCGCCCCTGACGCCTGAGCGTCGGCGCGGCCCGCTGCGGACCGGAACCGCCGCGCGCGGGAGGTTCCCCGTGCGCGGCGGTGGTGACTCACCGTCAGCCGACGACCCGGACCGGCAGTTCGAACAGGTCGTTCTGCGTCACGACGGGCTTGTTGCGCAGTTCCGAGGCCGGGACGGCCAGGGCCAGCCCGGGGAAGCGGGCGAACAGGGCCGGCAGCGCCACGCCCGCCTCCAGGCGGGACAGGGCCGCGCCGGGGCAGACGTGCGGGCCGTGGCCGAAGGCGATGTGCCGGATCGGCTCCCGCGTGATGTCGAACGCGCCCGCGGTCGGCCCGTGCTGCGCCTCGTCGCCGCCGATGGCCGCGTACGAGACGATCAGTGCCTCGCCCTTGGCGATGACCTTGTCGCCGACCGGGACGTCCTCGGTGGCGAAGCGGATCAGCACGTGCGAGGTCGGCGTGGAGTAGCGCAGCGTCTCCTCCACCACGGCCTCCCACGCCACCTCGCCCGCCAGGACGAGCGCGAGCTGGTCCGGGTGGGTCAGCAGGTTGACCACCGCGTTGACGATCAGCGAGATCGTGGTCTCGTGACCGGCGGCGATCATCAGCTGCAGGGTGCTCTGGATCTCCGCGTCGGTGAGGTGGTCACCGTCCTCGGAGGCCGCGATGAGAGCGCTCGTCAGGTCGTCGCCCGGCTCGGCGCGGCGGGCCGCGACCGTGGCGCCCATCATCTCCGCCAGCTCGCCGAGGGTGGCGAGCACCTCCTCCGGCGGGGTCTGGGTCGAGAAGAACTTCTCGAACAGCACCTTCAGGCGGGGCAGATGGGCCTCGTCGATGCCCATCAGCTCCTGCACCACGTACATCGGCAGCGGATAGGCGAACTCGGCCTTCAGGTCGATCACCTCGGCGTCCTGGGCGGCCTTCGCCACCCGGTCCAGCAGACCCGCGGTCAGCTCCTCGATGCGCTCGCGCATCCGCTCCACCCGGCGGGGGGTGAGCGCCTGGGCCACCAGTGCGCGCAGCCGGCGGTGGTCCGCGCCGTCCACCGTGAGCATGGAGCGGCCCGGGTTGGCCAGGCCGATCAGCGCCCAGTCGGCCGGTATCTCACCGCGGGTGAACGCGTCCCAGTGGGCGATGTCCTTCACCAGCCGCGGATCGGTGAGCAGCGCACGGGCCTCCGCGTGGTGCGTGACGGCCCACACGGGTACGCCGCCCGGCAGTTCGACCGCCGCGAGCGGGCCCGCGTCGCGCAGCAGCGCGCTCTCCGCGGCCAGGTCCTGCACCAGGGGGTCGAGCACGATGCGCGCGCCGTCGAGGGCGCTCGCTCCGGTGACGGGGCATTTCATGGACGGTCTCCAAGGGCCGGAGTGGGAGTGAAACGCACGGGGAGTTCGGTCATGCCCCGCAGCCAGGGGGACGGCCGCCGGACCAGGCCGCGCGCCGCCACCGCGAGATCGATGTCGGGCAGCCGGTCGAGCAGCACCTCGATCCCGGTACGGGCGATCACCTCGGCGATCTCCTGGGCCGGGAAGGGGCAGCGGTGCTCGCCGTGCCCGAAGGAGAAGAAGGCGTTGTTGCCGTGGGTCGGGCCGCCTCCCTCCAGGTGCACCTGGGGGTCGGCGTTGGCCGCCGCGAAACCGAGGATCAGCAGGTCGCCGGTGCGGATCTGGCGCCCGCCCACCCGCGTGTCGCGCGAGGCCCACCGTCCGGCGATGTTCTGCGTGGGCGTGTCCTCCCACAGCACCTCGTTCATCGCCTGGCCCACGCTGTGCCGGCCGCCGGAGAACGACGCGGCGAAGCGGTCGTCGGTCAGCATCAGCCGCAGCGAGTTGCCGATCCAGTCCGCCGTCGGCTGGTGGCCCGCGATGGTCATCACCATCATGTCCTGCACGATCTCCTCGTCCGAGAAGTCGTACCGGTCGGCGAGCATGCGGGAGACGACGTCGGGGCCGGGACGCTCCTTCTTCAGCTCCAGCAGCTCCGTCATGGCGGTGAAGACATGGGTCTGGCCCGCGATGGCGTCCTCGGTGCTGTCGACCAGGTCGTTGATCGCCTTGACCAGCGCCGGGCCCTGATCGTCGGCGAAGCCGTAGATACGGGCCAGCACGCGCACCGGCAGCAGGGTGGCGAACTCGGCCAGCAGATCGGCCCGGCCGCGGGCGCAGAAGGAGTCGATGAGCCGGTCGGCGTACCGCTCGGCGGTCCGCCGCAGCTCGAACGGGTCGACCGCCTCCATGGCGTGGCTCATCATCGCCGCACGCTGCCGGTGGCGTTCGCCGACCGTGTAGAGGATCGACGGCTGCTTGCGGCCGATCATCGGCAGCAGCGGCCAGTCGCCAGGGATGCGGTCCCACTGGTTCCACAGGTCGGAATCGCGGCTGAACAGCACGGGGTCGTTGGTGACGTGCAGCAGCTCCCGGTAGCCCAGCACCAGCCAGGCGGGCACGTCGCCGTCGAGCAGGACGGGCGCGACCGCGCCGTGGTCGCGACGCATCTCGCGGTAGAGCTCGGCGGGTTCGACGTGGAAGCGCGGGCCGCTGAAGGGCACGGCGCCCGCGAACGCGTCCTCGGTGGTCGATGGCTCGGTGGTCACGGTGCGGTCGTCTCCCGGGCACGCGGGCTGGCGGCGGACAGGGTGTGCAGATGCCGGACGAGCGTGATCAGCACGTCCTTGGAGGACTGGCGCGAGCGCGCGTCGCACTCGATCAGCGGGATGCCGTCGGCGAGCGACAGCGCGTCCCGCACCTGCTCCTCGGTGTGCCGGGGGCCGCCGAAGTCGTTGCGGGCCACCACGAAGGGCGTCCCGTGGTGCTCCAGGCGGTCGATGGCGTACCAGGAGTCGTCCAGGCGCCGCGTGTCGACCAGCACGACCGCGCCGAGGGTGCCGCTGAACAGCCGGTCCCACAGGAACCAGAAGCGCTGCTGCCCGGGCGCGCCGAACAGGTAGAGGACGTTGCGGCGGTCCAGGCTGATCCGGCCGAAGTCGAAGGCCACGGTCGTCGAGGTCTTCGCCTGGACACCGGCGAGGTCGTCCACGCTCTCGCCGGCCTGCGTCATCGTCTCCTCGGTGTTCAGCGGGCGGATCTCGCTGACCGAGCGGACCATGGTCGTCTTGCCCACGCCGAACCCGCCCGTGATCACGATCTTCAGCCCGTTGTCGGCGGTGGCGCTGAGCGGCCGCCGGGACGGCGGAGTGGGGTCAGAGGTTGCGTAGTCCAACGAGCACCTGCTCCAGGATCTCGGGGTCCGGCAGTTGGGCCGCCGTACGGGCGGTTCGGGGGTGGCGGGCGCTGATCCTGCCGGTCTCCAGCAGGTCGCCGAGCAGGACCTTGGTGATGCCGACCGGCAGTGCGAGGTCGGCGGCGAGTTCCACCACCGCCGTCGGCTGCCGGCACACGCGCAGGATCAGCTGGTGCTCCGACTGCATCCCGGGCGCCGGATCGCACTCGGCGACCACCAGGGTCACCAGGTCGAACACGTCCGACCCGGGCCGGCTGCGTCCTCCGGTGAGGGTGTAGAGCCGGTCCGGATCGTCGTCCCGGCCCGGGCGAGGGGTCATCCGCTGTCGCCGTCCGCGCCGCCGACCTCGCGGGGCGGCGCGCTCAGGTGCTCCCCGAGCTGCTCGACCAGTTCGCTCATGTTGTGGCCGATCACGCCGACGTCGGAGTCCTCACGGGCGACGACGGCCAGGTGGGCGCCGTCGCCGGCCTCCACGATGAACAGGATGCCGCCGTAGAACTCGGCCATGGCCTGCCGGACGCCGCCGCTGCCGTCGCCGAACTCCACGGACGCGCCCTGCGACAGGCTCTGGATACCGGCGGAGATCGCCGCGAGCTGGTCCGCCTGGTCCACGGAGAGCTCGGGGGTGCGGCACAGCTTGAGTCCGTCGCGGGACAGGACCAGTGCGTGGCGGGCGCCGGGCGTCCGCTCGAGCAGGTTCTCCAGCAGCCAGTTGAGTCTCTCGTCGGTGCTGGTGCTGCTGCCGTGGGTGCTGCCGGCTGCGGGTGCGGTCATCGGGAGTCGCTTTCTGGGTCCGTCGCGGTCTGCTGGTGGGGGGCCGCGGAGGGGTCTGGTGCGGGGGAGGGCTTGCGCTTGAGGGCTCCCCGGAAGGTGCTGAACCGGGCGGCGCGCGCCGCCGGCGTGTCGTCGTCGCGGGGAACGGACCGCCGGGCGCCGGCGGACGCTTCGACGTGGCGGGCGGCGGCCAGGGTGCGGCCGCGGCGGCGCTTGGGCAGGCCGCTCTCGCCGTACTCGGGTGACTCGGTGCCCGTATCCGGCTCCGCGGCCGCGTCGCCGGCCTGCGTGCGCGAAGGCGCGGCGGCCGGGGCCGGGTCCGGCCGCGGCGCGACGGGCAGCGGATCGGGGAGCAGGATCTCGACGGACTCGGCGTCCGCGGTGCCACCGGCGCGCGGACGGGTGATCAGTTCCTGGGGGACCATCACCACCACGCCGGTGCCGCCGCGCGCCGAGGGCCGGAACGAGACCTTCAGACCGTGCTTGCGGGCGAGCCGCCCGACCACCACGAGTCCGAGGCGGGTGCCGGACAGTCCCGTGAGGTCCCATCCGTTCGCCGCGACCGCGCTCTCGGCGCGGCGCAGCGCCACCTCGCCCATGACCAGTCCGCTGTCCTCGATGGTGATGACCGCGCCCGCGGGCACCTCCTCGACGTACACGTGGACCTCGGCGGTCGGCGGCGAGAAGTTGGCGGCGTTGTCCATGAGTTCGGCCAGGGCGTGCATCACGCCCTCGGCCGCGTGACCCACGATCGCCACCTCGCTGCTGGAGTGCAGCCGCACGCGCTGGTAACCGCTGATGCGGCCCATCGCGCCGCGCAGGATCGACTCCATCCGGATCGGCTTGGCCCAACGGCGTCCCGAACGCGCCCCGGCGAGCACGGCGATGCTGTCGGCGAGCCGGCCGGCCTGGGCCGTGCGGTGGTCGAGGTGGAGGAGGTCGCCGAGGACCGCGGGGTCGCTGTGCCGGTGCTCCATCTCCCGCAGGTCCGCCAGCATGCTGGTGGTCAGCGCCTGCATGCGCCCGGCGGCGTTGGAGCCCGCGGACATGGCCGCGGCGCGTCGCGACTCGCTCGTGGCGAGTTCCTCGGCGACCAGGGTCAGCGCCCGGCGCCGGGTCTCGTCCCGGGGGAGGGTGATGGCGGCGAGCGCGGAGGCCGCGGAGTCGCCGTGCGTCAGCCGGTCGATCAGGGCGGGGAGCAGTTCGCCCGCGAAGCGGGCGGTGTCCGCCTCCTCCTGGGCGAGTTGCTCCTCAAGACGGCGGGCCCGCCACGAGGACGTCGCCGCCACGACGGCGGCCGCGGCGAGGAGCACCACCCCGGCCGTGGCACCGACCGCCGCGGGCACCCGCGCACCGTCGGCGGCGGCCACCAGCCAGACTCCCGCCGATCCGGTGACGACCACCGGGGCGGCGACGGTCCGGGCCAGGTACGGGAGCGGCGGACGCGGCGGTTCTGGCACTGCGGCGGCTCGCGAACGCCCGGACCACAGTCGGGTGGGCTCGGTGTGCGCTGTCATGGATCGGTGACCTCGGGGCCGTGCGGACGGACGGACGGTGCGGACGGTACGTAAAGGGCGCGGAAGGAGGTGACGTCACAAAAGAACACGCGTCCCGTCCGGCGGAGCCGGGGGCCGCGTGAACTCCGGGTCACTATATGCGAGTTCCTGACCGTGGCTGATCGTTCCCACGGTTAATTCCGTTCGCCGGTGAGGTTGCGCGGCGGCATCGGCCTCGTGACCGGCCAGGACGTGGGCCGGGAGGCGGCTTCGGGGAGATGCCGGCCGGAGGCGGCCGGCGCGGATCCCGGTGTCCGCGGTGATTCCCGGTGCCCGGCGTGCTCCGAGATGTCCGGCGCACGATCGCCGCGGGTGGTTCCGCGTCGCTCCGGTATTGGTGGGGGCCTTTCCTTGGAGCGCGGTCGAAGACGCACCTCTGCTAATACTTCGTACATGCGGGTCGACACGCGTAGATGAATGAGGTGAAATGGTGCATACGGCTTCCCGGAAACCCCGTTGAACCGTTGCGGTCCTCTTGTGAGGGGTCTGTGAGCGGTGGTACGTTCGCCGACGTCAGCGGGGAGTGTGGGCGGAAATGCAGAAAAAGCAATCTGTCGACCATGTGCAAGAAGAGTCTGGCGGACCCCGATCGGGTGCGTCATTCGATTCAGAGGGATTCAGTCCGAGGTTTCTCGTGCTGGGGCCGGTCCGGATAGCGGACGGCGGCGACGTCATCGCACTTCAGCCGTCGAAGCCCGCCAATCTCCTCGCCGCCCTTCTCTTACATCCCAATTCCACGGTGTCCGTGGAATTTCTGCAGCGGGTGGTGTGGGGAGAGGAGCGGTCGGGCACCGCGAAATCCGCGCTCCACACCTGCGTGCAGCGGCTGCGGCAGCTGTTCGCCCGTTACGGGGTCGCGAGCCGGCTCATCGAGGCCGTGCCCGGCGGCTACCGCATCACCGCGGACGCCACGACGCTCGACCTCATCGCCTTCCGCGACCTGCTGCGCAGCGCCGACGCCGCGGCCGACCCGGAGCAGGAGCTGCGCACCCTGCGCGCCGCGCTCGCCCTGTGGCAGGGGCCGCTGCTGGCCAACATCCACTCCGAGATCCTGCAGCGCGAGGTCGTGCCGCGGCTCACGGAGGAGCGACTGCGCGCCATGGAGCGGGTCTTCGACCTCGAAGCGGCCCTCGGGCGCAGCCGCCAGGTGCTCGCCGAGCTCTGGCCCGCCGCCCGTTCCCACCCCGCCCACGAGCCCTTCTGGGTGCAGCTCGTGGCGGCCCTGCACCACACGGGGCGGCGCGCGGACGCGCTGCGCGAGTACGGAGTGGTGAAGAGCTACCTGCGTACCGAACTCGGCGTCGACCCCGGTCCCGCGCTGCAACGGCTGGAGCTCGCGGTGCTGCGCGGCGACGAGCTGACGGCGGGTCCGCCCGCCGGCCGCGCCCTCCCGACATCCCGTGCCAGTGGTCGAGACCATTTCCCGGCTCGTCCCGAATCCGGCGCCAAGGCCGGCCATGGCGGAAAGTCCTTTCTGGCCGGGGGTGCCGCGCAGGTCCTCGAAACACTCGTCGGCGCCGGGCTGCTGGAAGAGGGCCCCGCAGGCCAGTACCGAATGCACGACTCGCTGCGCATCCTCGCCAGGGGTGCGCTGGAAATGCGTTCCGACGCCGCCGGTCCCGATATGTCGCCCGGCACGACCTGAACGGTTCCCCGGCGGTTACCCCGACCGTTCCGGGAATCCGTGTGTCCCCGTGTGTCCCCTCATCGCGCCTTGCAAGGGAGTAATACGGCATGACCGCTGCCTACGAGGAAGTCGCGCACTCGTATCCCCGTATCCGTCGTGATGTGCTTTTCACCGAGACGCCCGCGGGCGTGGTATTCCACAATGCCCACGGAGGATTCAATCTCCAGGGCAGATCGGCGTACCGGTTCGCGTCACTGATCGTGCCCCACCTCGACGGGACGCACCGCGTCGAGGAGATGTGCGCTGGCCTCGGCGAGCAGCAGCGGTCCATGGTCGGGGAACTGGTGGGCGCCCTGTACGGACGGGGCTTCGCCCGTGACGTGGCACCCGGCAGCGACGGCCTGGACCAGCTCGACCCCGCGGTCGCGCGGCGCTTCGCACCCCAGATCGACTACATCGACCACTATGTGGGCGAGGCGGGCGGCCGGTTCCGCCGCTTCCGCGAGACCCGGGTCGCTGTGCTCGGTGACGACTCTGTCGCCCAGTGGTGCGCGCTGAGCCTCGTCCGCAACGGCTGCGCGGCGATAGCCGTCCCCGCGGCGACGGGTGACGACCCGTTCGCCGACGTCCTCGACGAGGTGCGTGCCCTGGCGGGCGAGGGGTGCCCGGTCGAGGTCGTCCGCCGGGACTTCGGCACCGGTGCGCACGCCGGATGGACGGACCTCGCCGGGTACGACGTGGTCGTCACCACAGGCGGTCCGCGCACCGTGCTCGGCCTGCTGGAGGCGGGCGTCCCCGAGGGCGTACGGCTGTTGCCCGCCTGGACGTTCGGCGGCCAGGCGGTCGCCGGCCCCGTCATGACCTCGGCCACGGCGGGCTGCTGGGCGTGCGCGGCGCTGCGCCTGGGCGCCAACGGCGAGCCGGGGGCCGCGGCCGACCTCTGGAGCGGTGCGAGCCTGGGCGAGCGCGGACGGTCCGCCACGGCCGGCGTGTCCGGACCGCCCGCGGCCATGCTCGGCAACCTCCTCGCGTACGAGGTGTTCCGGCAGATCACCGGTGCGCTCGCGCCGGAGACCGAGGGCCGCGTCGTCCTCCAGGACCTCGACTCCCTCGACGTCGTCACCGAGCCGCTGCTGCCGCACCCGCGCTGCCCGTTCTGCCGGGACGTCGACGGCGGCGAGGAGGGCTTCGCGGAACCCGCCGTCACAGCACCCTACCTGATGGAGTATCAGAACGAGGGGTCGGGCGAGGTCACTCCCGAAGCGGACGCCGACACCGCGATGGCCGCCCTGGACACCCGGTCGGTGCTCACCCACCCCCGGGCCGGCGTGCTGGCCGCCTTCGCCGACGACGCCTGGGAGCAGACGCCGCTCAAGGTCGGTACGGTGCGGCTCGGCATAGGCCACCGCGGGGCGCGCGAGATCACCGCCTTCGACGTGCACCACGTCGCCGGGGCCCGGCTGCGCGCCGTGCACCGGGCCGCCGAGACCTACGCCGAGCACGTCGTACCGCCGGACGGCCTCGTGTGCGGCGCCGCGCTGGAGACCGCCCGGGAGAAGTGGCCGCTGATCGCCCCCGACTCCCTGGACGTGGCCTCCGGTACGGGCGCCGGCGCCGCGCAGGTCCGCGCGTGGCTGCCCGCGACCTCGCTGACCTCGGGGCGTACCGCCCTGGTCCCGGCCGGTGCGGTGCGCACCTTCGGCGCAGACAACCACGACCGGGCGTTCCTGCCCACGTCCGCCGGTTCGGCGGCCGCCGCGTCCCCGGCCGCGGCGGCGACGCTCGGGCTGTACTCGGCGCTGTCGCTGCACGCCCTGACGCTCGCGCTGCGCGGCCGAACGGCGGTCACCCTGCTCCCGGCAGGCTGGGAGGGCGAGGACCGCGAACTGGTCTTCCTGCGCCGGTCGGCCGTGAACCTGGGCCTGACCGCCGAACTCCTCGACCTCGGCGGTCCCGAGGCGCCCGCCGCGGTCCTGGTCGCCCGCGCGGAGGACCCGCACACCGGCCGGACGTTCTGGGCGATCGGTGCCGGAGCCGCCCGCCGCCGGGCCGCCGTCACGGCCCTGCGCGACCTGCTCGGGCAGGTCCAACTGGGCCGCGAGACCGGGCTCGCCGCGCTCCCGGACACCGGCGATCCGCTGCTGGGCGACCTCGACCCGATGACGCTGGCCGTCACGGGGGAGGCCGTGGCCGGACACGAGCGGGCCCCGCGCACCGACCTGCCGGCCCGGCTCGCCGCCCACGACCTGGACGCCCTGGTCGTACCCACCGGTTCGGCCGACCTGCGGGCCGGCGGCGTCCACGTCGCCCGCGTCCTGCTGGCGCACGGGGCCGTGGATGCGTAACGACACGGAGCCCTTGCGGGCCGCCCACCAGGCCGCGCCGGGCGCGGAGGTCGTGTCCGGTTCCGTGGCTGCTTCCGGCTCGCAGGCGATGCCGGGTGCGGGGACTGCGTCTGGCGGGCAGGCCGTGCGGGGTGCTGGGGATGCGTCGGGGCACGGTGCCGTGCCGGGAGTCGACGTCGGGTCCGGCCGCCGGGTCGGCTCGGGCCCGCCGGGTGCGCAGGCCGCGCTCGGCGCGGACGTCGCGGCGGACGCCGCGGGGCATCCACGTGCGGGGGCCGTGCGTGGTGCTGGGGCCGAGTCGAGCCGGCAGGCCGTTTCGGGTACCGGGACTGCGCCCGGCCCCGGGGCCGGGCCTCGGGCGGAGGGGGCGGGCGCCGGCTGCGCGGCCACGGGCGTGGAGGCGTTACTGCACCGCAGCCTGCGCAGCCACCGCGGGGGCGGCCAGGTGCGCGTCGCGGTGCTCGGTCTGCGTGACGAGCAGGCCGCGGCCACCGGGCCCGCCGACGGCGCGCACGCCGAGGGGGCGACCCCCGTTCACCTCTACGGGCATCACGCCCTCGTCGGCCCGGGCCCCGCTCCCGCGGCGCACGCGCCGTGCCCGCGCTGCCTGGCCCGCCGCTGGCAGGCCGTGCGGCCCGGCACGCTGCGCGACGCCCTCGAACTGGGCTCCGGTACCCGGCAGACGGGGGAGTGGCCCTTCACCACCGCCTTCGCCGTCGACGCCCTCGCCGCCCTCGCCGCCGCGGCCCGCGAACGCGCCCCGCAGTACGGCGGGTTCGGGGCCGTCCACCTCCTCGACCTGGAGAGCCTCCAGGTCAACCGGGCCGTCCTCGTCCCCGACGCGGAGTGCCCGCACTGCGACCGCCGCGTCGCCGACACCGCCGAGGGGGCCACGGTCACCGTACGCAGCGTGCCCAAGGCGGACCCGGCGGGCTTCCGCGCCCGGCACATCGACGACTACGACCTCCCGCTGGAGGCCTTCGTCAATCCGGTCACCGGCATGCTCGGCCCGTCCGTCGCCCCCGACCTCACCTCGGCGTCGACCGCCTCGACCGTCGGCTCCTTCACCCTGCGTTCGGGCAGCTACCTGCGCGAGTCCTACTGGGGCGGCCACACCGGCAGTTACGGACGCAGTGTCCGCGTCGGCCTGCTGGAGGGCATGGAACGCTTCGCCGGCATGCGCGCCCGGGGCAAACGCACCGCCGTCGTCGCGTCGTTGACCGACCTCGGCGACGACGCCCTGGACCCCCGCACCTGCGGTGTGTACTCCGACGCCTTCTACCGGCACCAGGACCTCGTCCGGCCTTTCGACCCAGACCGGCCCCGCCCATGGGTGTGGGGGTACTCGCTGCGCGACCGGCGGCCGCTGCTCGTCCCCGAAGTGCTCGCCTACTACCACGCACCCGGGGGACTGGAGAACCGCTTCGTCCAGGAGAGCTCCAACGGCTGTGCCTCGGGCGGAAGTCCGGAGGAGGCCGTGCTGTTCGGGCTCATGGAGGCCGTCGAGCGCGACGCCTTCCTCATCGCCTGGTACGCCGGCCTCCCGCTGTCCGAGATCGATCCCGCCACCAGCACCCGGCCCGCGACCCGGCACATGGTCGAGCGGCTGGCGATGTACGGCTACCGGGCCCGTTTCTTCGACACCCGGATCACCTTCCCGGTCCCGGTCGTCACCGCCGTCGCGCAGCGCACCGACGGCGGCCCGGGCACCCTGTGCTTCGGCGCGGGCGCGTCCTGGGACCCCGAGGCGGCGCTGGCCGCCGGACTCGCCGAGATCGCGACCGACGCCGTCAAGCTCCAGCGGCGCACCGAACGCGACCGGGACCGGCTGGAGGCGTTGGCGGCCGACTTCGGTTCCGTCCACGTCCTGCACGACCACCCGCTGATGTACGGGCTGCCCGGCATGGCCCGGCACGCGGCCTTCCTGCTGGACCGGGAGGACGGCCCCGCGCGGCCGCTGCTCCCCGTCGCCGGCCTCGGCACCGGCCGCCCGCCCGCCGCCGACCTGCGCGACGACCTCGACGCCGCCGTGGGGGCCGTCACCGCGCACGGCTTCGACGTCGTCGTGGTCGACCAGACGATGCCCGAGCAGCGCGACGCGGGGCTGCACACGGCCGCCGTCCTGGTCCCCGGACTGATCCCCATCGACTTCGGCTGGCACCGCCAGCGCGCGCTGCACATGCCCCGGCTGCGCACCGCCCCGCACGCCGCCGGCCTCACCGGCCACGTCCTGCGCGACGAGGACCTCAACCTCGCCCCGCACCCCTTCCCGTGAACCGCCGCCCACCCACCGCGGACGCCGCAGCAGACGCCGCAGCGGACGCCGCGGCAGACAGAGAGGAACGGACATGGGGGAGACCCATGAGTACGCGACCGCGGTGATGCGGCGCGGCCGGGTCGCGATGGAGCCCGCCGACTTCGTGCCCGACTGGGCGGACCGCCCGCGGAAGGAGAAGTTCTACCCCGGGGCCGAGCGCTTCCCGCTGCCCGACGGGGACTTCCCCGAGGACGCCGGCGTCGGCCGCGGCCTGTCGGGGCCGCACGGGGACGCCCCCTTCACCCTGCCGCTGCTCGGCGGCATGCTCCGCGACTCCTACGGGCTGGTCGGCCGGCGCCTCGCCGTGCAGGCCAACACCGACCTGGGCACGCTGCCGATGTACACGCAGGCCAACTGGTCGCGCGGCACGGCCTCGGGCGGCGGTCTCTACCCCGTCGGCGTGCACTGGGTCTCCGGTCCCTCGGGCCCGCTGACGCCGGGCGTGCACCACTACTCGCCGCAGCACCACGCCGTGCAGCGGCTGCTGACCGGGGACGTGACCGGCGAGGTCCGTGCGGCGGTCGGCGACGCCGGACTGCACCGGGACGCCGACCAGTTCCTCGTCCTCGGCGTCAAGTTCTGGCAGAACGCGTTCAAGTACAACAGCTTCAGCTACCACGTCGTGACGATGGACCTCGGCGCACTGCTGCAGACCTGGAGCATGTGGGCGCGCGCCCGCGGCCTGCGGATCGACCCCGTCCTGTGGTTCGACGAGCCGCGCCTGGGCCGGCTGCTCGGCGCGGACGCGGACGACGAGGGTGTCTTCGCGGTCGTGCCGCTGCGGTGGGAGGGCGCCGTTCCGGCCCAGGGCACGGCGCCGGCCGCCTCCCGCACCTCCGGGGTCCGCACCTCCGGGGTCCGGCACCGCGAGCAGGAGCGCTCCCGCCGCGTCATCGCCTTCGACACCGTGCGCACGGTGCACCGCGCCACCACCGCGCACGCGGCGGAACGCCCGTCGCCCGGCGCCCTGGAGAGCGCCGCCGCCCCCGCGGTGCCCGCCGGCGGCGAACGGGTGCCGCTGCCGCCCGCCGCGCCCATGGACCTGAGCGTGCGCCGGGCCCTGCGCTCGCGCCGCAGCAGCTTCGGGCGGTTCACCGGCCTGCGGCCGCTGTCCGCCGCGCACCTCACCGCCGCCCTGCGGGCCGCCGCGGCGGGGACGGAACTCACCACCGACGCCACCCCGCCCGGCGGGCCCCGGCTCGCCTCGCTGTACGTCTTCGTCAACCACGTCGAGGGGGTGCCCCGGGGCACCTACGCCTTCGACCCCGCCACGGACGAACTGCGCCTGATCAAGCAGGGCGCCCCCGGGCCCTTCCTGCAGGCGCACTACTTCCTCAACAACTACAACCTGGAGCAGGCCGCCGCCGCCATCGTCCCCGCCATCCGCACGCACCAGGTCCTCGACGCCGTCGGCGAGCGCGGCTACCGGCTCGTCAGCGCCGCCATCGGCGCGGCCGCTCAGGCCGTGTACACCGCCGCGGCCGCGTCGGACACCGCCTGCGGTGTGGCGCTGGGCTTCGACAGTGTGGCCTTCGCCGAGGAACTGGGACTGACCGGGACGGGCGAACTGCCCCTGCTGCTCATGCTGGTCGGCAACGAACGCCCCCGCCCCGCGGACTTCCACTACGACCTCGCGCCGTCCCCGGTACCGAGCCCCCCGCGCCGTACCCCGGAAGGGATCGCGGAAGAGACCCCGGAAGAGATCCAGGAGGACGAGGACCGGTGACCACCTCGCTCACTTCGCCGGAGCTCGCGTCCGGCGCCGCGCCCGCCTCGGCGCTCTCCCCGCGCTTCATGATGCGCCTCGCCGGTCTGCCCGTCGAGGCGGCCGAGGCGCTGCGCAGCCCCGCCGCGCGCGGCTGGGCCGACGAGGTGCTGGCCGAGGAGGCCCGCCTGCGGGAGTTCGGCGCCCGCCTGAGCGACCCGCTCGCCGCGGTCGTCGAGGGCAACGAGGACGACGGCATGCGCCGGGAGGTGCTGCGTCTGCGGCGCGCGGTGTTCAACAACCGGCTCCCGCAGGACGTGCCCGCCGCCCTCGGCCTTGCCGCCCGCCTCGGAGGCACCACCGGCCACGACCTCGCCGGCTGGCTGCACGAGCGCCGCCACCTGGCGGAACTGCACGCCCGGGGACCCGAGTTGCTCGCGGAGGAGTTCGGCCGCGGCCGTGCCTCACTGCGCCGGCTCGCCGATTCCGAGCAGCTGCGGCTGGGCCTGCTGCTCGCCTCCCCGACGCTCGACGGGCAGCTCGACGCGTACATCCGGGGCGACGCGTCCGCGTCCGGCAAGCGCGGCCGCAAGATCGAGCGGTCGCTGCTCGCCTACCTGTACCGCACGGCCTGCAAGACCAGTCCCTTCAGCACCTTCACCGGGGTCGCGCTCGGCGTGTTCCGGCCGGACGCCGCCCCGGCGGGCGCCGTCGAGGTGGTCGAGAGCTGGTCCGGGCACGCCCGCCTCAACGTCGTCGTCCTGCGCCGCATCGCCGAGGCCGTGGCCGCGGACCCCGAGCGGCGCGGCGACCTGCTCGTCGGCCCGGCCTCCGGCTGGGAGCTGGACGACGAACGGGTGCGGTTCGTCCGGCGGTCGGTGACCGCGGGCGACGACAGCGCCCCCGTCAGCTTCGACGCCGCCCGGGACCGGCTGTTCTTCCTGCGCCGCAGCGGCGCGCTCGAAGGGCTGCTCGCCCTGCTCCGCGAGCGGCCCCGGCTGCGCCACCGGGATCTCACGTCGTGGCTGACCACCGAGCGCGACGCCAGTCGGGAGGACGCGGAACGCTACCTGTCGGCGCTGCTGCAACTGGGCATGGTGCAGCTCGACGGCCTCTACCCCGATGTGCACAGTCCCGACCCGGTCCGCGCGTTCCAGGACGCGCTGCGTGAGGTCGGCCGCCCCTGGGCGCTGGACGTCGCCGCGCGCCTGGACGGCGTGGCCGCGGCCGTCGACGCCTACCCCACCGCGCCGCTCGCCCGCCGCCGCGAGCTGCTGACCGGCCTCAAGCGCGACCTGCCCGCGCTCGTGGAGTCCCTCGGCGCCTCCGGAACGACGCTGCCGCAGACCCTGGTCTACGAGGACGTACGGGCCGGCGCGGAACCCGTCACCGCCGATCAGCGCACCTGGACCGATCTGGCGGCCGGCCCCCTGCGGTCGCTGGCGCGTATCCTGCCCGCGTTCGACGTGTCCCTGGCACAGCGGCTCACCTTCAAGGGCTTCTTCCTGGCCCGCTACGGCAGCGGCGGCCGCTGCGACGACCTGCTGCGCCTCGTCCACGACTTCCACGAGGACCTGTTCGAGCAGTATCTGCTGTTCACCTCGCAGCGCGGACCCCACGACCCCGCCGAGGGCCACGCCCCGGAGGAGAACTGGCTCGGGCTGCCGCAGATCACCGCACTCGACAAGGCCCGCGCCGCCTTCGTGCGCCGCATGCGCGAACTGTGGCGGGACCGGCCGCAGGGCGCGGAGGAACTGCGGCTGGACGAGGCGTTCGTGGAGGAGGTCGCCGGTGAACTCGTCCCGCTCGCCGAGGGCTTCGCCGCGCAGAGCCACTTCCTCCAGCTCGCCGCCCGCGAGGAGGACCCCCTCGTCGTCCTCAACGGCTCGTACGGCGGACTGTGCTTCCCCTTCACCCGCTTCACCCACTGCTTCGACACCGCGGGCGACGACCCCGGACTGTCGGCGGCGCTCCTGGCCGACCTGCGGGCGGCGCAGCCGGAGGGTGCGGTCTTCGCGGAGATCACCGCGGGCTCGGCGACCACGAACCTCAATCTCCACGGACGCATGACGGACTATCAGATCCTGTGTCCCGGCGAGACCGGCTCCGCCCCGCCCGAGCAGCGCATCCACCTGGACGACCTGTACGTGGAGCACGACGCCGAGCAGGACCGCCTGGTCGTGCGGTCCCGGCGGCTCGGCAAGGAGGTCGTCCCGCTCTACCTCGGCTACCTGGTGCCCATGGTGCTCCCGGAGATCCCCCGCACCCTGCTGCTGCTCTCCCCGACCTCCAAGACCGCCCTGGACGTGTGGACGGGCGTCCCCGAGGCGCCCGCCGCCGGCGGGGTCACCGCCCGCCCCCGGGTGCGGCACGGATCCGTCGTGCTGAGCCGCCGCAGCTGGACCGCCGACGCCGCCGCCCTGCCCGTCCGCCCCGGCGGGCAGGACGACGCCGGCTGGTTCCTGGCCTGGCAGCGCTGGCGGCGCGAACACGGCCTACCCGCCCGGGTGTTCGCCACCGTGCACGCTCCCCGGGGCGCCGCCGGCGGCTGGGCGGGCGGCGGCTCCAAGCCGCACTACGTCGACTTCGACAGCCCCCTGTGCCTGGTCGCCCTGGAGGGACTGCTCAAGGAGCGTGCCGGACGGGTCGTCCTGGAGGAGATGCTCCCGGCCGAGGACGACCTCCACGTCCGCACCGCCCGCGGCCGGCACGTCGCCGAACTGGCGGTCGAGATCTTCCCCGCCGCCCCGGCACGCCCCGCACCCGACGAGGAAGGACACGGTGAGCGGTCATGACCTCACCCATCCAGGCCGGTACCGCCCCCACCGCTGCCGCTCCCGGCGCATGGCAGGCGCTGCACGTCTTCTACGCCGCCAGCCCGCGGCCGCTGCTGCTCGACTGCGTCCGGCCGCTGGTCGCCGAACTCGACTCCGAGGGGCTGCTGTCGGGGTACTTCTTCATCAACTACTGGCTCCAGGGACCGCACGTACGCCTGCGCCTGAAGCCGTCCTCGGCGGACGTCGCCGAGGAGGTCGGCGAGCGCGCGCTGCGGGCCGTGCGGGGCTTCCTCGCCACCCGCCCCGCGCTCTACGAGGTCAAGGCCGGCTTCCTCGCCGACCTGTACAACCAGCTGTTCGAGCTGGAGTACCCGCGGGAGCAGCGGGACAAGCTGGTCGGCCCGGACGGCCGGATGCTGCTGCGGGACAACAACTCCGTCAGCGTCGAGGCCTACGAGCCGGAGTACGGCAAGTACGGCGGCCCGGCCGGCGTCGCGCTCGCCGAATGGCACTTCCAGCGCTCCAGCGACCTGGTCATCGAGGCCCTGCGCACGATGAACCTGCACGTGCGCACCGTCCTGCTGGGCACCGCCGCCCAGTTGATGATGGTCATGTCGGCCTCCTTCCTGGACGACGACGAGCAGCTGGCGCACTTCCTGGAGCGCTACCACGCCTTCTGGGACGGCGCCTTCTCCGGGACGGAGTTCACCGCCCGCAAGGGCTACGACCGGGCCTTCGGCGACATGGGCGCCGAGCTGGGCCGCAGGTTCGCCGGGATCCGATCCGCCATCGCCGCCGGCGCCGAGGAGGAACTGCCCGGCTTCCTGCGCGGCTGGGCGCGGCACTGCCGCGAACTGGCCGGCCGGGTACGGGAGCTGGCGGCCGCCGGCCGGCTGGTCTTCCGGTCCTGGAGCGGCGACGAGGAGTTCGAGGTCACCGAGCCGGGCCGGGCCCTGGCGATGCTCATGTCCCCGTACATGCACATGACCAACAACCGGCTCTCGGTGACCATCCGCGACGAGGCGTTCCTCGCCTACGTCCTCGCCCGCGCCCTGCGCGAGGGCACCGGCGCCGCAGAGGGGGAGCGGTGACCGCCCCGCCCTCCCTGCTCGCGCTGCGCCCGCGGCGCAGACCGGACCTGCTGATCGGGCCGTCCGTCCTGCGCGGCGCAACTCCCGTCCACCCCGTCAAGGACCCCGTCGGCGGCCGCCGTTTCGAACTGCGGCCCAAGGAGTTCTTCGTCCTGTCCCGGCTCGACGGCGAACAGACCCTCGGCGCCATCGGCGACGCCTACGCCCGGGAGTTCGGCGCCCGCCTGGACGACGCGCGCTGGCAGCAACTCCTCGGCCTCTTCGGCGCGCGCCGGCTGCTCGACGGCGGCCCGCTCCCGGAGCCGGCCGCGGCGGCTCCCGCGCCGCGCGTGCAGGAGGGCAGGTCCACCCTGCTCAACGGCCACGTGCGGATGTCCTCCGACGCCGGTGCGCTGATCGAGACCCTCCACCGGCGCACCGCCTTCGCGCGGACCCCGGTCTTCCTGGCCGCGCTGCTGGTCCTGGTCCTCGGCATGCTCGTGCACCTGACCGCGCGCCTGGGCACCCTCGTGCACGACGTCTCCCAGCTGGCGCAGCGCCCCGTGCTGCTGATGGCGGTCGGTGTCGTGCTGTGGGTGAGCCTGGCCCTGCACGAACTGGCGCACGGACTGGTCGGCCGGGCCTTCGGCGGCACGGTCGCCGAGATCGGGCTGCGCTGGCGGCTGCCGGTGACGTACCTGTACTGCCTCGTGCAGGACGTGGCGTTCTTCGCCCGGCGCCGCCACCAGATCGCCACCGCGGCGGCGGGCCCCGCGGCGAACCTGGTCTTCCTGCTGCCGTTCTGGCCGCTGTGGGCCTGGGCGCCGGACGACGGCCCCACCCACTACGCCCTCGGCGGGACGCTGCTGCTCGGTGTCGCGGTGGCGCTGGCCAACCTCGTCCCGCTTCCCCCGCTGGACGGCTACAAGCTGCTCGGCTACGCCGTCGGCATCGGCCAGCTGGCGGCCGGCAGCCGTACCTTCCTCGGTCATGCGGTGGCCGGCCGCTTCGGCCGCGGGCCGGGCGCGCGGGCCTATCCGCGCCGGGCCCGCGCGGTCTACACGCTGTACGGGCTGCTGGCCGGGGCCCTCACCACGGGAACGGCCGCCGCCGCACTGGCCGCCGCCTGCTGGTGGCTGGCCGGCCAGTACGGTGCCCCGGCCGGCGCGGCCCCCGTCCTGCTCCTCGTGGCCGCCGTCGTGCTCCGGCGGCTCGGGCTGGCCGCCCGTGCCCGGCGCACCGCGCACCCCCCCCAGGACGGAGAGCGGACGGCACCGGACGCCGTGCCCTCTCCCGGTACCACCCCTTCCGGCCCGCCGCGCGCCCCGCGCGCGCGGTCCGGCGACGACCCCCACACACCAAGGGAACGGCAGATGACGGCAGTGGACACGGCCCCCGAGGCCGTGGTGATCGACGACGTGCACAAACGCTACGGCCCGGTCCGGGCCGTGGACGGGGTGTCGTTCACCGTGCACCGCGGTGAGTTCTTCGGGATCCTCGGGCCCAACGGCGCCGGCAAGACCACCCTCATCGAGATGGTCGAGGGACTGCGCCGGGCCGACAGCGGCGGCGTCCGCGTGCTCGGCGCCTCCCCGTGGCCGCGCAACACCGCGCTGCTGAGCCGCATGGGCGTCCAGACGCAGGCCTCCGCCTTCTTCACCCGGCTGACCGCCCTGGAGCACCTGGAGACCGTCGCCGTCCTCTACGGCCTCGGCCCCGAGGCGGCCGTCCGCGCCCTGGACCTGGTGGGCCTGTCCGCGCAGCCCCGTACCCGCGTCGACAACCTGTCCGGCGGCCAGCGCCAGCGACTGGCCATCGCCACCGCGCTCGTCCACGACCCCGAGCTCATCATGCTGGACGAGCCCACCGCCGCCCTCGACCCCGAGGCCCGCCGCTCGCTGTGGAACGTGCTGCGCGAACTGAAGCGCGAGGGCCGCACCATCGTCCACACCACCCACCACCTGGACGAGGCCGAGGCCCTCTGCGACCGCGTAGCGATCATGTCCGCGGGCAAGGTCGTCGCGCTCGACACCCCCGCCAACCTGGTCCGCTCCCTCAAGGCGCCGACGAGGGTCCTGGTCCCCGCCGACCGCATCACGGCGGAACGCGCCCGCGCCATCGAGGGCGTGGACCGCGCCGAGGTCGAGGGCGGCGAGGTCGTCATGGAGACCCGGGTGGCCGGACAGGTGATCGTCGCCGTGAACGACATCGCGGGACCGGACGCCGTGCAGACCCGCACCGCGACCCTGGAGGACGCCTACCTCGCCCTGACCGGATCGGAGCACTGACCGTGAGCGCGTACGCAGCACTGACCAAGGCCAATTACCGCGCCTACGTCAGGGACCAGACCACCGTCTTCTTCACCTTCGCCTTCCCGCTGCTCTTCCTCGTCGTCTTCGGGCTGATCTTCAAGGGCCAGACCGTCGAGGACGGCGGCCCGCCGTACATCAACTACATCGCGCCCGGCGTGCTGTCCTGGGGCGTCGGCAACGCCGCCATGTTCGGTGTGGCGTTCACGATGATGCACTGGCGCCGCGACGACATCCTCCGGCTGATCTGGCGCACGCCCACCTCGCTGCCGTCCGTGCTGGCCTCCCGCTACGCCCTCGCCATCGGCGTGGGCCTCGTGCAGGCCGCCCTGTTCATCGGCGTCGCCCTGCTGCCGCTGTTCGGCCTGGAGCTCGCCTCCGGCTGGCCGCTGGTGATCCCGGTGCTGATCCTCGGCATCACCACGTTCATGGCGCTCGGGCTCGTCGTCGGCAGCCTCGCCGACACACCCGAGGCCGTCGCCGCGATCGCCAACTGCGTCATGGTGCCGATGGCGTTCCTGTCCGGGTCGTTCTACCCCAGCGACCTGATGCCCGGCTGGCTGCGGGACATCGCGCTCGCCCTGCCGCTGCGCTACTTCAACGACGGCGTGCTCGGCGTGCTCTCGCAGACCCACCACGGCAGCGCCTCCGACCTCGCCGTCGCCTGTGCCGGACTGGTCGGCTTCGCCGCCCTGTTCGCGCTCGTCGCGGCCCGGACCTTCCGCTGGAGCAACCGGGGATGACCGCCGAACCCACCGCGCCCGCGGCCGCGCCGCCCCACACGCCCGGGACACCCACCGACGCCGCGGCCCGCACCCTGCGGGACGCCCTGGCCGCCCGCCACCTCACGACGGCGCCGGACGTGGTGCCGCTCGGCGCCGTCGACACCCTCAACCCCGGCCGCGACCCCCACGCGGACCGCCGGGCGGACGCCGTGGTCCACCTCACCCACGACGCCGTCCTGATCGGCCCGTTCGCCGGTACCGACCCCGCCGAGGACGCCTGCGGCCAGTGCCTGGCGATGCGCTGGCAGCGCCTGCGCACCCGCTCCGAGCGCGAGGCCTGGGAGACCGGCAGCCCCGCGAGCGCCGCGGGGCGGTGGCCGGTGCTGCCGGAGTACGTCGTCGACGCCGTCGCGTCCCTGTACGCCGCCGCGCTCGCGCGCCGCGCCGACGGGCCGCTGCCCCGCGTCGTCCGGCTCGACCTGGCCACCCTCCAGGTCGCCACGGTGCCGCTGCTGCGCGAGCCGCTCTGCCCGCGGTGCGCCCCGGCCGCCGAGGCGGCGACCGCGCCGACGGGGACCGTCCCCCGGCCCAAGCCCTCGCCCGACGCCTACCGGCTGCGCTCCCCGCGCTCGTACGAGCTGCCCGCCCAGGCCCTCGCCAACCCGGTGTGCGGTGTGCTCGGCGCCGCCACCTGGACCGACGTGAAGTCCCCGACCACCGCGCCGGTCGCCGGCAGCGTCTTCATGCGCGGCTACGCGGGACTGACCGACGTCACCTGGAGTGGACAGGCCAACTCCTTCCGGGCCAGCCGCGACCTGGCCTTCCTGGAGGGGCTGGAACGCTACGCCGGTACCCACCGCAGGCGCCGCGCGCCCCTGCTGACCGCCGCCTGGGACACCTTGGGGGACCGGGCCCTCGATCCGCGCGCGTGCGGCCTGTACGCCCCCGGGACCTACCGCGGCGACCCCCTGCTCAGCCCCTTCGCCCCCGACCGGCCGATCCCGTGGGTGCCGGGCTGGTCGCTGCGCGACGAACGCCCCGTCCTCGTCCCCGCCCGCCTGGTGCACTACAGCGCGGGTCTGGCCGCCGACAATTTCGTCTTCGAGTGCTCCAACGGCTGCGCCATCGGCAGCTGCACGGAGGAGGCGGTCCTGTTCGGCCTGCTCGAACTCATCGAGCGCGACGCCTTCCTGCTCGGCTGGTACGGCAACGCGCCCCTGACCGAGATCGACCTCGGCTCACTCGCCCGCGGCACCACCCGCGCCATGGTCGACCGGGCCGCGCTCCAGGGCTACGACGTGCACGTCTTCGACAACCGCGTCGACCTTCCGGTGCCCGTCGCCACCGGGCTCGCGGTCCGCTGCGACGGGGGCCCCGGCACCCTGGCGTTCGCCGCGGGCGCCGCCTTCGACCCGGAGACGGCCGTGGAGTCCGCCGTCTCCGAGATCCTCACCTACATCCCGCACCTGCCCGGCCAGGTCCGCGAACGCCCGGACGAACTGGACGCCATGGCCGACGACTTCGACCTGGTGCGACGACTGCCGGACCACGCGGCGCTGTTCGGGCTGCCCCGCATGGCCGGGCACGCCGCGAGCTACCTCGAACCGTCCGCGGTGCGGTCGCTGGAGGAACTGTACGCCGACTGGGAGCAGTTGTGCCCGCGGACCGGCGACCTGCTCGACGACGTCGCCCTGTGCCGGGACCTGCTCGCCGGGGCGGGCTTCGACGTCATCGCCGTCGACCAGACCACACCCGAGCAGGAGCGCATGGGCCTGCGGACCGTGTGCACCCTGGTCCCCGGCCTGCTGCCGATCGACTTCGGCTGGTCCCGGCAACGGGCGCTGACCATGCCCCGGTTGCGTTCGGCCTTCCGCCGGGCCGGGCTGCGGGAGACCGACCTGTCCGAGGCCGAACTGCGCCGGGTCCCGCACCCGTTCCCCTGACGACCGGGCCGGGCCGGCGCGCACGGCGAAGCCCCCTGTCCGGCGGCGCGAACCGCCGGACAGGGGGCCGAGGGCCGGATCAGGCCGTGCAGCTGGTGGTGCTGGTGGTGCTGCTGCAGGTGCTGGTGCTGCTGCAGCTGGTGGACGAGCCCAGCATGACCTCGCTGGCGTCGGAGTAGTCGGTGATCTCGAAGGTCTCGGACTCGAGCTCCAGGATCTCGTCGGCAAGCGACGCGAGGGACTTCGGCTGCGGCGACATGGTGGTCCTCCTCAACGTGAACGTGGCGGGAGCGGCCCGGGCCCGGGTGGATCGAGCGGAACACCCGTGCGCGGTACCGGATTCAGTTCTACCGACGCCCGCTGGCAGATGGCCCACGTCCCGCTGTCACCTCGCTGTCAGCCCCCTTCGCGCCCCCTCAGCGACCAATGCGCACGCAAGGACAAGGAGCCCCCGGCGTGAATCCCGCAGCCCCCACTTCCCCCGCCGCCACCGCGGTCCTCGACGGCCTGCCCGGCGTCCTGCGCCCGGCCGTCGAGGACCATCTCGACCTGCACCGCCACCCCGAACTGTCCGGCGCCGAGGAGCGCACGGCGGCGCGCGTCACCGCCCGCCTGACCGCCGCCGGCTACCGGACCACCGGCGGCGTGGGCGGGCACGGCGTCGTCGGACTGCTGGACAACGGCCCCGGACCCGTGGTCATGCTGCGCGCGGAACTGGACGCGCTGCCCGTGCGGGAGACCACCGGTCTGGCCTGGGCCAGCGAGCACGACGGCGTCATGCACGCCTGCGGCCACGACCTGCACCTCGCCTGCCTGACGGGAACGGCCGACCTGCTGGCGGGCGCGGCGGACCACTGGTCGGGCACGCTCATGGTCGTCGGCCAGCCCGCCGAGGAGACCCTGAGCGGTGCCCGCGCGCTGCTGGAGGACGGCCTCTACGAGCGGTTCGCCACCCCCGGCGTCGTCCTCGCCCAGCACGCCGCGCCCCTGCCCGCCGGGATGGTCGCGCACGCCCACGCGCACGGGCCGGTGCTGGCAGGCAGCCGCCTGCTCGAAGTGGTCGTCCACGGCTCGGGCGGGCACGCGGCCGCTCCGCATCTCTCGGTGGACCCGGTCGTCGCCGCCGCGGCGATCGTGCTGCGGCTGCAGACCGTGGTGTCACGGGAGACCGCCCCGGCCGAGCAGGTCGTGCTCACCGTCGGCTCCCTGCACGCCGGTGTCCGGGGCAACATCGTCCCGGACCGGGCCACGCTGGAGGTCTCGGTGCGGGCCTTCACCGATGCCGCACTCGACCGTGTGGAGGCCGCCGTGCGGCGCATCGCCGCCGCCGAGTGCGCGGCCTCGCGGTGCCCGGCCGAGCCGTCGGTCCGGGTGCTGGCGCAGTCACCCCCCACCGTCCCGGACGCCGGGGCCGCGGAGGCGGTGCGCCGCGCCCACGAACAGGCCCTCGGAGAAGGGCGCGTAGCGCTCTGGCCCGCGTCGACGGCCACCGAGGACTTCCCGCTGTTCGGCCCCGCCGGGGCGCCCCTGCACGGCGCGGGCGGCGTCCGGACCGCCTACTGGATGTTCGGCTGCACCGGCCCCCGCCAGTGGGCTGGGACCCCCGGGGGCAGCGCCGCCGAGAAGATGGCGGCCCTGCCCCCCAACCACGCACCGGACTTCCGCACCGACCCGCGCCTGGCCGTCCCGGCCGGCATCACCGCCCTGACGGCGGCGGCCCTGGCATTCCTCGGACCGGGGGTCACGCCGCGCTGATCGTCTTCTGCTCGACGTACTGGCCCAGGCCCGCGGCGCCGAACTCCCGGCCGATGCCGCTGGTCTTGTAGCCGCCGAACGGCCCGTCGAACCCACCGAAGCCGCCGTTGACGGAGAACGTCCCGGTGCGGATGCGCCGAGCCACGGCGAGCCCGCGCTCGGTGTCGGACGTCCACACGCCGCCGCTCAGGCCGTACGGGGAGTCGTTGGCGATGCGCACCGCGTCGTCCTCGTCGTCGAAGGGGATGACGACCAGCACCGGGCCGAAGATCTCCTCCTGCGCGATGCGCATGGAGTTGTCCACGTCCGCGAAGAGCGTGGGCCGCACGTAGTAGCCCTCCTCCAGGCCCTCCGGCATCCCGGGGCCGCCGGTCACCAGGCGGGCGCCCTCCTCGATCCCGAGGTCGATGTAGGACCGCACGCGCGCCTGCTGGTCGGCGCGGACCATCGGGCCGAGGTAGGTGGCCGGGTCGGACGGGTCGCCGACGCTGATGCCCTCCATCATCGACGCCACCGCCGCGACGACCTCCTCGTACCGCGAGCGGGGCGCCAGGATCCGGGTGTGGGCGATGCAGGCCTCGCCGTTGTTGCCGAGCGACGCCGACTTCAGGCCCTCGGTCACCGCGGCCAGGTCCGCGTCCTCCAGGACGACGGCCGCGGACTTGCCGCCCAGTTCCAGGCTGACGCGCTTGAGCTGCTCCCCGGCGACGGAGGCGATCCGCCGGCCGGCTGCGGTGGACCCGGTGAAGGCGATCTTGTCGACGCCGGGGTGGGCGACCAGGTACGCGCTGGTCTCACGCCCGGCGGGCAGGATGCTCAGCACGCCCTCGGGCAGCCCGGCCTCCGCGAACAGCTCGCCGAGCACCAGGGCGTCGACCGCGGTCTCGGGCGCGGCCTTGAGGACCACCGTGCAGCCCGCGAGCAGGGCCGGGACGAGCTTGGCCAGCGCCGACTGGTGCGGGGCGTTCCACGGGATCACCGCGGCGACGACGCCGACCGCCTCGCGCCGCACGAGCGTGCGGCCGGAGCCGGCGGAGGGCAGCTCCTCCTCCCAGCCGAACCCTTCAGAGGCCCGCAGATAGGCGGCCGTCTGCTCGGCGATCCCGCCGGTGTGCAGCCAGTGGGTGAACCACAGGGGCGAGCCGTTCTCGGCGGTGACGAGCGCGGCCAGCTCCTCGCCGCGCGCGGTGTGCAGCTCGTTGAAGCGGCTGATCACCGCGCGGCGCCCGGCGGGCGTCGTCAGCGGCCAGGGCCCGTGGTCGAAGGCCTCGCGGGCGGCGGCCACGGCCCGGTCGACGTCGGCGGGGACGGCCTCGGGAACGACGCCGACCAGCCGCCGGTCGTGCGGCGAGCGGACCTCGATGGTGCCGGTGCCGGCGGGGGCGACCCAGCGTCCGCCGATGAACAGCCGGTCGAAGGAGGTGACGGAGGGGGAGACGGTCATGAGGGCTCTCTCTCGAGGGCAGGGTGGTGCGTCCCGAGATAAAGGGACGCCGGTCTCTTACCTCTTCCACGTTAACAGTCCGCTGGCCCGTTAATAAGCGCCCGGCGGCCCGTTACGCTGTAACGGTGGCCACACGGCCGCAGGACGCCCGAGGCACCTGAGAGCCCGAGAGAAGGGGGACCGGCACCGTGAGCCAGCCACAGGACGCCGCCGCGTTCCAGCGCGCCCGCCGCCCCGAACAGCGCGAGCAGCGCCGCGAGGCGATCCTCGACGCCGCCGCCGCGCTGCTCCGCGAGATGCCCGCGGCCGAGGTCAGCCTGCGCGAGCTCAGCCGCCGCGTCGGGCTCTCCAAGTCCAACGTCGTGCGCTACTTCGAGACCCGCGAGGCGGTCTTCCTCGAACTCCTCGACCGCTCCATCGGCGACTGGCTCGACGCGCTGGAGGGCGAACTGCCGCCCGTGCCGGGCCCGGACGGGCCGGCGGTCGCGTCCCGCGCGCTCGCCGGGGCCTGGGCGGACTCGCTGGCCCGCCGGCCGCTGCTGTGCGAGCTGTGGAGCATCCTGGCGGCGGTCCTGGAGCGCAACGTCTCCGTCGCGTCCGTCCGCGCGTTCAAGCTCCGCGAGGCGGAGCACCGTGCCCGGCTGGCCCGCATGGCCGGCGACCGCCTGCCGGGCCTGGGCGAGGCCGCCGCGAGGGAACTGACCCGGATCTCCGTCGTGCTGACCGCGGGCCTGTGGCCGTTCGCCAACCCCTCGCCCGCGGTCGTCGAGGCCACCGGGGACCCCTGCCTCGCGGACGCCCGCGTCGACTTCGCCGAGTCGCTCGGCACCATGCTGCACGCGGCGCTCGCGGGGCTCCTGTGCGAGCGCGCGACGCCCTGACGGGCAGACCCGGCCGGGCTGTTGGGAGCTCGCGCAGCTTAGCCGGATTCGTCACCGCGGGTGGCCGCTTCGGCCCGGTCGCCCGGGCCGGCGTGCGCCGCCGTACCGTGGTCACATGGCTGTCCCGGACCTCATCCGCATCGTCTCCCGCTCCTCACCCATGGCCCTCGCCCAGGTCGAGCGGGTCCGCGCCGAACTGGGCGCGCTCCACCCCGGCATCACCACCGAGGTCGTGCCCGTCACCACCTCCGGTGACCGCTGGATGGGCGACCTCGCCCGGCTCGGCGGCAAGGGCGCGTTCACCAAGGAGGTCGACGCCGCCCTCCTGGAGGGCCGGGCCGACCTCGCCGTGCACTGCGTCAAGGACATCCCCGCCGACCGCCCGCTTCCCGCCGGCACCGTGTTCTCCGCGTTCCTCAAGCGCGACGACATCCGCGACGCCCTCGTGCACCCGGGCGGTCTCACCCTGGACGCGCTGGCCGACGGGACCCGGATCGGCACCTCCTCGGTCCGGCGCGTCGCGCAGCTCGCCGCCTCGCACCCCCATCTGACCTGCGTCCCGCTGCGCGGCAACGCCAACCGCCGCCTGGAGAAACTCGCCGAGGGGGCCGCCGACGCCCTCCTGCTCGCCGTCGCCGGCCTCGAACGCATCGGGCGGGCCGACGTCGTCACCGAGGTGCTGCCGGTCGAGACGATGATCCCGCCCATCGGCGCCGGCGTGCTGGCGCTGCAGTGCCGCGAGGACGACACCGCCACCATCGACGCCGTCAGCGACCTCGGTGACCCCGCCACCCACCGCGAGACCACCGCGGAACGCATGTTCCTCCACGTGCTGCAGGGCCACTGCAACAGTCCCATCGCCGGCTACGCCCGTGCCGAACGCGACGGCCGGCTCTCCCTGCGCGCCCGGGTCTTCTCGCCCGACGGCAAAACCGTCCTCGACGCGCACGAATGGGCCGGCCCGCTCGACCCGGCCACGCTCGGCACGTCGGTCGCGGTGGCCCTCCTGCGGCAGGGCGCGCGCGAACTGATCGACAGCATCGCGCACTGACGTACCGTCAGGAAGTGTCGAGGGGCAGCCGGTAGCGGACGGCGGGACGGCCGTTCACGGTCACGTCCGCCACCGCGGTGAAACCGCTGCGCGCCAGCACGGCCCGGGATGCGGCGTTGTCCAGCGCGGCCACCGCGTCCAGCGTGCGCAACCCGTACGCGGTGGCCGCCAGCCGGCACACCTGCGCGACCGCGGCGGTCGCCACCCCACGGCCCGTCGCGTTCTCCCCGACCCGGTAACCGAGTTCGGCCGCGCCGTCCGCCACGTCCACCAGATTGACCCGCCCCACCAGTTCGTCCCGCTCGTCGAGCACGACGTGGAAGTGGCACGTCCCCGCGCTCTGCTCCGCGAGCAACGCCCGGTGCCGCGCGGCGAACCCGGCGAAATACGCGTCGCCCCGGTCCGGCACGGACCGGGCGAACCACTCCCGGTTCGCCCGCTCGAAGGCGAGCAGCGCGTCCGCGTGACCTTCCGTGAGCCGCTCCAGCCTGATCATGCCCGGCAGCATACCGGCGGGTTCCGCCCCCGGAGCGGGACGCGTCCCGCCGTCCTTCGTCCGCCGTCTTCCGTCCGCGTCCGCGTCCGTGGGCCGGGGAGCGCGCGGCTACATCGCCACCACCCGGGCGATCAGCCCCACGGCGATGAGTGCCGCCACGGCGAAGATCAGGATGAGGGAGACGACCTCCCACGCGGTCCGCACCTCCGGCGGCTCGGTGTAGGAGATGCCGGCCGTGGTGCTGCTCTCGCACGGCGGCGTGGGCGTGGGCGGTATCCCTTCGCGGTGCGGCTGGAGTTGGCGGGCGAGCTTCGGGCCGCTGTTCGTGGTCGGCATGTGCATCACTCCCGATGTGCGGATGACCGCGGCACCGGGGGCCCGCCCGGGACGGCGGCCCCTGCCGCGCTCTGCCCTGTCCTTCGATGGTAGGCCGCGCGGCGTCACCGCGCCCGTCGCGGCCCAGGTGACCTGCGGGTTCGCCTAGGGGGCCGCGCGGGTCGGACCGGGTCGTGGGGCGCCGCGAGCCCGGGCCCCCGCCCCCTGCCGCGGGGTCAGCCGCCCGTGGAGAGGCGCTCGTCGGCCCGCGGTGCGTCCGCACGCGGACGGCCGTGCGGACGAGTGGCCACGCAACGGGCGTATCCCGCACAGGCTGCTCCGATTGCCCGGAAATAACATGAGCCGGGCATCACGGCTGTTGACAGGAGTCAACCTATGGGGCGGCTGAGGGACGTGTGACGCGGCAGAGTACTCTGCGCGCCAATGGCATCGGATAACGACAGCCTGGAGATCCAGTGACCCTATCCCCCCGAATCCGGCCGCGCCCCGGCGTGCTCATAGCGGCCGCAGCAACCAGCATCATCGGGCTCGGCCTTTGTGCCGCGCCCGCCTCGGCGCACACTCCCAACTGGGACGTGAACTGCTCCGAGGTCACGTTCGTCGACCTCAAGGCCTACAACGGCGGTGTGGAGAACACGGTGACCATCACCGTGGACGGCAAGGACGTGCTTCCCACCGAGACCTTCGGTGCGGCGTTCCACAGGGACCACGTGACCCTGCCCGGGCACACCAGCCCGATCGAGGTCACCCTCACGGTCAAGGCCGGCGACGGCGCCCGCTACTCGTTCAGCGACACCAAGACGTCCCCGGCCTGCCAGGTCACGCCCCCGCAGACGCCGCAGTCCCCGTCGCAGAGCGCCACGCCGTCGGCCACCCCGACCACCGAGTCGCCCGCGCCCAGCGAGTCCCCGACCGTTGACGCGAGCGCGAGTGAGTCCGAGGCTGCACCCTCCCCGGCCGGTGGCGAGTCCTCGCCCGCCGCCGATCTCGCCGAGACGGGTGCCTCCAGCTCCACCCCGCTCCTCGCCGGTGGCGCCGCTGTCGCGCTGCTCGCCGGTGGCGGTCTGCTCTTCGCGAACCGCAAGCGTCGCGCCGCCCGTCACTGACGAGCCCCGCACGACACCTTGTTCATCGGCCCGGGTGCCGGCTCCTCCGCGTGGAGGGCCGGCACCCGGCTGCCGTTCCGGCCGCCCCCGACCCGGGCCGCCCCCGCCTCCGGATCGGCAGTCGACGAGCACACCGACAGCGTCTCGCCGCCCGCTGACCCTTCTTCGGCCGGCCGACCGCATGCCGAGGCACCCGGCCCGGTCCGCGGGCCGGACCACCTCGTCGAGCCGGCGCAGGACGCCGCCGACGACCTCCTGCGGCGCTGGGACCGACGCCGCCGCCGGCTCCCTCCGCGGTCGCCCGACCGACCGCGTCGCGGACGCAGACCGGTCCGTCGCGGACGCCGTCCTACGACGCCGGCTTGGACGTCCCGGTCCGCAGATACGCCGCGGGAGTTGTTCCGTACGCCGCCTTGAAAGCTCTGATGAAATGGCTGGCATCCGAGAAATGCCAGCGAGCCGCTATTTCGGACACCCCGACGGGATTTCCGCATCTCAAGAGATCGTCGTGCGCGTTCTGCAACCGCCGTCGACGCATGAACGTCATGATCGATTCGTCTGTAGCAGAAAAAGAGCGGTGCAGTGTTCGGAGGGATACGCCCAGTATCCCGGCGATCATTGCGGGAGAAAGATCGGGGTCCTCGATATTTCTCTCTATGACACCCTTCGCTGCTCGCACTATGATGTGTTGATGATCGGTATGTGGTCCTGGACGCATTGTCGGGGGGGCTGCCTCGTCAATGTGTCGGCGGGGTGAGGCCGTAGCGCCGGACGACGTCGTCCAGCCATTCCGGGTGCCCGTAGGTCAGTCCGTACTTCGCAGCGAGTTCGGTGAATGCGGACCGGTCGGTGGTACTTGCGGCCATCAGCTCGGCGAGGTCGCGGAAGTAGCGTTCGAAGCCGCCGGGGATGATGATCTCGATGATCCGTCCGGTGACATGGCCCGCATTCCACATGGCGTGCATCTGGCCGCGTGGCTTGACGATATACCCACCCGGGCCGAGCACCGTTTCGGATTCATCGGAGCGAAAGCCGATCTCTCCTTCTACGACGATGGAATATTCGTCCTTGCGGCTGTGCATGTGGGGCGCGCTGATAGTGCCCACTTCAAATGGGTGCTCGACGATTGACGCGCCCCCGTACGTCTCGCTACTCGAAATCTTGAAAGTAGCCCCGAAGCCGGGAATGTGTACATGTTCACCTTCCCCCGGAGGCACGACCGTGACAGGAGGGATAGGGGTGATGTTCACGCTGTCAACTCCCTTGTGTCCTACATTGTTGGAATTTTTGAGTGATGGGCGCATGGCTCTCGCCCTGAGGCACTTGCGGGCTGCCTGGTTGCCCAGGAAGCCCACAGATGATCGGCGATCCACGTCGGTGGATTCGCAGGGCACCTAGGGGAACTGTCCGGGGTGTACTCGCCCACGCACTGATCACCCTTATTGCGGCACCCCGAGCCTGGTTGCTGCCGCTTTTTTGCCTCCGATCCGCCCGGCAGACTTCCTTCGGCCTGACGGCTCGGTTGGCGGCCCGCGCTGCTGCCTACGCTCGAATGGTTCATGACGCGCTGGTACCGCGATTGATTCAGACGACGCCGGCCGGGTGTGCGCGCCCTGCCAAAATGACGAGCTCCGCGAGCAATGTGCTCAGCAGACCCTCGGTCACTTCGTCACCGAGGAAGCAACCGTTGGTGTCGAAACGTCGATGGGACTGGAAGACGGTGACCTCCGGGTGAGCCACCACCGGGACATGCATGCGGTGCAGGATCTGACGCAGGACCAGTTGGCCGCGGGCGGTGCCGAACTGGGAAGGGGAGGCGCCGAGAACGGCGGCGGGCTTGACCCCCAGGACAGGCTGGTCAGTGGGCCGTGACAGCCAGTCGAGGGCATTCACCAGGACGCCTGGAATGGCCGAGTTGTATTCAGGGGTCGCGATGATGATGCCGTCGGCCTCTCGCACGCGTCGGCGCAGGTCTGCGACGGTGGCAGGTTCGGGACCGCTCTCAAGGTCCTGATCGAAGAATGGGAGCGAGCCGAGTCCCTCGTACAGGTCGATGGTGACGCCGGCCGGAGCCAGGTTCCGCACAGCACGCAGCAGGCCAGTGTTGTGGGAAGTGCGGCGCAGGCTGCCGGAAACGGCAAGGAAGGTCAGGTTGGACATGGCGGTGGATCCTCAGGTTGGTCAAGGGGTGCGGCGGGCAGCCGACGGCTGGGGACGGGGGGCGACCGCGGGTAGACGCCGATGGCGGGAAGGTTTCCTGGCGGGTCGTGTACCAGCGCATGATCGACCCGGCCCACTGGTGCTGGAGATCGACGGGCTCAGCGTTGTAGTGGTGCGGCGCTGTCCGACTGGGCAATCTTGCATCAGGGTTTCGTTACAGTCAATGTGTGTAACGAAACATCGTGACTGTCACCTCAGAGGTGGCCGCTGACTTCGGCTCGGCAGGGTCGCACGGGTTCGTCGAGGGCAGGCCGGTACCGGCTGTGAAGCCGTCGAGGGTGCGGGGCCGCTACTGCAAGCGCTTGAGCCGGTTGCGGACGAGGGCTTCGAGCCGGTCGAGCGCTACCACGGCCAGGGTTGGCCAGGCTGTGTTCGACGTGTGCCCATGTCCACCCGGCGGCGTCGAGATCGGGCGAGTGGGCAGGCAGCAGGAACGCTCCCAGTCACTCGCGTCCGGCGACGAGCTCGCGTACGGCGTGGGGGATTACCCGCAGCGGCCGCGACTTCCGCGCCGGCGCCCCGCCGGGATCGGCCCGCCCCCTCCGCGTATCGCACACCACACGGCTGCGGTCGCCGACCCACTCATCAGGGGCTTCGTGACGATTCACCCCGATGAGCTGAAGTCAGTAATGTAAGACCCGTGGGTCGCCGACAGGGGAGAGACGTGTTGTGAGCAGCAGGGACCGGGCGACAGCCGGGCCGCATGGAGAGGGCACGCCAGAAGCAACGGCGAACGCGTCGGCGCAACGCTCCCCGCGCACTGGCGGCAGGCCCCGAGATCCGGCGATCGAGGAGGCGATTCTCCAAGCCACTCGCAAACGCCTGGCCACCGATGGCTACACAAGGATGACAATTGGCGACGTGGTGGCAGACGCCGGGGTGACGCGCCCCACTCTGTATCGACGCTGGTCGAACAAGTACGAGCTGGCCGTCGATGCGCTGGCTTACGGCCTGCAGAGGCAGCGCGAGGCCTATCCGCCCCTGGACGTGGACGGTTTGGCACCGGTGGAGGCTTTTACCAGGGCCGTCGAACGGCTTGACCCTCGTTACCACAATGAGCGGGCCATGGCCCTGCATGGCAACTTCATGGGTGATGCCGAGCGCGAGCCGGCGCTGTTCGAGCAGTTCCGCGAGCAGGGCATTCATCCGCGGTGCGCAGAGCTGAAGCAGACGTTGCAGCATTTGCAGCATGCCGGTGCAGTGCGGGTGGATGCGGATCTCGACGCCACAGTGGTTCTCTGCTTCGGCAGTTACTTCGGCGACTACTTGCTGACTGGTCGGAGCACACCTGCGGACCACGCCGACCGGGTAGTCGCGGCCCTCTGGCCTTCGATCCGAGCCGACGACTGCTCGTCAAGTAAAAGCGCCTGAAAGGCCGTTCTCTTTCCGAATGCCGTGCTCGGATTTCGCTGGTCTGACGCAAGACCGGGGCGGTCGTGGCGTCGGATGCCTCCACGACGGGCCGCGCGGTTTCCCTCGTCACAGCAGCTCCATGCTCCCCCAGTACGCGCCGAACCGGCGCCGGACACGGGCGTGATCATGACACCGCCTGCGCCACCCCCGTCCACGGTTCCCCCATCGTCCTCATCGGTGGGGCAAGTCCTGGCAGGACGTTGTTACGTGTCTGGTCAGGTGGTTGGGCTGGTGGTTCGCTGGGTCATGAGGCCGGATGAATCAGCCGGATTTCGGAGCCGGTTGGAGGAGTTCGCCGGGGAGGTGCTTGCGCCGCTGACGCGTGCGGATCAGCGGGTCAAGGGTGGTTCGTATCTGCGTGGGCTGTTGCTGGACAGGCGCCGGAAGTCGATGCAGCCGATGGCCGGACGGCTCGGTGGTGTGGACCATCAGCAGGTGCGGCAGTACATGACGTCCCTCCTGGCCGGTTGATGCGGTGCGGGGGAAGCCGGCCCGTCGGGCAGTGGCAGTGGTGCGACCGCACGTACGGGTGGTGGATGACACCGGCTTCCCCAAGGACGGCATCCCTCGCTGCGGGAGGGTCCGCCAGTACTCCGGAACGGTGTCCTCGCCGAGTCCTGCAACAGTCGACGGCCCGCCGCAACCTGGGGTTCGGCGGGCCGTCGGGCCTGGTTTCAGGACGGACGGATCAACACACCAGGCAGGGGTTGAAACCCGTGCCCAGACCCACTACCTGCGCGTCCCGCAGCGCACCGGAGTAGGCCTGGAGCTCGTCCACGTCACCGTGGAGGTACTCGCCCCAGCCGTCACCGACCTTTGCCCTGCCGAGCTGGAGGGCGCCGGTGCTGTGCCAGCCGTTGGGGAGGCTCGCCGTGGCCTCGGCGTTGGTGTAACCGTCGAGGAAGAGTTTGATCGTGTCGGTCCCGTCGTCGTAGACCACGGCGAGACGCTGCCCCTGGCCCTCGCCGCCGTCCGCGCTCGCGATCTGTGACACCACCTTCTCGGGGGCTCCGGCCTCGTCCTTCTCCGGCATCACCAGCTGCCACTTGTACGTGGACGGGTCGTAGCGCACCTTGAACGCGTCGGTGTGCACGCCGGCCTGCGAGAGCACCGTCATCGGGTGGGCGGGCTCGAAGTCCGCGAGGCGGACGACGACGCCGAGGGTGAAGCTGTCGCCGGTGTCCACGACAGGCCCGTCGGCGGCGGCGTACCCCGTCTCACCGTCCAGGTGCAGATGTCCGTCGCCGACGAGCGGCGGCGGCGTGTAGGTGCAGTCGGGGTCGAGGTCCGGGATACAGGAATTGTCGGAGCCCCGGTAGATCGAAGCTCCCGAGCCGAGCCGCAGCGGCGCACCGTCCGACTGCTCGGGGCTCGTCCCATCCGCCGCGTTCTCCAGCGACCAGTGGCCGAGCAGTTGCGGGGTGCGCCGTGCCAGTTCGGCCACCTCGTCCGGCACCACGACCCGGTCGTGGACCTGTACATCACCTATGTCACCGTGCCACCGCTCACGGTAACCGGTGGTCCCACGGGCGCGTCCGATCTGGAACGCGCCGGCCGTCGCGGCGGGGGCCGCTTCTGCCGCGGTGCCCACCTCCTGGCCGTTGACGTACAACCGCGCGCGACCCGTCTCCGCGTCGTACAGCCCCGTCAGATGGGCCCACTCGCCGGTCTCGGGCGCGCCACCGGACACTCGCGCGTCGGCGATCGCGAACGACCAGACGGGACCGGGATGCTGGCTGCGCAACCCGAGGCTGAAGCCGGGCTTTCCGTCCGCGTCCTGGCTGGCGACGGTCATATTCCGGCCTGTTTCGGCGGGCCGCACCCAAGCGCTGACGGCGAAGGTCTTGCTGATGTCGGTGGCGGGGGCGTCCGTGGTCAGGAAGCCGTGGCCGCTGCCGTCAAGGCTGGCGGTGGCGGTGGGTTCGATGCCTGTGGGCGCCGGGCCGCCGAAGGTCACGCCGATGCCGGCACGTGCCGCGGTGCCCACCTCGGCGGAGGCCGAGCGGGAGCCTGCCGGGTCGTCCAGCTTCCAACGGGCGACAGGGGCACGCCCGTACTTAACGTTGAAGTCGTACGAGGACTCTCCGCTGCTTCGGCCCGACCTGTCGATGGCGCGGACCGTCAGCGAATTGGGCCCTGAAGTGAGCGGCAGGTACGGAATCGTTGCTGCTGCGCCCGGCCGCCCCGCGGAGACGGTCCCGTACGGGCCGCCGATGAAGCCGTACGTGTACGACACCACGTCGTCGGAAGGCGAGTCCATGGTGAAATGGCCGTAGACGCCCACACCGTCCACCCAGAACACCTGGTCGGGGTTGGGGTACTCGGGGGAGCTGATCGTGGCCTTCTCAGGGTTCGCGTCGTCGTACACGAACGAGCAGACCGAGCCGCCGCCGTCATCGCTCCACGCGGAGGTCGCCTTGCCGTCGTCCGCGCGGACGTGCCAGGAAACGACCGTATTCGCCGGGATGCCGGTCGGCATCGTCCAGTAAAAACGCGAGCCCGACGGCAAGGTGATCGTGGTGTAGGTACGGCGCTGCTCCACTCCCGCTGCGTCCGTCCACCACGCTTCGAACTCACCGCTGAGCGGGCTGGATTCGCTGGGCTGGTTGTCTTCCTCGGGGTCGTACAACATGGCGCTGAGCCTCGGCGGCTGCGACACGTACGGCGTGTCGTCGCCCGTGGCGCAGGCCTTACTCTGCGTCTGGAGGTCCTGGACGAGCGGCTGCTTCGGCGGCAGATTGTCCACCGCATGCGCCGTACCGGCAGCCCCGGCCAGCAGCGCGGCAGCGCAGCTCCCCACCACCATCCGTCTGCGTCTGCCCGTCCTTCCGAACATGGTCAAGCGTCCCTCCCCTGTGAGTCTTCGAAGCTCGTGGATCACACGAGCCGCATGAAATTAACAGAGACCGCTGACACCGCCGAAAGGCTTTTCCCGTTGGTGTTGTTGACACCGAGGCGGGCTTTACCAAGGCGAAGACCTCCGGTGTGGTGGAGCTGTCTAGGACCGCACCGCCCCGGAGGTCTCCGTGTTCCACCGCAATGCCCGCCTGGCCGTTCACGGCAGCGACTGCTGGTCGAGCGTGTCCGCTCGGGCCGTCCCGTTGCTCTGTCGCGGCCGGGACGGGGGTATCGCGCACCACTGCCCACAGGTCGGTCCGCCGGTTCGCGGTCGAGGGCGCATCCGGTCTGCTCGACCGCTCCAGCCGGCCGCACTCGACACCGCACAAAACGGCGGCTGCCACCGAACAGCAGGTGTGTCGGCTGCGTCAGGAACGCAAGCTCGGACCGGCCCGCATCGGCCCGATCCTCCCGCCCCTGCAGGTATCGGCGCAACGGATGCCGTCTGATCTGCGATGATTCGTCGGAATGAGTCGCGGGACCGGGCGCGCTTCTGCTGGGGTGCGGGTGAAGGGAGCCGTCCGGTCCTGCGTCGTCTCCTGGACGAGCTGGTTGAATTCGTCGGCGAGTTGGTCGTACCCCTCTCTCAGAGTGGTCCGGGCGTGCCGCTCCTTCCCCGGTGCGATCGGGGTCTCTCCAAGGCGCATGGCCATGCCGGTCACGTGGATCGGCCGCGTTGCTGGCTCCTTGACGAATTCGGCCTCGCGTTCGGCGAGTTGTCCGAGCCTGTCGCCGTGCTCCTCGTCCGGCCGGAGACGACGCTGTGCGAGTTCGCCGTAGGCGCGCCATGTCTGCTCGGCCGGACCGGCCCGGACGTGCCGCCAGTACGCGGCGCCCTGGCCGCGCGAGACGGCCACCCCGCACCCTCCGCGCGGTGATTGGCTCGGCGGGCGGTCGCCCGGCACCTCGAGCACGCGGCCCCACCACGAGGCGCGGTCCGCACCTCCTCAAGGCTGCGTCCATCAGTAAAGGAACGCTCGTTCTTGACTGGTCATTCTCTTACGTTGTAAGGTCGAGGACATGGGACGGCCACGCACCTTTGACACAGATCAGGCTGTGACGACCGCGGCCGCCCTCTTCGCCGCTCGCGGCTACGAGGGCACCTCGGTGGACGACCTGGTCATCGCCACCGGCATCCACCGGGGCAGTCTCTACAAAGTCTTCGGCTCCAAACGGAGCCTCCATCTGAGAGCTTTGAGCAATCACCTCGAGCGGGAGATCCGCCCGGCCACTACCGCCATCGCCACTCTCGCCGACCCCGCGCAGGCCCTGACGGCGGCCATCGCCTCCTATGACAACGGCCCCGCCGCCGGCCTGCTCCTCATGGCCGCCGTGGAACGGGCACCCCACGACCCGGAAGTCGCCACGATGGTCACGGACGCCATCACCGCACTGGAAGATGCCCTACGGCCTTCCCATGGCGAGGCGGCCCCTCACATCGCCTCTGCCGTTCTCGGCGCCCGCTTGCGCCTGCGCGTCCAGCCCGACACCCTCAAGGAGCACTGACACGGCCCGGATCTCCATCAATCGTGAACACGGCCTCCTGGCCGCGGAATTTGAGGGCCTCTACAAGCTCTGGACTCATAAAAGCCGCCTGGAAGTCCCCCTGGCCCATGTGCGCGGCGCCACCCATGACCCCGGCATCGCCCGCGAGCCGAAGGGCATCCGTGTCGGCGGCACCCATCTCCCCGGAGTGATGACCGCCGGGCGGTTCCGTCACGACGGCGACCGCATCTTCTGGCAGGTGAAGAACCCGGACAAGGCGATCGTCATCGAACTCGCCGACGCCGAGACCTACGACCGCCTCATCGTCGAAGTCGACGACCCTCGTGCCACCGTCGCCCTCATCGAGCAATCCATCACCCACGGCTGAGTGCGGGCTGCCGGCCGGTATTTCCGCCCGACTCCCGGTCGTACGCAAGGGAACGCATCATTCTGACGGGCCGTCAGACGTGATCACGGAAGCTGAGTAAGCTCCGGAGCTGTCGTCGCTTCGAGCAGCGGCGCGACCGGCCCGCGCGTTGGTGGTGTCAGCGGCACCCCCGGGCCCACATCGGGAGGTTCAGGTGCGAGTCCTGGCCGGCGCTCGATGAAGGCCCTCACCGCGGTGGGGGCCTTCGTGCTTGATCTGGCGAAGCGCAGGGATGCCGGTGTGGCCCGTTCGGATACTCCTTACGCCCGTGCGCCGTGCGCTGCTCGGCGCCGGACGGCGCGGCCCCGAGCACCGGTGCCGCCTACGCCCCGACGGGCACGCTCGGGCTGTGCGGCGACACCGGCGAGCGGTGCGCCCGGCAGATCGGCACCCGGGTCCGCTGCGACGACGCCGAACGGCGAGCGCACTGGAGAGATCACCTGTGTCGAGGTGTGGGCGCTCGACCCGTTCGACGGCGGCGCGCCGCAGTTCCCCGGGTCGTTCGAGGACGGCGGCAACGGCACGCAGATCCGCAAGGGCGCAGCCCTGACTGTGTACCCCCGCGAACCGTGGCCTGCAGTCGGGCGACCCCTGGGAACAGGCCCGGCGCGTTGACGAGCGGCGGGCCGCCGGCGCCAGGGGGCACGAGGGGGAGGTGCGCCACGCCAGGGGCCATGTACTTGACGGGTCAAGTGATGACATATGCTTGCTCGGACAATCAGTCCCGGAAATCCGGGTCTCGAGGTCCGCCAGGCCCCCTGTCGCGCGCCGGGCAGGCCCTTGACCCGGGCAGGACACGGACCGGCGCGTCGCAGAGGCACCACGGTCCGTCCACAGCGGCCATCCCCGGTGGCACCAGCACGCAGGTGATCTCGACTCCATGCGCATCCTCCTGTTCAACAACCCGCTGACCGGCCACTTCCTGCCCCTGCTCCCGCTCGCACGGGCGTTGCGGAAGCAGGGGCACGCCGTTGCCTTCGTCTCGGCCGGCACCATGGCGGGCTCGGTCGGGGAGGCGGGGTTCGAGCTGATCCCCGCAGGTCCGCCGACGGACGTGGTGACCGCGGCGGTGGCCCGGCGCACCGGCGTCGACCTGCGGACCGGCCCGTCGCCGCAGGTGGTCGCGGAGTTCTTCGCCGGAGCGCGTGTCGACCTGTCCGTCGACGAGGCCCTCGCCGGGGCGCGCGGATGGGAGCCCGATCTGATCGTCTCCGAGCACTGCGACTTCGTGGGACCGCTGGTCGCCGCCGTGCTCAAGGTGCCGTCCGCCGTCATGGGCATCGATCCGGCGCTGGAACCCGTCCTCCTGGACGCCCTGGCCTCGACGGCCGGCACCCGCTACCTCGACCGCGGTCTGCAGGCCCCGGCTCACGCGCCCTCGGGCAGCCGGCTGCTGGACCTCTGCCCGCCGAGCCTGCAGCGCGACGGTGTCATGCCGCCCCTCGAACGCATCGCCCTGCGGCCGGAACCCCACCGGAGTCCCGAGGGGACGCCCCGCGTTCCCCGGGTCCCCGGAACAGGCCGACCGCGCGTGCTCGTGAGTCTCACCACCACCCGGGGAGCGGCCCTCATGCTCGGCCCGATGCTCAGGTCGCTGAGCGCCCTGGACGTGGACCTGGTGGCCACGTCGGGCGGCGCCTCCGTCGAGGACCTCGGACTGGAGCCGGGCCGGGCCGAGTTGGTCTCCTTCGTGCCCGCGGCGGAACTGCTCGACGGCGTATCGGTCGTCGTGCACCACGGCGGTTCCGGCAGCACGTTCGCGGCCGCGGCCCGCGGAATCCCCGCGGTCGTCGTCCCCGCCACCGCGGGGCAGCAGCGTCAGGCCTTCCGTCTGCACGCCGCGGGAGCGGGTCTGGCGCTGCCGATCGGCGAACAGGCGCCGGAAGCGGTCACGGCCGCGGTCGTCCGGCTGTTCGCCGAGCCCGAGTTCACCGCGGCGGCGCAACGCCTGCACGACGAGATCGCGGCCATGCCGGCGGCTCCGGAGGTGGCCGAACGCCTCATCGCCTCCGTCGTCGGCTAGCGCGCGCCCCACCATCCCCGGGGGCCCGTCCACGACGCGTCGCGCCCCCGGCATGGAACGGCCCTGCCCTTCGTGCCTTCTCCACGCCGAGGCGGACCAGAAGGACGGCCAGGCACACGTCGACCAGGATCCGCGGCGCCGCCGTCACCCACAGACGCACGCTCCAGGCCCCCGCTGCCATGATCAATGCGGCCACGGCGAGCAGCACAGAGGCTGTCGCGCCGAGCCACCGGACAGGCGTGCCCGTCTGGCCGATGACCATCGCCACGATCACGACGCCGGACATCGCGGTCGCCTCGCACATCGCCAGGGCCCACTGACACCGGTACGTCCCCGGCCCACTCGGCATACCTCCTCCACGCGTCGCTCACGACCCGGGCGTCTCCCGGAAGCCCGGACTCCGTCGGCCCTGTCCCCGTACCGAGATCAGACCGGGACCCTGGCAGACGCCGGTGTGTCCGCTCGGGTCCTGGGCGCCCGGTGTCATCTCCCGGTGCGGCACCCTCCCGCGGCTCACGGCCGGCCACGGCGTCCGCGAGGGTCGCAGCCGGGTCTCCGCTCTTTGTAGGGTGCGGAAATGACGAGAAGTGAGCGGCTCGCGGACCAGTTGGACCGGCACTGGCAGAAGAACCTGCGGCCGCGGCTGCACGGTCTTACCGATGAGGAGTACTTCTGGGAGCCGGTGCGCGGCTGCTGGAGCATCCGCCCACGGGACACGTCGGCCGCACGGATGTCGGCAGGTTCGGGGGACTGGACGATGGACTCCGCTTCCCCTGACCCTGACCCGGTGCCGGCGCCGGTGACCACGATTGCCTGGCGGCTGGCGCACATCATCGTCTCCTGCCTGGGCTATCGGGTCGGATGGCACTTCGGCGGCCAGGACGTCGACTCCCGGACGTTCGCCTACGCGGGGACCGCTGACGAGGCGCTGAAACAGCTCGATGAGATGTACGGGAGATGGAACGCGGGGGTCCGCGAGCTCTCGGACACCGACCTGGAGAATCCGCCCACGGCGGGTCTCGAGCGGTTTCCCATGGAGGGCATCGTCCTGCACGTCAACAGGGAGCTGATCCACCATGGCGCCGAGATCTCCCTGCTGCGCGACCTCTACCGCCGGCAGGACGGAGCCGTACCGGGCCGAACATGACTTCCGGTAACCGGGCCCGAGATCGGCCAGGGCGCCGAGGCCGGCGCTTCGCTTCGGCGGTCGCGGTCGCGAACGCGGAGTCTGGGAGACTTCGGCCATGGGCGTCGAGGCGAGTGCGACGGAGGCGGGATCGGGCACGGCGATCCCTGAAAGGGGGGCTTCGGCTTGCACCACGGGCTGGTGGACGCTGCGGTCGGCGACGGCGGCGGACGTCGAGGTGATCGCGGAGTTGCGGGCCACGGTCATGCGTGGGGACTTGGAACGCCTGGGACGCTACGACGAGCACAGGGTGCGGCAGCGGCTCCGGGATTCGTTCTCGACCCGGCACACCTCGATCGTCATGGTCGATGACGCACTCGCGGGGTGCATCACGGTTCGGCCCACCGAGGGCAGGCACTGGTTGGAGCACTTCTACCTGGCTCCGCCCCACCAGGGCCGGGGGCTCGGATCGGCCGTCCTGCGCACGGTGCTGGACCGGGCCGACGCGCAGGCCGTGGTCGTGGGCTTGAACGTCTTGCAGGGCAGTGCCGCACGACGGCTCTACGAACGCCACGGCTTCGTCGCAGAGGCCGAGGACCCGATCGACGTCCTCATGTCCCGACCGCCGAGTGCGGTGGCGCGTCCCGCTGAACAGGCCTGACCCAGTTCGTACGGACTCACCACCACGCGGTGGGGTAGACCTCGCGTCGCAGGCGCGAGGAGACCATCTGCACCCCGACCAGCAGGGCCAGCCCGGCGGCCAGCAGGGGCACGAAGCGGTGGGCCGGCGGGTCGGTGAGCATGATCATGACGGCGGTTGCCATCGCGGGCGGATGGGCCGCCTTGAGCACGAGTACGAGCCCGCAGGCGATGCCGCAGGCCGCGGCGGCGGCCCAGGGGCCGTGCCAGCCGAGGGCGAGCACCACGAAGCAGACAAGGCAGGACAGCATGTGGCCGCCGAGGACGTGCCGCGGCTGCGCGAGCGGGGAACCGGGAGTCGCCGTGACGATCGCGGCCGTGGCCGCGAGCGGCGGCACCAGGACCGTCTGGTGGAGGAGTGTCCCGGCGGCCACCACGACGGCCAGCCCCACCGACGTGGTCACGGCCGCCGAGACGACCGTGCGCCGCGCGGGCCGCGGTTCCGCCGTTTTCCACCACCGGGCCGGAACGGACCCGGCCTGCGCCGTCTCGGCCTGCGCCGTCCCGGGCGGGCTACTAGTCGCCATGACGCCGCCCTTCCCGGTGGCGGCACGCCGTCGGGCGGGTGACGGACGCGGCGCACGGCTGAGGAACGCGTGGAATCAACACGGGGACACCTCGGATCCGGCCCCGACTGCCGGACCACGGCGGGTTCGTCGTCCGCGAGGACGGGGGCACGCCGAAAGCCTGATGCCCCGGTCCGCCACCTGTCCAAATGCGGCTTTTTATCGCTTGATCGACCCCGCCTATCGAGGCACCTCCGCCCGTGTGCGGGCCCCGGCAGGACCGCCCCGCGGCGCCGGCCAGGAGCCCTTCCGGATGCGCGCCGGCTCGGTGTGCCTCTCCCTGGGTGCCCACCTCGCCCGCCCGCGCCCGGCGCCGGCCCGCCGTCGGCCACACCCCGCGCGCCGTCGAGGGCACTGGCCGTACGGGGCCACGGGGCGGCGCCGGAGCGGTCCATGCGGTCCCCGGCGAGGCGTGTCGGGGCGTGGTCCGGCCCGGTGACGACGCGGCGCCCCCGCACACGCGGCCACCGACGCGGCGCGCCCCACCCCGCGAAGGGCCCGCGTCCCGCCCGCTACGACGCCACGTCGGCCGTGGCCCCCGCCCCGCCCGGGACACCGGGCGCCCCCGGCGTGAAGGTGACCGGCAGCCATGACGGCCCGCGCAGACCGCCCAGCCGCCAGCGGACTTCCTCCGGAGGCACGGCGAGGGCCAGCCCGGGCAGGCGGCGCAAGGCGGTGCCGATCGCGATCTGGCCCTCCAGGCGGGCCAGCGGGGCGCCGAGGCAGTAGTGGACGCCGTGCCCGAAGGCCAGGTGGGCGCTGTCGCCCCGGGTGATGTCGAGCCGGTCCGGGTCGGGGAAGCGCTGCGGGTCGCGGTCGGCGATGGCGGAGGCGACGAGGACGGTCGCGCCGCGCGGGACGGCGGTGCCCGCGATCTCGAGGTCCTCGCGCGCGAAGCGCGCGATGCCGGGGCTCACGGGACCGTCCCAGCGCAGGAACTCCTCGATGGCGCCGGGCAGCAGCTCCGGGTCGTCCCGCAGCATGCGCAGTTGCTCGGGGTGGGCGAGCAGCGCGGCGATGCCGCCGCCGATCAGGTTGACCGTGGTGATGTAGCCGGCCACCAGCAGCAGGAAGCACATCGCGATCAGCTCGTCCTCGTCGAGCCGGTTCTCCTCGTCGCGGGCGGTGATGAGCGCGCTGAGCAGGTCGTCGCCGGGCCGGGCGCGCTTGTCGTCCAGGAGGCCGACCAGGTAGGCGCGCATCTGCCGCCAGGCCGCGTCGACCTTCACCGGGTCCGGGGGCTCCGCCCCGCGCAGGATCATCTCGTCGGTCCACCGCTGGAAGTCGCCCTGGTCGGTGGACGGTACCCCGAGCAGTTCGCTGATCACGGTGACGGGGAGCGGGAGCGCGAAGTCCGCGACGAAGTCGGCCTTGCCCAGGGGCAGGATCGCGTCCAGCAGGCGGTCGGTGACCTCCTGGATCCGCGGCCTCAGCTCGGCGATCCGGCGGGCGGTGAACGCCTTCGAGACCAGCCGGCGCAGCCGGGTGTGGTCCGGAGGGTCGGAACGCAGCATGGTGCGCAGCATCGACTCGCGCTCCGTGGCGGGCAGCATCCGCATCAGCCGGGGGTCGGACGCGTCACGGACGTCGCTGCTCAGCCGGGGATCGGACAGGGCCGCGAGGCCGTCCTCGAAGCGCGTCACCAGCCACGCCTCCACACCGCCCGCGATGACGGCCCGCCGCACGGGGCCCTCCTGGCTGAGCTGCCGGTACAACGGGAAGGGATCCGCCACGAAGGCCGGGTCGGCGTAGGGGAGAAGGACCGGTTGCCGGCTCATCGTGCCTCCGGAACGTGGGGGTGCGGGTCGGGAGCGACGCGCAGAGATGTGATCACTTAAAGAATAGTATGTACCGATATGGCGGTGTCCGTGCACCGCCGGAGGGGCAGGGTGCGGATGGAACGGACCACGTGCTGTGTGGTGGGCGGCGGTCCCGCGGGCATGGTGCTCGCCCTGCTGCTCGCCCGCGCCGGGATCGCGGTCACCGTGCTGGAGAAGCACGGCGACTTCCTGCGCGACTTCCGCGGCGACACCGTGCACCCCTCGACCCTCGCCCTGCTGGACGACCTCGGCCTCGCCGAACGCTTCGCGGCGCTGCCGCAGCGCCGGGTGCGCACCCTCCAGTTGCCCGTCGGGGCCGACGGTGCGCTGATCACCGTCGCCGACCTCAGCGTGCTGCCCGAGCCGTACAACTACGTGGCGATGGTCCCGCAGTGGGACCTGCTCGGACTCCTCGTGGACGAGGCCCGCCGCGAGCCGTCGTTCGAGGTGCGGATGAACACCGAGGCGACCTCGTTCGTCATCGAGCGCGGGCGCGTGACCGGGGTGCGCTACAGCACCTCCGACGGACGCACCGGCGAACTGCGCGCCGACCTCACCGTCGCCTGCGACGGCCGCGGGTCACTGGCCCGCTCCCGGCCGGAACTGGGCCTGCGCCGCTACGACTGCCCGATGGACGCCTGGTGGTTCCGGCTGCCCCGGCACGAGGGCGACCCGCACGGACTCGTCGGCGGCGCCGGCGACCGCCTCCTCACCGTGATGATCGACCGCGGCGACTACTGGCAGTGCGCCGCGCTCATCCCCAAGGGCACCGACCCCGACCGCCGCGCCGCCGGCCTCGACCGCTTCCTCACCGACTACGCCGGCGCCGTGCCGTGGATCATGGACCGCACCCACGCCCTGCACTCCTGGGACGAGGTCAAGCTCCTCGACGTACGCCTCGAGCGCCTGCGCCGCTGGCACCGCCCCGGGCTGCTGTGCATCGGCGACGCGGCGCACGCGATGTCCCCGGTCTTCGGCATCGGCATCAACCTGGCGGTCGAGGACGCCGTGGCCTCGGCGCGGCACCTCGTCGAGCCCCTGCGCCGCGGCAGCGTGGGCCTGAGCGACGTGCGCGCGATCCAGCGCCGCAGGACGCCCACCACGGCCGGAACCCAGACCCTCCAGCGGATCGCCCACGCCCGGCTCATCGCGCCCGTGCTGCGGGGGGAGCCGCCGTTGGGCGATGCCGATCGGGGCCGGCGCGTGGCCCGCGCGATGGCCGGATCGCGGTGGCTGCGGCGGATCCCGGCGTACTTCTTCGGATACGGCGCGCTGCGCGAACGCCCCCCGGCCGCGTCCGTGCGGTGAACTCCCCGGCGCGATGGGAGGTTTCGCCCCGGACGCCACCGCCCGCAGCGACACCGGCTCCTCGATCGGGCACCTGACCGGCGGAGGGGACACAGGCGGGCTCCGGCGGAGCCGGCAGGACTTCCCGTACCTCCGGGAACCGCCGCCACCTCAGCTGTACGGCGGTGGAACCGACCTCCACCTCTCAGGGCGGCACCCAGAGCACCTGCAGCAGGTCCGTGCTCCGCGGGAAGGGCGGTCGGGGCACATCGCGGGCGTAGAGCCGGGCGAGCGGAATCAGCGGCTGAGGGCCGGACGGCAGTGAGTCCGGGGCGAGCCCCGTGTTGATCCGGTCGATGATGCCCGCTCGTCGTCGGTCAAAGCATCCCGTCCGGGGCCGCTGGACCGTGCACACGACCGCGCCAGCGGGGTGCGCAGCAGGTGAACGTCCGCAAGCGTGGTCGCAGGCTCGGACGGAATGTGCGCCAACTCTTACTCCGGCAGGGCTCGTCAGCAGGCCACAGCAGTGGCCCACCTATCGAACTGTCATGGACGGTCGGATTCCCCGGAACGGGTGCAGCCGGAATGCCGTCCTGGCGAAACCCGTCAATGCCGGGAACGCCTCCGTGGCCGAATCGAAGCACACGGCACGGACATTCGGCGGTGCCACCCGACACACCGGGCCTCTTCCCGCGGCATGATCGCGACGGACTTTATCGGCTGATAAAGTCCGTCGTTACGCGAGGAAACCGGCCGGGCCGACCGGACCTCCCACCCCCGGTCGGAGTCGGAGGAGCACATGCTTGCGGTCGACGTCCGGCAGTCGCTGCGCGACGGCCGGACCGTGGCGGAGGGCGCGGGGCGCGGCTGGCGCTTCGCCGCGCGCACCGTCGCCACCCACGGCGACTTCCTGCTCGCCTTCGTCGACGGCGGGGTGTGCGTGGGCGCCTTCGAGATCCGGGGGAGCCGGTCCGGCGACGCGGCGGACGGCCGCTGGGTCTTCGACCTCGCCCCGGCCCGGCGCTTCCAGTGGGCCCTCGGCCACCGGCTGCCGCTGCCTCCGGGACGCAACCCCGCGCGCATCCTCACGGGCCAGCACCTGCGCGAGTTCCTCGACGCCGCGCCGGGCGGCGTCCCGCACTCCGGGGAGGCCTGACCGCAGTGAAGGAGCCCCAGCCCCCCATGGCCGCCGCAGCGCCCGACCCCGTCGACGCCCTCCTGCGGTCAGGACCCCGCCGCACCCGGCTCCCCGAACCGGCCGAACGCTCCCGGCTGCGCACGGCGTACGGGCTCACCCAGGCCGAGATCGCCGAGGCGCTGCAGGTCACCCGTACCACGGTCGCCGGTTGGGAGGCCGGCCGCAGCGAACCCCAGGGCGCCACACGGGCCGCGTACGCCAAGCTGCTGGAGGGCATCGCCGGTCAACTCGCGGCGGGCGCACCGCCGTCGCCAACGGCGCCAGCCGCCGAAAACCCTTCGGCGCGGCCGGGGCAGGCCGCGAGCGACCCGTCGGCGGTGCCCGTGCCCGTGACCGCCGCCCGCGCTGCCGGGGCCGCGCCCCTGGCGGCGCAGCCGTCCGGGGACGCGCCGCGTGGGGACGCCCGTCGCGGTGGCGAGCCCCCGGCGGCGCGGACACCGCATGCGGGACGTCGCTCGACCGGACAGCGGGACGTGCCGCGGCCGGAGGGCGACCATGGCGCGCCCGACCCGCGGTTCGTGAACGGCCCGCTCGCGGTGCTGGACGGTGACGGATCGGCGTACGGAGCCGGCGGTCTGGTACTGGAGTGCCCCGCGGCGGACGTCCCGTCCCTGGTGGAGTGGACGCTCACGGAGGCCCGCCTCGGCGCGCCACGGCTGCACCGCAACGGCAAGGACGCCGACCCGCTGGTCGTGCTGACCGCGTCGGCAGCCGAACGGCTCGGCCTGCCGGCGGAGTTGGAGGACCGCCGCGGCCTGCGGCTGCCCCCGGACCACCCGGTCGTCCGCCGCATCACGAGGGCCGGCTGGCAACTGACCCAGCGCGGATTCGGCCCGTGGGCGCGGGTGTTCCGGCCGGCTGAGGGCGGCAGACGTCAGTGCGTGCAATTGGCCGTCCTGCCGTGGGGCGCGCTGGACGCGCGGTCCTGGGGCGGTGCCGCCGGCCTGCCGGCGCCCGAACTCGCCCGGACCCTCGCCGCGTACGCGTCCCGCGTCCTGACGCCGCGCGGCTCGACAGCGGTGTCCGGGCTGGAGCTGATGACCGCCCTGCGGCCGCCGACCCGGCCGGTGAAGGACCCGGCGACCGGCGCGTGGGTCTCCGGGCCGAACCCCGGAGCCCTCACCGGCCCCGTCGATCCCGCCCCGCCCGAGGCCCCCGACGAGCACCCCGTCGTCGCCGCGCTCCACCCGCGCGGTCACCTGCGCACCCCGGACCAGGTCCTGGACGAGGAGGCGTACGACTGGATCCGGGACCCGGAACTCCTCACCGACACCGAGTGCGCGCAGCCGTACGCGGTCGGCGTCGACGTCAACATGGCCTTCGCCGCCGCCGCGAACCGGCTCACCGTCGGGCTCGGCGAGCCCGTCCACGTGAAGGCCCCGGCCTTCGACAAGGCGCTGCCCGGCTGCTGGCTGGTCGACCTGTCCGGCATCGACCTGGACCCGCGGCTGCCGAGCCCCTTCACCCCGCACGGCGGCCGCCCCGAGGGCCCCGCCTGGTACGCCACGCCGACCGTCGCCTACGCGGTCGAACTCGGCCACGCCGTCGCCCCCTTGGAGGCGTACGTACGGCCCGAGCACGGTCCGTACCTGGACGCCTGGTACACGCGTTTGCGCGACGCGTATCTGGCCACCATGGGCGAGCTGGGCGTCGTCCCCGGCATGCCGGAGGACGAGTTCCTCGCCGCGATGGAGCGCCACAAGCGGACCGACCCCGCGCGGGTCGCGCTCCTGTCGGCGATCAAGGCAACCGTGAAGGGCGGCATCGGCAAGCTCCGCGAACGCCCCCAGGGCGCGGGCTACCGGCCCGGCGAACGCTGGCCCGCCCTCGAACGCCCCACCTGGCGCCCGGACATCCGGGCCGCCGTCATCGCCACCGCCCGTGTCAACATGCACCGCAAGATGCTCAGGCTCGCGGCCGTCGGCCTCCACCCGATCGCGGTCCTCTCCGACTGCGCCGTCTACCTCTCCGACGGCCCCGGCCCGCCGGACTTCCTGCCGTACACCCCCGACGGCAAGCCCCTGCCGGGCGGCTTCCGCCTCGGGGTCTCGCCCGGCATGGTCAAGCACGAGGGCACCCAGACCCTCATGTGGGCCGCCGAACTCCTGGAGGACGGCCACAACCCCGCCCGCCACATCAAGGGCACCGACGCCGCCGCCGACGGGGAGTAGGGAACACATCCATGGGCATGCTCGGCGACAGCCTCGACAAGGCCACCGCGGCCACCTTCACCCGTCCTCTCCCCAAGTCCGCCCAGTCCCGCATGCGCTACCTCGTCAAGCACGAGAAGGGCACCCGAGGCGTCGCCGCCCTCCTCGGCGTCTCCCAGCGCACCGTCGAGCGCTACCTCGCGGGCCGGATCAAGCAGCCCCGCAAGGACCTCGCCGCCCGCCTGGAGGACGCCGTCCGCGAGCGCTGGCAGCCCCGCGTCCGCGACCGCGCGAAGCGGCACGCCGCCACCAGCGGGGGCATCGTCATCGAGACCCGCGCCCGCTTCGGCTTCACGGCCGCCCCCGGCTCCACCGACGACAGCCGCGTCCGCCTCATCACCCAGTCCCTCCCGCCCGCCTACGCCGCCCGCCTCTTCGCCGCCCGGGACGCCGGCGCGACGGAGCAGCAGCTGCGCGCCATCGCCGCCGAGGGCCTCCAGGAGATCTACTTCAAGGACCGCGGCCGCCGCGCCCAGGGCCTGAACGTGGAGTTCACCGACATCGACTACGTCGAGCTCGAGTTCTGACCCGCCGCGCCACCGACCTGCCCGAGGTGAAAGGGCCGCAGGCGGTCAGGAGCTCGTCGGCGTCAGGTCCTGCAAGCCCACCACCTGCAGCAACCGCAAGCGCTCGTACGACTCCGTGCCCGGGCGGGCCGTGTGGATGACGAGCCGCTGATTGTGCTCGGAGTTGACGAGGACCTCGCAGTCGAGTTCGAGGATGCCGATCGAGGGGTGGCGGAAGCGTTTCGTGGCGGCGCGGCGTACGGCGACCTCGTGTTCGTCCCAGAGGCGGGCGAACTCCTCGCTCCCGGCGCATAGTTCGGCGACGAGGGCGGAGGGTTCGGGGTCCGTGGGGCGGGCCGAGGCCACCGCTCGCAGGTCGGCGACCTGCTCGCGGGCGCGCTCGGGGCGGTCCTCGGGCGGGAACAGCTCCTGGGCCGCCGGGTCCAGGAAGAAGCGGCGGATCATGTTGCGTCCTCGGGGCGGCCGGGCGAGGACGTCTCCGCTCAGCGCTCGTGACAGCGCGTTCTGGGCCAGGACCTCGCCGCAGTCGGTCACCACCATCGCCGGAGTGTCGTGCAGCCGGTCCAGCACCAGGAGCAGGCCCGGGCGCACGTGCGTGCTGGTCGCCTCCCGGCGCGGCGGCTGTTCCCCGGTGAGGTGGAAGAGGTGGTCGGCTTCGTCCTCCGTCAGGCGCAGGGCGCGGGCCAGCGCGGTGAGCATCTGGCGGGACGGTGTCGGGCCCCGGGACTGTTCCAACCGCGTGTAGTAGTCCACGGACATGCCGGCCAGCTGGGCCACCTCCTCGCGGCGCAGCCCCGGCGTACGGCGGCGGGCGCCGACCGTGAGGCCCACGTCGGAGGGGGCCAGGCGGGCCCGGGCGCGGCGCAGGAAGTCGGCCAGTTCACCTCGGTTCACCCCTCCAGGGTGCGGCAGGCCGTCCGGGTTATCCAGGGACTGCCGATCCCCTGATGGAGAGGTCTCTCCCGGTCGTTCCGGCATCCGCCGAGGCTGGTCGTCAACGACGGGAAACAGTGCGTGAGGAGCACATCATGCTGACTTTGGTGACCGGTACGACGGGACAGGTCGGACGCCGCTTCGTACCGAGGCTGCTGGCCCAGCGGCAGCCGGGCGAGCAGGTGCGGGTCCTGGTACGGGACGCGGCCCGCGGCGAGCGCTTCGCGGAACTGGGCGCCCAGGTCGCCATTGGGGACCTGCGCGACGAGGAGACACTCGGCAAGGCGCTCGTCGGCGTGGACGCCGTCGTGAACGTCGCCGCCTCCTTCCGCGGGGTGCCGGACGAGGAGGCGTGGGCCGTCAACCGGGACGCCGCGGTGGCCCTGGGCCGCGCCGCGCAGTCCTCCGGGGTGGAGCGGTTCGTGCAGGTCAGCACGAACAATGTGTACGGCGTCGGACGGGGCCGCCCGCTGACCGAGGAGGACGAGAGCCGGCCCGGCGGCGAGATGTGGGGCGCCTACCCCGAGTCCAAGGCCGCGGCCGAGCGCGAACTGCTCGCGCTCGAGGGCCTGGACGTACGCATCGGGCGGCTCCCCTTCGTCTACGGCGAGGGCGACCCGCACCTCGCCGACTCCCTGCGCTGGGCGTCCGGTTGGGCTCCGCACCAGCGCCTGCAGATGGCCCACCACGCGGACGTCGCCCAGGGCCTGATGCGTCTGCTGTACGCGCCGGGCATCGCGGGCCGGATCTACAACATCGCCGATGACGCCCCGGTCACGACGGTCGAGCTGCACCAGCTCAACGGCGTCGAGGTGCCCGCCGGCCTCCACGAGCTCACGGACCCCGACCCGTGGTTCGGGATCGTGTCCAACCAGCGCATCCGCCGGGAGCTCGGCTTCCGGCCGATCTATCCGAGCGTCTGGACGGCCCGGGACGCCGGGGCCCTGTGACGGCCGCCGCGCGAGGTCGGCCCTCCCTCTGATCGACCCCACCGCACGGCCGGGCCAGAGGCGTTCGCCGGTCAAGCTCAAAGGAGGTCCAAAGCTTCCCGCCGTACGAACGGCACTTCGGCGTGGGCGAGGCGGAGTAGCCCGTCGGCCACAGCCGCGTTCAGCCACCTCACCGGCCGGGGCGGAGGCCGCCCTTTCGTGCTGGGGATTCGATCACGCAGCGCGTACGGTGGGCGCGAGCGGTCGGCGGGGACGGCACCCCCATGCCGCTAGCGTGGGCGGATGATCGTACGGCTCAACGGCACCCACGGCGCCGGCAAGACCACGACCAGCGCACTCGTGCAGCGACTGCTCGCGGATTCACGGGTGTTCGACGCCGAGAAGGTCGGCGAGACCCTCATGGACATCACGCCGGCGCTGCCCGGACCCGGCTCGGACAACTTCCAGCACTGGCCGCCGTGGCGGCCGCTCGTCGTCGAGACCGCCCGCCGCGTGCTCGACTACACCGGCGGCACCCTGATCGTGCCGATGACCGTCCTGGTCGAGCCGTACTGGCGCGAGATCTGCACGGGCCTGGCCCGACATGCCATTCCCGTCAGGCACTTCGTCCTCCACGCCGACCAGGTCACCCTCCGCGGACGCATCGAGGGGGACACGGTTCTCGGCCCCTCCGCGTTCCGTCACGAGGCCGAGGTCGTCGACACCACGCGCCTCACCCCTGCCCAGGCCGCGCAGCGGATCGCGGAGGCTGTCGAGAACTGACCTCTGCGGGCTGCCCGAGAACAGCCGAGCAGCCGTGTCCTGGGGGACGCCGGCAGATACCCGAGCCGTCGCACCCAGGGGCGCACCCCTCCGGGGTGGCCGGAGGGGCGCGCCAGGGGGTCAGTGGTGGCTGTGGTGCGGCTCGTGGTGGTGCGAGAGGGTGCGCGCCACGGCGGTGGCCATGGCCTGCTCACCCTGGGCGTTGGGGTGCGCCGGAGCCGCCGGGGTCGCCGGGGCCAGCGACTCGATCCAGCGTTCGCCGGTCGGCCGGCACATGTCGTGACCGATGGTCGGGGTGTAGGTGTCGACGTACCGGGCGCCGTTCTCGCGGGCCTGGACGGCGAGCATGCTGTTGAGCTTCTTCTCCGTGTCGCGCAGGTAGGAGAAGTCACCGGCGGCGAAGGGCACCGAGGAACTGGTGCACCCCGCACCGTCGTCCGGGAACAGGTCGGGGTAGCCGACCACCAGGACCTCGGCGTGGGGTGACCGCCGGTGGATGCCCCGGATGACCTCGGCGATCCTGGGCGCGGTCTGCTCGACGCGCTCCGCGAGCCGGTCGCTGCCGCCGCTGGTGAAGTGGGCCCGGCAGGGCGCCCCGGCGGGGTCGGAGGAGGTGACGCCGGCGCAGGTGGCGATGACGCTGCTGAAGCCGATGTCGTTGCCGCCGATGCTGACGGTGACGACGTCGGTTCCCCGCTCGAGCGCGGTGAACTGGGCCGGTGCGGTGCCCTGCGGCGCGGTCATCTGCGCGGTGGTCGCACCGGAGCAGCTGACGTCGGTGAGGTCCGCGTGCCGCTGGGCCGCCACGAGCGAGGGGTAGTTGTGGCTCGACCGGAAGCAGGTCGTGTCCACCTGGTCGGGGACCAGGGGAGCCGACGCGTAGGAGTCGCCGAGGGCGACGTGGTCCCGCCCGGAGTGACCGGCGGGAGAGGCGCCCGCCTGGCCTGCCGCGAATCCCACCAGTGCCACTGCGCCGGTCAGTGCTGCGGTACTCAGCGCCGCGCCGCGACGCGCGGTCAGCCGAATCCGTACGTTCTTCATTGATGTCCGTTCATCGGTGATGCGTGGCCCGCCTTGACGCCGTGCGGGCCGTCCTGTGCGGTGGACCCCTCCCGCCTGCGCCCGGCACCATGAGCCACCCGCCGACACGCGGAGCGGCACACCGCGATGATTGCTGTGTCAATCAAGAAGATCATGAGAATGCTTGACGATGCAAGCTCGCCTGCGGGCCGTCGGCGGTGTCCGGCTACTGCCAGCGCCAGCCGTGTTCCGGGAAGCGGGTCAGGAACTCCGTGAGCGAGGCCGCCTGGCGCAGGCCCTCGGACCAGGTGGCGGCCGCGGAGTCGACCAGGAGGAGCGGGGGAGGCTGCTGCCGGAAGTCGTAGACCAGCAGTTCGCGGCCACCGTCACCGCCGATGACCACCGCGCCGGGGAGGTGGCCGGCCGGGCCCGCCGTGTCGTTGAGGCCCAGGAGTTCGTCGGCCGGGCAGAGCGTCAGGAAGTCGCCGGCGGGCAGGAAGTACCGGGCCACGGAACCCGGGTCGGCGAGGAACGTGCGGTAGTCGACGGGGAAGGCGACGCCGAGGGCCCGTTCGGCCCGCTGGATCGCGGCGTCTGGTGCGCCCATGGCACGTCCCTCCCCTGGGCGTTCCGGCGCCGCACGCCGAGGACCCTCCCGGGGCGCACCATATCGCGGTCGGACCCCGGTCCGCTCAGCCGTCCCGCGGCGCGGGCGCCGAATGGCCGGCCGCGCCCGACTGCCCTCGCCCCGCGCGGAGTTCGCGGCACGGCAGGGGTGCGGCAACGGTGCCGGGGATGCGGAGGCGACGGACGCGGGGGCGGCGTCGGCCTCCCTCGGACGCGTCGTGGGGGAGGGGCACGGAGCGGTCCTTTCGGCGGGTCGCGGCGCGCGCGGCGGCAGAGCCGGGCGCGAGGTACGCATACGTTCATACCTCTACCTCAAGGTAAGGCGCAAGACGTACCTGTCGCGAAGTGTGCCCCGGAGGGCGTTGTCGCCCCTGAGGTATGGTGATTGTCGTATCCAGGGCGGAAGCGGACCAGGAGGGGCCATGCCGGACGCCGAGGGCCACCCCGAGGTCGGGGAGATGGATCTGGGCTCCGTCTTCGCCGCCCTGGCGGACCCGCTGCGCCGCAAGGTCGTCGAGGAACTGTGCCGGGAATCCGGGGGCACCGAGCGCACCTGCGCGTCCTTCGGCCTCGCGATCTCCAAGTCGACCATGACCCACCACTTCCGGGTCCTGCGCGAGGCCGGACTGATCCGGCAGGTCAACTACGGCAACAGCCGCAAGGTCACACTGCGCCGGGACGACCTCCAGGAGCGCTTCCCCGGTCTGCTCGACCTCGTCGTCCGCGGCTCACTCCCCACGTCCGTGTGACGCAGGGCGGGTCCCCGGAGCCCCGGGGACCCCGCCGACCAGGGGGACCGTCGATCAGGAACGCGGCCCGTTCGCCTGCTGCCGGCGCTCCGCGTCGCGCTCCTTCAGGCGTGCCGCCTCCTTGCGGACCTCGGCCTGCGTGGCGCGCTCCCGCACCAGCCACTCCGGGACGTCCTGCTTGAGCGCGTCGATCTGCTCGGTCGTGAGCGGCTCGGTGACGCCGCCGCGCGCCAGGCCCGCGATGGAGACACCCAGCTTGGCCGCGACGACCGGACGCGGGTGCGGCCCGTCGCGCCGCAGTTCCCGCAGCCACTCCGGCGGGTCGGCCTGGAGCGCGTTGAGCTCGTCGCGCGAGACGACGCCTTCCCGGAACGCGGCGGGAGTGGCCTCGAGGTACACACCCAGCTTCTTGGCCGCGGTGGCGGGCTTCATGGTCTGGGTGGCGTGGTGCGACGTCATGGGTCAAGGATATCGATCCCGCGGGGCACCCCCGACCGCGTGGACGGGCCGCCCCCCGCCGCGGCCCGGGTAGCCTGTCCTGGTGACAGGCTCGGAAGCATCCCCCCAGTTCAGGCTCGCCTACGTGCCGGGCGTGACCCCCGCCAAATGGGTGAGGATCTGGCAGGAGCGGTTCCCCGCCGTCCCGCTGGAACTCGTCGCGGTCCCCTCCGCCGAGGCGACGGGCGTGCTGCGCGGCCGCGGTGCCGACGCGGGCTTCGTACGGCTCCCGGTGGACGGCACGGACCTGAGCGCGATCCCCCTCTACACCGAGACGACGGTGGTCGTGATCCCCAAGGACCACGTCATCGCGGCGGTCGAGGAGGTGAGCACCGGCGATCTGGCCGACGAGGTGGTCTTCCACCCCCTCGACGACACCATCGACTGGGAGCGGCCCCCCGGCCGGCCCGCGATCGAGCGCCCCGCCACCACGGCGGACGCCGTCGAGCTCGTGGCGGCGGGGGTGGGCCTGCTGGTCGTCCCGCAGTCCCTGGCCCGGCTGCACCACCGCCGGGACCTCACCTACCGCACGCTGGTCGACGCCCCGCAGTCGCGCGTCGCGCTGTCGTGGCCCGAGGACGCGACGACCGACATGGTCGACGACTTCATCGGCGTCGTCCGGGGCCGGACGGTCAACAGCACGCGGGGCCGTCGGGCCGACGCCCCCGCCCAGACGAAGGACGGGCGTGCCGACGCCGGCGCTGCGCGGCGCAAGCCGGCGGCCGGGAAGAGCGCCGGGAAGACCGGCGGGCGGGCCGGCGGCAAGAACCCGCGCGGCGCCTCCGGGGGCGCCAAGGGCGGCGGTACCGGCCGGGGCGGCAAGCAGGGCAAACCCCGCCGCCGTTCCTGACCCGGGGCACCGGACGCACCGGACCCGGGGCACCCGCACCGTGCCGCTCGTGGGGCTGCCGGGCCGGCACGCCGCCCGGGGCGGCCGGTCCCCCGGATGGGCTTGCTGCGGTGGCCGTCAGGGGTCCGGGGGCGATTTGTTGTGAGGTGTTCCCTGACGTCCAGGCTCACTGGAGCATCGCATGGATTCCGGCCCCTCCGCGCACGACTGCCCCTTCGACTTCGCCGTGGCCCTCGAATTCGACCCCCAGCTGAAGCACCTGCTGGAGAACGAACCGATCTCGCGCATCAAGCTGCCCCATGGGGAGGGCGAGGCGTGGCTCGTCACGCGCTACGAGGACGTCCGGACGGTGACGACCGACCGGCGCTTCAGCCGCCGCGGCGTCGTCGGCCGGGACTTCCCCCGCATGACCCCGGAGCCGATCGTGCAGGACGAGGCGATCAACGTGATGGACCCGCCGGACAGCAGCCGGCTGCGCTCCCTGGTCTCCAAGGGCTTCACCCCGCGCCAGGTCGAGCGCATGCGCCCGCACATCGAGCGGGTCGTCACCGAGCTCCTCGACACGATGGCCGCAGAGGGTCCGCCGGCCGACCTCGTGGAGCACCTGGCCGCTCCGCTACCGCTCACCGCGATCTGCGAGGTCCTCGACATCCCCGAGGACGACCGGTGGCGGCTGCGCGCCCACGCCCGCACGCTGATGGACTTCAGCCCCGACAACCGTGACGACGCGGTGCGGTCCAAGGCCGACCTGCGCGCGTACTTCGCGGAGCTGACCGCGCAGCGGCGCGCGCACCCCGGCGACGACCTGATCAGCGTGCTGGCCACGGCCCGCGACGGCGACGAGATCCTGAACGACAAGGAACTCACCGTCATGGCCATGGTGTTGCTGATCACCGGCCAGGACACGACCTCGAACGAGATCGGCAACATCGCCTACACGCTGCTGACCCGGCCCCGCGAGCTGGCGACACTGCGCGCGCACCCCGAGAAGATCCCGCAGGCCATCGAGGAGATGCTGCGGCACATCCCGTTCCGCAAGGGCGTCGGCATCCCGCGGGTGGCCACCGAGGACGTGGAACTCGGCGGCGTCCTGATCAGGGCCGGGGACATTGTGCACGTCTCCTACCTGACCGCCAATCGCGACGCCGCGAAGTTCGACCGCCCCGACGAACTGGACCTGGAGCGCACCGGTGCCCCGCACATGACCTTCGGCTGGGGCGGCCACCACTGCCTCGGGGCACCGCTGGCGACGATGGAGCTGCAGGTCGCCTTCACCGAGCTGCTGCGCCGCTTCCCCGAGCTGCGGCTGGCCAAGCCGGCCGAGGAGGTGCGCTGGAGCGCCACGTCGATCTGGCGCTACCCGGTGGCGTTGCACGTGGGCTGGTAGGAACCGCCCCGAGTGCCCTCCGGCGCCGGTTCCGCCCGTACGGGGCGGGGCCGGCGCCGTGGCGCGGCGCCCGTGCGGTGCTTGGCCGCCCCGCCTCCGACGTGCGCTCCCGGTCCGGCTGCCGTACTTTTTGTTGGGCGGACCAGAAACCGAATGGGCCACAACGCCATTCCGGCGGTGGCCGGTCCGAATGTGTCATCCGACTCCGTTTGGGCCCACGTGCAATACCGGCGCCATTGGGGCGCCGCATGCGAAATGCCCGTACCTCCCTATCGCCTTTCCGTGAAAGGTACGGGTCCGCCCCGGAAGAAATGCACCGGGGCGGGGCACCACGTGGACCATTGCCCGCAGAGGGACAGGAATGGAGCCAATCATGGCAGTTCTGTGCAAGCCGGTGATCGCGGTTCCCGACAACGTTATCACCTGCGAACAAACGCTCGAGCTGGCACGACGGCTGCACAAAGACCACCCGCAACTCGGCCTGACCCTCAGGCTCATCGAGAACACCGGCGTACGGAAACGGCACCTGATACGGCCGATCGACGAGGTGCTGGAACATCCGGGTTTCGATGTGCGCAGCGAGATCTACGAGGAGGAGTCCAAGGCGCGCGTGCCCGCGGTGGTGCGCCAGGCGCTGGACGAGGCGGAGTTGACGGCCGCCGACATCGACCTCATCATCTACGTCTCGTGCACGGGCTTCATGATGCCGTCGCTGACGGCGTGGCTCATCAACACGATGGGCTTCCGGCACGACACCCGGCAGATGCCCATCGCCCAACTCGGCTGCGCGGCGGGCGGCGCGGCCATCAACCGCGCGCACGACTTCTGCACGGCGTACCCCGAGGCCAACGCCCTCATCGTGGCCTGCGAGTTCTGCTCGCTGTGCTACCAGCCGACCGACCTGAGCGTCGGAACGCTGCTGTCCAACGGCCTGTTCGGCGACGGTGTCGCCGCCGCCGTGGTGCGGGGCAACGGCGGCACCGGGATGCGGCTGGAGCGCAACTCCTCCTACCTCATCCCCAACACCGAGGCCTGGATCTCCTACGCGGTGCGCCAGACCGGATTCCACTTCCAGCTCGACAAGCGCGTGCCCGGCACCATGGAGCCGCTGGCGCCGGTCCTGCGCCGCGTGGCCGCGGAGCACCAATGGAACGCGTCGGAGCTGGACTTCTACGTCATCCACGCGGGCGGCCCGCGCATCCTGGACGACCTGAGCCGCTACCTCGGCGTCGCTCCCGAGGCGTTCCGCTTCAGCCGTGCCACGCTCACCGAGTACGGCAACATCGCCAGTTGCGTCGTGCTCGACGCCCTGGCCCGGATGTTCGACGAGGGCACGGCACTCGACGGCCACCGCGGCCTGCTGGCCGGCTTCGGCCCCGGCATCACCGCCGAGATGGTGCTCGGCACCTGGGTCAAGGCCGACTACGACGCGGACGTGCTGCCGCAGCACAACTACGGGACCCTCGACGACGGCCTCCGCGACCCCGCGGCCCCGTGAGGCCGGGGACGGCGGATGCGGACCGGGACGGCCCGGGGCGGTGGACCGCCCCGGGCCGCCGGCGCTTCCGCGAGGGCATTCTATAAGTGATTGCTTATATAAGTGGACGCTGGCATAGTTCTCGCCGTGCACGCATTCGACATCCTCGGTGATCCGGTGCGCCGCCGGATACTGGAGCTGCTCGCCGCCGGTGAGCAGCCCTCCGGTGCCATCAGCGACGCGATCCGGGAGGAGTTCGGCATCTCGCAGCCCGCGGTGTCCCAGCACCTGCGGGTGCTGCGGGAACACGGCTTCGCCGTCGTCCGCGCGGAGGGGACGCGGCGGCTCTACGCCGTGGAAGCCGCCCCGCTGCGCGAGGTCGACGCCTGGCTGGAGCGTTTCCGCGGTTTCTGGGAGCAGCGGCTGGACGCGCTGGGCACGGAGTTGGCGCGCGGGCGCCGGGAGCGGCGGATCGCCGGGGAACGGCGGCAGGGACCACGGCCGGGGGCGGGGCACGCCCCCCGCTCCGGGAAGGAACAGGAAGAGACGCCATGAGCGACATCGTCGACCAGATCAACCACGTCCACCGGCAGGTCGGTTCCCGGGACGTCTCCGGAGAGGAGGCTCGCACGGTCCTGCTCCGCCGCGCCTACGACGCGGACATCGAGGACGTGTGGGACGCCTGCACCACCGCCGAGCGCATCCAGCGCTGGTTCCTCCCGGTCACCGGCGACCTGCGCCTCGGCGGCCACTACCAGCTGGAGGGCAACGCGGGCGGGGAGATCCTGCAGTGCGAACCGCCCCGACTGCTGCGCGTCAGCTGGGTGATGGGCGAGGCGCCGGGCTTCAGCGAGGTGGCGGTGCGGCTCACCGAGCAGGACGAGCGGACCGTCCTCGAACTCGAGCACGTCGCGGTCGTCCCGCCCGGCATGTGGGACCAGTTCGGCCCCGGAGCCGTCGGCGTGGGCTGGGACCTCGCGCTCCTCGGGTTCGGCCGCTACCTTGCCGGTGACTTCCCCACCCCCGAGCAGGCCGCCGAGTTCGCGGAGTCCGACGAGGTGCGGGTGTGCATGACGCGCAGCAGCGAGGCATGGGGCGAGGCCTACGCCGCCTCGGGCGCGCCCGAGGACGTCGTCGCCGCCGCGGTCGCCGCGACGACCGGCTTCTACGTCCCGCCGCGCGAGGCGTAGCGGGCCGATCGTCAGGCGGGATTCCCCATGGCGGCCGCGCGGCGCTGCCGCTTGCCGAGCGGGGCCTGGGAGAGGTCCTCGGCCTGGGCGCGGAGGTTCTTGAAGCCGTAGCCGCGTCCGGTCAGCCAGGCCCGGGCCGCCTGCTCGGCGCGCTCGGTCGCCTCGAGGATGTCCTCCTCGGCCTCGCCGGAGTCCTGGAAGCGGAAGGTGAACGCGGGGCGGGCGGCGATGTCGTACGAGAGGTGTCCCTCGGGGGTGAAGGCCGCGTGCAGCACGTCGTGCTCCCCGGCGCGGGCCAGGAGTTCGGAGCGCTGTTCGGGGCCGAGGCCGTCGAAGACGCCACGGACGGTGATGCGGAAGACGCGGGTGCTCATGCTCCGACCCTAGGCCGGGCGGCCGTCCCCGTTCCACCGGGTTTCCGGCGGCCTGTCCGCGCGCCGCGGGCGATCACGACATCAGAGGCAGCCTGCCGACGATCCTGTCGACGCGGTTGCGCGGCCCGACGATGCTCACCGCGCAGTAACCGACGTCCTCGGCCGCGGTCCTGCCCAGCGTGGCCAGGTAGTCCGCGTAGACGCGGGTCTGCTGGGCGGCCGCGGGCATGTCGGCGACGAAGGTGCCGGCGGAGGCGTGCGCCTTGGCGCGGATCGCCCGCAGCGCGGCGGCGTCGGCGGTCAGGACCGTGCAGCCCGCCCACGGCAGCCCCGGGTGGGCGTTGCCCTCGGAGTCGGTGGCGTCCTCCCCGAGGAGCCCGGTCACGGCGACGGCGGTGGCCGCGCCCGCGCAGACCGCGGCGTTGACGGCCCGTCCCGGCGGCAGGTCGCTGTCGACGACGACGACCCACTTGAGCCGGGCCGCGCGGGTCGGTGCGGCCGGGTCGATCTCCTCGGGCGAGAAGCCGACGGTTGCGGTGCGGGACGGGGTGATGTTCTCGGCGGTCATGACCTGCTCTCCTGCCGCGTCTGTTCGGTGGACCGGGCAGATGCTAGGCAGGTATGTGGCCGGATGGCGCCCCCGCCCGAACTTACTTCGGGCGGCCCCGCGTGTCCCGGCCGCGCGGCGCAGTTCGTGCGGCGTTCCGCCCGTCCGGTGCCCATCCGTACGGCGGCTCCCCGGGCGGGACCGGTGGCCTCAGCGGGTCCGGCGCCGGTCCGGGTCGGCCGGTTCGACGGAACGGGCCCGCACGTGCTCGTACGCCATCGTGGTCTGCACGTCCGCGACCTCGCGGCGTTCGGTGAGACGGTCGATGACGAAGGCGTAGACGCCGTTCACGTCGGGGACCGCGATGTGGATCAGGAAGTCGTGCGCCCCCGAGGTCACGAACAGGCCGATGGTCTCCGGCAGCCGCGCCGCCCACTCCCGGAACCCCTCGATGACCGGCCGGGCCGGCGGCCGGATGCGCACGGCGATGAGGGCCTGGACCGGGCGCCCCACGGCCTCGAGGTCCAGGGCCGCGTGGAAGCCGGTGATCACCCCGCGCTCGCGCAGCAGCCGCACCCGCTCCAGCGAGGTCGACGGGGACACGCCCGTCTTGGCGGCCAGGTCCCGGTTGGTCTGCCGGGCGTCGTGCTGCAGCTCCCGGATCAGGGCGCGGTCCAGCGCATCGAGTTCCATGCAAGGGACGATATGCCGCACGAAGTACGGCGGCGCCTCGGCTCTCCGCCTCTGTGTCCGGCCCGCCGCGGACGGCGTCAGCCCGTTCCGCGCGGGGGCCGCCGGGACGCGAGGTATGTCGCCCGGTGCACCGCCTGAGGGGATTTCAGAAAACCTTCCGGCACGGCCGATTCCTGATGCGGAATGGGAGAACCACAGTTCGGCGCCGCCTCGTTGCCCCTAGGATGGAGATCCGCGATCAACCCCTGCGTTCGGGGCGTGGGGAAGACTGTGAGGGGCCGGATGAGCCAGGAACGTGAGCCGCTGCCGACCGCGATCGACACGGCGACACCCAGCGTCGCGCGGATGTACGACTTCCTGCTCGGCGGCAAGGACAACTACGCGGTCGACCGCGAGGCATCCGAGGAATTGCTGAAGGTCGTGCCCAGCACCAAGGAACTCGCGGTGAACAACCGGCGGTTCCTCCAGCGCGTCGTGGGCGTGCTCGCGCGGGAGTACGGCATCCGGCAGTTCCTCGACCACGGCTCAGGTCTGCCGACGGTGGACAACGTGCACCAGGTCGCCCAGCGCATCGACCCCGCCTCGCGCGTGGTCTACGTCGACAACGACCCGATCGTCCTCGCGCACGGCCGGGCGCTGCTGGAGGAGAACGAGAACACCGCGGTCATCCAGGCCGACTTCCGCGACACCGAGGGCATCTTCGGCCACCCGGAGGTCGAGCGGCTGATCGACTTCAACGAGCCGGTCGCGGCTCTGTTCGTCTCCGTCATGCACTGCATCACCGACGACGACGACCCGGCGGGTCTGGTGCGCAGGGTCGCGGAGCGTCTGGTGCCCGGCAGTTTCCTCGTGGTGTGCCAACTGGTCAGCGAGGACAAGTCGGTGCGCGACTTCGTGACCGAGTTCATGGATGCCAGCACGCAGGGCAACTGGGGCCGGGTGCGCCAGGAGCACGACGTGGCCGGATTCCTCGACGGACTGCAGATCCTGGAGCCCGGCCTGGTGGAGGTCTCCACCTGGCGCCCCGACACCGACCTGGCACCCCGTCAGGCCACGCAGGAGTGGATCGAGTTCGGCGGCGTCGGCCGCAAGGTCTGACCGGCCCCGCGCGGCCCGGGAACGGGAAGGGGAGCGTGCGCCGGCTCCGTGAGGCGGTCCGGCCCGCCCGCCCGCAGGCCTAACCGGGCGCCACGACGCCTTGATTCCTTCGGCGCGGAAGCGGCTAGAGCAGCTGCTTCACGATGTCGTTCAGGATGCCCGGTGTCCGCGCCGGCGGCTCGGCCTCCGCGCTGAGGCGGTCCATGACGGCCAGGTAGTTGTCGACGTCTTCCTGCTTGTCCAAGTAGAGCGAGCTGGTCAGCTGCTCCAGGTAGACGATGTCCGGCAGGTCCGGCTCCAGGAAACGCAGGATCGTGACCGGGCCGCCGGCCGTGGCGAGGCCGCCGACGCTGAAGGGCGCGATCTGCAGCGTCACGTTCGGCAGCGCCGCCACCTCGATGAGACGTTCCAGCTGGCTGCGCATGGCCTCCCGGCCGCCCAGCGTCCGGCGCAGGGCCGCCTCGTCCACGACCGCCCACAGCCTCGGCGCGCCCGGCGCGGTCAGCAGCCGCTGACGGTCCATGCGCAGCGCCACCCGGCGTTCCAGCTCGACGCCGGACGCCCGCGGGTGCCCCAGGCGGATCACGGAGCGGGCGTACTCCTCGGTCTGCAGCAGGCCGGGGATGAACTGCACCTCGTAGGTACGGATGATGGAGGCGGCCTCTTCCAGGCCGACCAGCGTCTCGAACCAGCCGGGCAGGACGTCGCCGTACCGGTGCCACCAGCCGGGTGTGTTGGCCTGGCGCGCGAGGTTGAGGAAGTCGGCGCGCTCGGTCTCGTCGGTCACCCCGTACAGGGTGAGCAGATCGGCGACGTCGCGCTCCTTGTAGCCCACGCGGCCCAGCTCCAGCCGGCTGATCTTGGCGTGGGAACCGCGGATCGCCTCGCCGGCGTCCTCGCGGGAGATGCGGGCCGCCTCCCGCAGCCTGCGCAACTGGGTGCCGAGCACGATGCGCAGGACCGTGGGACCGCCTCGCGGGTGCTCCAGGTACTGCTTTATCGACGGTTCGTTGCTCGGCCGCGTGGCGGTCATGCCGACTCCCGTGAGTGACTGGGCAGACAGCCAGTCTCCCACCAATGGGCGTGCGAATACAGCCATATCCCCGGGCGCGCCGCACGCGTTCGCGGACGGCGCGCCGACGGGACCGCGCTTCGAAAGGGTGGAGGGCAGGTCATCGGTGGTGTGAGGGTCCGTCAGCCGGCCATGTCGTCGAAGTCGCCGTCCTTGACGCCGCCGAGGAAGGCCTCGATCTCCGCGCGCGTGTAGACGAGGGCGGGACCCCCGGGGTGGCGGGAGTTGCGCATCGCGAAGCCTCCGCCCGGCAGCGCCGTGAGCTCCACGCAGTTGCCGCTGGGGTTGCTGCGGCCGCTCTTCCGCCAGACCGCGCCGTCGATGTCGGTGGCCGGGACGCCGTTTTCGAACTCCCGCATGGATACGCCTCCTTGGCGTTCTGCACGTGCATCTGCACGTGCAGACGTACTTACAGTTGCACTTACGACTGTAATTGCAGATGTGCTTGCACGGGTAGGGATCCGACCGGGATAGTGGAGTGTGTAGACACCGCGCCCCCCTCGACGCTCCGCGGAGTACTCGATGACGACTCACCCGGCGACCCCCCTCGACTTCGACCTGCCCGAGGGTCCCGGGACACGTTTCGCCGCCTGCGGGCTGAGCGGCGACCTCCAAGCGGCGGGCGCCGCCCGGCAGTTCACCCGGTCCACGCTGTGCGAGTGGGGCATGCTGAGGGTGGTCGACAACGCGTCGATAGTCGTCTCGGAGATGCTGACCAACGCCGTGCGCTACGGACTGGAGGACGCGAGGTGCGCGCTCTCCGACCGGCCGCTGTGGCTGGGGCTGCTGCTGCGCGACACCTCCGTGCTCTGCACGGTCGCCGATCCGGGTACCGGCATCCCGGTGCTGAAGGAGCCCGACTGGCTCGCGGAGTCGGGGCGGGGGCTCCACATCATCGACTCGCTCAGTGACTCCTGGGGCTGGACGCCGCCCGACGAGTCGGGGAAGTCCGTCTGGGCGCTGGTCTCCGCCCGCGTGTGATCCGTCGCCGCCACTCCGCTCACCCGGACGGATGTCCGCGCACCGATCCGCGGCCCGGGCCGGCGAGCGGGCGCGTCGGCTCGCGGCGTGGCTGTGTCATGGCGTCGCCGCAGGTCAGGGGCGCCTTTCCGGTCCCTGAGCCGCAGGTCGCGACCCTCGGTGATCGTTGCCTGAGGCGTTTGACGAATAGCACATATCGACGCAGACTCGGGCATATAGCTGCTTAATACACATCACTCCCAGTGATGGTGCTCCCGGCGCGGAGTCGCCAGTCGGGATCCCGGGGCCGACCCGCGCAGGAACACAGCGGCACACAACGGCACGCCAGAGCCGGAGGCAGACGCATGTGCGGAATCGCGGGATGGGTCTCGTTCGAGCGGGACCTGCGCAACGAGCAGGCCACACTGGACGCGATGACCGAGACGATGGCCTGCCGAGGGCCGGACGCCCGCGGCACCTGGGTGCAGGGGCCGGCCGCGCTCGGCCACCGGCGGCTCGCCATCATCGACCTGCCGGGTGGCCGGCAGCCGATGGCGGCCGAGGACCCCGACGGCGGTACGGCGGTCATGGTGTATTCCGGTGAGGCGTACAACTTCACCGAGCTGCGCAAGGAACTCGCCGCACGCGGCCACCGCTTCACCACCACCTCGGACACCGAAGTGGTGCTCCACGGCTACCTGGAGTGGGGCGAGGGAATCGCCGAACGGCTGAACGGCATGTACGCCTTCGCCATCTGGGACAGCCGCGCCGAGAAGCTGGTCATGATCCGCGACCGCATGGGCATCAAGCCCTTCTACTACTACCCGACCGACGACGGCGTGATGTTCGGCTCCGAGCCCAAGGCGATCCTCGCCAACCCGCTCGCCGCGCGCCATGTCACCCTCGACGGCCTGCGCGAGCTGTTCGCGTTCGTCAAGACCCCCGGTCACGCGTTCTGGGACGGTATGCGCGAGGTCGAGCCCGGCACCGTGGTGACCGTGGACCGGGGCGGGCTGCGCACCCATGTGTACTGGTCGCTGCGGACCGAGCGGCACACCGACGACAAGGAGACGTCGATCGCCCGCGTGCGCGAGCTGCTCGACGACATCGTCCGCCGCCAGCTCGTCGCCGACGTACCGCGCTGCACCCTGCTGTCCGGCGGGCTCGACTCCTCGGCGATGACCGCGCTGGCCGCTCGCCAACTGGCCACCGTGGGCGAGACGGTGCGCAGCTTCGCCGTCGACTTCGTCGGCCAGACCGAGCACTTCGTCCCGGACGCCCTGCGCGCCACTCCCGACACGCCGTTCGTCCACGACGTCGCCGCACTGGCCGGGACGGAGCACCAGGACATCGTGCTCGACTCCGATCAGCTCGCCGACCCGGAGGTGCGCGCGCGGGTCATCCGCGCCCGGGACATCCCCGCCGGGCTCGGCGACATGGACAGCTCTCTGTACCTGCTGTTCAAGGCCATCCGGCAGCACTCGACCGTGGCCCTGTCCGGTGAGTCCGCGGACGAGGTCTTCGGCGGTTACCAGCAGTTCTTCGACGAGGAGGCCCGCAGGGCCGACACCTTCCCCTGGCTGGTGCACTTCGCCCAGCAGTTCGGGGACGACGGCAACGTCCTGACCGAGCCCCTGTCCAAGGCCCTGGACCTGGAGGGCTATGTCCACGACGGTTACCGCGAGGCGCTGACCGGGGTGCAACGCCTCGACGGGGAGAGCGACTTCGAGTTCCGGATGCGGGTCATCAGCTATCTGCACCTCACCCGCTTCGTGCGCATCCTCCTGGACCGCAAGGACCGGGCCAGCATGGCGGTGGGCCTGGAGGTGCGGGTGCCGTTCTGCGACCACCGGCTGGTGGAGTACGTCTACAACACGCCCTGGGCGCTGAAGTCCTTCGACGGCAGGGAGAAGAGCCTGCTGCGCGAGGCCACCGTGGACCTGCTGCCGCAGTCCGTGTACGACAGGGTCAAGAGCCCCTACCCCTCCACCCAGGACCCGCAGTACGCCGCGGCACTGCGGGAGAACGGCAGGGACCTGCTGGCCAAGCCCTCCCACCCGGTGTTCGACCTGGTCAGCAAGGCCTGGCTGGAACGTGCGGTCAAGGACGACGCCCCGCAGCACACGCAGGCCGCGCGGCACGGGCTGGAGCGCGTCCTCGACCTCGCGCTGTGGATGGACATCTACTCGCCCACTGTCGACGTGGCCTGACCCGGCCGCCGGCCGGTGGCGGCCGGTCGGCGACCGGGCCGGTCAGGCAGGCCGGGCCGGGGCGTCACTCGGTCCGGCTGTGCGTGGAGCTGCTGCGGTAGTCCGTGTACTGGTAGGGGTTGTCGAGGATCTTCGTCTCGGGGACGTCGGGGTTCATGCCCCGGGCCCAGCCCTCCTCGCCGAGCTGCGAGCGCAGGTGCTCCACCGTCCGCTCGACCTCGCGGCGCGCGGCCGCGAGGTCGACGCCGACCAGTCGGTGGTCGTGCTTGACGACCCGGCCGTCGACCAGCACGGTGTGCACGTCGCCGCGCTGGGCCTGGAAGGCCACGTGGCCGTAGGGGTTGAGCAGCGGGAACGAGACGGGGGAGTGCTCGTTCTTGATCAGGACGAGGTCGGCCTTCTTGTCGGTCTCGATGCTGCCGAGCTCGTGGTCACGGCCCAGGGTGCGGGCGCCGCCGCGGGTGGCCCAGTCCACGACCTGGTCGGCGCGCAGGCCCAGGTGCGTCACGGTCTCGCCCTTGGCGTGCGCTTCGTGGTGCTCGCGGGCGCGGTCGGCGCCGAGGGTCGTGCGCATCGCGGAGAACAGGTCACCGCTCCACCACACGCTGGTGTCCATGGACAGCGACACCGGGATGCCGTGGGAGCGGATGGCCCAGGTGGGAGGGTAGCCCTGGCCGGCGCTCTGCTCGCTCTCGGTGGAGACCGATATCGAGCCGCCGGTGGCGGCGATGCGGTGGTAGGAGTCCGCGGACAGCGAGGCGGCGTGGACGTAGACCGTGCGGTCGGTCATGAAGCCGTGCTCGTGCATCAGGCGGATGCCGTCGTCGCCGGTGGCACCCCACACGCCGGCGTGCGTGGTGACCGGCACGCCGAGGTCCCGGGCGACCTCGAAGGCGGGCCTCTCCGGGAAGGCGGGGTCGCCGGTCACGTCGAAGGCGAGCTGGAAGCCGAGCATGTCGTCCCCGGTGATCCGGCGGTTTACGAAGTCGCGGAACTCCGGGGCGGCGGTCCACTCGGCCGGCGGCTGCTGGATGTTGCCGTAGGCGAGCACGAAGCGGCCGGGCACGGACCGCAGCGCGTCCACCGCCGCGTCGGCGTGGTCGACGGTCTGCAGGCCGTGCGACCAGTCGACGACGGTGGTGACGCCCGCGTCGACGGCCTCCAGGGCGGCCAGCAGGTTGCCCGCGTGGATGTCCTCGGGCCGGAAGAGCCGGCCGGACTCCAGGTAGTACCAGACGAAGTACTGTGTCAGGGTCCAGTCGGCGCCGTAACCCCGCATGGCGGTCTGCCACATGTGCCGGTGGGTGTCGATCATGCCGGGCATGACGATGCCGCCCGTGGCGTCGACGACGACGGCGCCGTCCGGGGCGGGCAGGTCCGGTCCCACCGCGGCGATCCGGTCGCGGAGGACCAGGACGTCGGTGTTGTGGAGCACCTGCCGCCGGTCGTCCATCGGCAGGACCGTGCCGCCGCGCAGCAGGACGGGCCGGCCGGGCAGGAACTCCGCTTGCTCGTTCATCGTCGAACTCCACTCCTCGCCATGAGTGCGGTTGGCAGGCAGCCGCCCTTGGCCGATCAACGGACTTTCGTCCGGCAAGCGGTCACTTGGAATTTCTGTCACTGTGAGGTCGTGTGTCGGCGGTGTCAAGGAATCTGTCAGCACCGGTTGCGCGGCGCCCCGGCGCGCGCCGAGCGGGGGTCTTGCACGCCGCGTCCGCCTGCCGGAGGCTTCGCGGGAGTGAGGCGACGGGCGGGCGGTTCCGCGGGTCAGCCGGTCTGCGGGCCCGGGCGGGGCACCGGCCTGAACTGGCGCGACGGCGAACGCAAGGGCCGCCTTTCCGCGAGCCGTTCGCGCGAACCTGCGTCCGCCTGACGGACGCTAGGCTGGACCGTTCCCATCGACCGCGCACCGAATCCGTACGTCAGCTGGAGGCGACATGCCACGCGAGGGCACCGGACCCGACTTCATCGAGGCGCTCGCGCGCGGCCTGGAGGTGATCACGGCCTTCGCGCCGCACCGGCCGGCGATGTCCCTGAGCGAGGTGGCCGCCGCGACCGGCCTGGCGCGGCCCACGGCCCGGCGCATCCTGCTCACCCTCCAGGAACTCGGTTATGTGCGCACCGCGTCCGGCGGTGGCGGCTACGCGCTCACCCCCCGGGTGCTCGAACTGGGCGTGGCCTATGTGCGGTCGATGGGCCTGTGGGACGTGGCCCGCCCGCACATGGAGGAACTGTCCGGGCGCACCGGGGAGTCCTGCTCCGTTGCGCAGTTGGACGGCCCGGACATCGTGTACGTGGCCCGGGTGGCGGTGCCGAAGATCGTGACCCTGGCCGTGCAGATCGGGACGCGCTTCCCCGCCCTGCAGACCTCGCTGGGCAAGGTGCTGCTGGCGGCGCTGGCGCCCGAGGAGGCCGACGCCGTGCTCGCCGAGCCCAGCCGGTCGGGGCTGGAACCGCGCTGGCGGCCCGGTCCCGAGGAGCGCGACGCGGAACTGCGCCAGGTGCGGGCCCGCGGGTGGGCGCTGACCGACGAGCAACTCGCCCGCGGCATCCGGTCGGTCGCGGTCCCGCTGCGCGACGGGACCGGCCGGGTCGTCGCCGCCCTGAACGTCAACACCCACGCCGCCGAGACGTCCGTGGAGCACCTGCTCGACCACCATCTGCCGCTGCTGCTGCAGGCCGCGGGAGAGATCAGTGCCGATTTCGCCCTGCTGGAGACGGTTCCGCACGTGACGCAGGCCGCGCTGCCGCGGGCCTGAGCGGGGCTGAGCGGGGCTGAGCGGGGCTGAGCGGGGCCCCGGGGCGGGAGGCCGGCGGGCAGCCGGGGGATCGGGCGGGCGAAGGTCTTGACGTCGGCGGGTGACATGCCAGAATCGCTGTGGCGGACAGTCGTCCGTTGTGCGGACATGGAGGCCTACCCGAATGCCGAACACCCACCTGCCACCTGAGCCGTCCCCGCAGGCAGGGCCGCTGGCCGGTGTGCTGGTCGCCGACTTCTCCCGCATCCTGGCCGGCCCCTACGCCTCCATGCTGCTGGCCGACATGGGCGCCGACGTCGTCAAGGTGGAGAGCCCGCAGGGCGACGACACACGGACGTGGACGCCCCCGGTGCGCGGCGACGTCTCGACGTACTACCTGGGTGTCAACCGCGGCAAGCGCTCGATCGCCCTGGACCTGCGGGACGCGGACGACGCCGCGGCCGCCCGGGAACTGGCCCGCCGCGCCGACGTGCTGATCGAGAACTTCCGGCCCGGCGGCCTGGAGCGGTTCGGCCTGGACTTCGGCTCGGTGTCCGCCGCCAACCCCGGCGTCGTCTACGCCTCCATCAGCGGATTCGGCACCGGCCCCGGACGGAACGTGCCGGGCTACGACCTGATGGTCCAGGCGATCTCCGGCCTGATGAGCCTGACCGGCGACCCCGCCGGGCCGCCCTACCGCGCCGGCATCTCGGTCTTCGACGTCATGGCCGGCAACCACGCGGCCATCGGCATCCTCGCGGCGCTGCGCCACCGCGACGCCACCGGGGACGGCCAGCACGTCGAGGTCAACCTGCTCTCCTCGGCGCTCACCGGGCTGGTCAACCACAGCTCCGCCTACGCCGCCGGAGGCGTGGTCCCGTACCGGATGGGCAACGCCCACCCCAGCGTCTTCCCGTACGAGCCGCTGCCCACCGCCGACAACGACCTCATCGTGGCGGCCGCCAACGACGGCCAGTTCCGCAAGCTCTGCGAGGTCCTCGGCATCCCCGGGGTCGCCGAGGACCCGCGCTTCGCCCGCAACGCCGACCGCACGGAGCGGCGCGAGGAACTGCGCCCGCTGCTGGTGGAGCAGCTGGCGAAGCGCGGCGCGGTCGAGTGGTTCGAGCTGCTGGTCGAGGCGGGCATCCCGTGCGGGCCGATCAACACCATCGACGGCGGGTTCGCCATGGCCGAGCGCTTCGGGCTCGACCCGATCGTCGAGGTCGGCGAGGGCGACCGCGCGGTGCCCACCACACGGCACCCGATCCGCTTCTCGCACACCCCAGCCGGATACCGGCTTCCCCCGCCCGAACTGGACGAGCACGGAGCCGAGTTGAGGGCCTGGCTGAGCGGCCCCGCCGACTCCGCCGCCCCGGCGGACTCCGGGGAGGGGCGATGACCGGGCCCGCCGGGCAGCCCGCACGGCCCGACCGGGCCGCCCGCCCCACGTACCCCACCGCCCTCGGTGCCTCGTCGACGGAGTCCATCACGCTCCTCGGCCACGACCTGGCCGAGGACGTGATGGGGAAGGTCGGCTTCGGCGAACTCGCCTTCTGGCTGGCCACCCAGCGCCGGCCCACGGCGGGGGAGACCCGGGTCTTCGAGGCCGTGCTCGCCGCGCTGGCCGACCACGGCTTCACCCCCACCGCGATCGTCACCCGGCTGACGTACCTGTCGGCCCCGGACTCCGTGCAGGGCGCGCTCGCCGCCGGACTGCTCGGCGGCGGCTCCCGCTTCCTCGGCGTCACGGAGGACTGCGGCCGCTTCCTGCACGACGTCCTCGACGCCCTGGACGGCCCGCCGCCCACCGACGAGGCCGGCTGGGACGCGCTGGCGCTCACCACCGTGCGGGCCCGGCGGGCCGAGGGGCGCTTCATTCCCGGCCTCGGCCACCACGTGCACAAGAACGGCGACCCCCGCACCCCCCGGCTCTTCCGGATCGCCGAGGAGGAGGGGCTGGCCGGCCCGCACCTCTCGCTGTTCGCCGCCATCGGCCGGGTCCACCCCGAGGTGCTGGGGAAGACGCTGCCGCTCAACGGCGCCGGGGTGTGCGGTGCCGCGCTCGCCGACCTCGGCCTGCCGCTGCAACTGCTGCGCGGATTCGCCCTGCTGGCCCGTACCGCGGGGCTCATCGGGCAGCTCGCGGAGGAACTGCGCCACCCCGTCGCCAACGAGATCTTCCTGTCCGTGGACCTGAACAACCGGTCCGTGGAACCCGACCCCTACGCACGCGCCGACGAGACCAACGGAGGTCCGCATGGCTGAGCTGGTCGCGGTCATCGCGTCCACCCACCACCCATTCTACTACCGGGCGAGCAACGCCACCGGGGAGGACCGGCCGCCCTTCGCGGACGAATGGGTGCGCAAGGTGGAGGCGTTCCGCGCGACACTGACCGCCGCGCGGCCCGACGTGCTCGTCATGGTCGGCTCCGACCACTTCCACCAGCTGTGGCTGGACAACATGCCGCAGTTCCTCGTGGGCAAGGCGCCCTTCTACGACGCGAACTTCTACAACGAGGAACGCGAGTTCGGCCTGCCCCGGATGCTGATGACGGGCCACGAGGACCTCTCCTCGCACGTGCTGCGCGGCGGCCTCGACCTCGGATTCGACCTCGCCTTCTCCAACGAGGTGCGCATCGACCACTCCATCACGTGCCCGATCATCACGCTGCGGCCGCAGAACGACCTGCCGATCGTGCCGATCTACACCAACATCTTCGCGCCGCCGCTGCCGCAGCCCAAGCGCTTCGTGCAGCTCGGACGCGCGATACGCGAGCTCATCGAGTCCTGGCCCGCCGACCAGCGCGTCGCGGTCATCGGCACCGGCCACCTCTCCCTGGAACTCGGCGGGCCGCGCCAGTTCGGGCCGCACGGCCCCGACCCGGAGTTCGACCGCAGGGCCGTGGAGTGGATCGCCTCCGGGGACATCGAGGGCTGCCTCGCCGAGGTCACCCTCGACAGCCTGCACCTGCCGGGGAACGCCACCCACGGCTTCATGGACTTCATGCTGATGATGGGCGTCGCCGGTGAGGGCCGAAAGGCCGACTACACCGACACGTTCGACCTGTTCCACACCATGGAGGCCTACTTCACCTGGTACCCGCGCGGAGGCCGCTCGTGAGCAAGTACCTGCTGAACAAGTTCCTGTACACCGTCGACCGCGACCCCGAGCTGCTGGAGCGCTACCGCGAGGAACCGGTGGCCACCGTGCGGGCGTGGGAGGAGGAGTACGCCAACCGCATCCTCAACTGCCTGCACGGCGAGGCCTCGACATGGCTGAGCTTCGACGCCACCGAGCGCGAGGCGCTGTCCACCCACGACTACCCGAAGCTGTTCGAGCTGGGCGCCCATCCCTTCCTCACGATCACGCTCTTCATCGGGCTGTTCGAACGCGACCACGGGCCGCTGGAGTTCCAGAAGGAGTACGCCCGGCGGCTGTCGCACATGACGCTGCCCTACCCCGACATCACCACGTGACCATGCGGGCGGCGGAGATCGCCGAGCCCGGCCGGCCGCCGCGCGTGGTCGACCGGGAGCCGCCCCGGCCGGGGGAGGGCGAGGTCCTGGTGGAGGTGCACGCCGCGCCCCTGACGCCGCTGGACCTGCTCTGCGCGAGCGGCACCTCCTACTTCGGCCGGCCGCGGACCCCCTACGTGCCCGGTGTCCAGGGCGTGGGCAGCTACGGCGGGCGCACGGTCTGGTTCCCGACGGCGGCCGGTATGGCGCCAGGCGACGGCAGCATGGCCCAGCAGGTGGCGGTGTCCGAGGCGGCGCTGGTGGAACTGCCGCCCGGCGCGGACCCCGTGGCCGTCGCCGCCCTCGGCCTGTCCGCCGTCGCCGCGCACATGGCGCTGACGTGGCGCGGCGAACTGGCGGCCGGGGAGCAGGTGGTCGTCCTCGGCGCCGGGGGCGCGGTCGGGCAGGCCGCGGTGCAACTGGCCCGCGCCGCCGGCGCCCGGCGGGTCGTGGCCGCCGCTCGCTCCGCGGCGGCGCGGCAGCGGGCCCATGCCGCGGGTGCCGACACCGTCGTCGTCCTCGACACCGATGACGTCGGTGAACTGGCCGCCCGTATCGCCGCCGCGGCGGACGGACCTGTGGACCTGGTCGTCGACCCGCTCTTCGGTCCCCCGGCCGCGGCGGCGGCCCGCACCCTCCGCACCGGTGGACGCCTGGTCAACCTGGGCAGCTCCGCGGCCGAGACGTGCCCGCTCGACTCCGGCACACTGCGCAGCCGCTCCCTGCGCATCCTCGGCTACACGAACAACGAACTCACGCCGTCCCAACGGGCCGCCTCCCTGGTCGAGATCGCCCGGCGCTCCGCCGAGGGCGGGCTCACCGTCGCCCATGAACCCGTCCCCCTCGACGGCCTCGCCGCCGCATGGCACCGCCAGGCGACGGGCACCGCGAACGGCCGCGCCGTCCTGCTCCCGCACGGGCCGACGCCTCCCCGCGCCTGATCGGCGCCCGGCCCGGAACCGGGACCGGGGCCGGGGCGTCGAAGCGGCATGAATCCCAGAATCACGTATCTCGTCCTCGTCGCGGCGCTCTCCGCCGCGGTACTCAGCGGCTGCTCCGGTGACGACGAACAACCGCGCCGTGCCGCCGCCCGCGAAACGACGGCCACCGCGGCCGGGAAAGCGGTGCCGTTCGAGCTCTACACCCACTGCGGCATCGACGACGTCCGTATCGGCCCGACGTGGTTCGAGGCGGTGCGGCCGCTCTCGGGCGGTTCCGGCAACCCGCCCGCGGGCTGGGACAACCCCACGCAGCGCGGCACGATGACCCTGGTCTCACCGACCGCGGCCGTGTTCACCGACGCCGCGGGGCACGAGGTGCGCTTCCGGGCGCGACCGGGTGCGACGGCCCCCAAGCGCGTCTGCGAGTGAGACGCGGCCTCTCGTGGACGGCGCCCCGGGCGGGGCACCGTCCACGAGGGTGGATCAGGCGTTGGGGTCGAACGGGATGCCGGACGGCTTGGAGTTGGCGAGGGTGGAGTTGAAGCGGGCGTCGTTGATCTTGATGGTCGCCGAGCCGAAGTCCGCGTTCATGAGCTTGTCGCGGAAGCCCGCGGGGTAGCCCTCCCAGCCGACGAGCCGGGGGTAGAACCAGCCGCCGGTGGCGTTCTCCGGCGGCTCGTCATTGGTGCCGGCGAAGCGGAAGCAGTGGGTCGAGGCGCCGTCCTTGTGGTACACGATCTTGGGGTGGGTGCCGTCGAAGCGGATCGCGGAACGGGCGGCGATCTGGTAGCCGGAGTGCTGGGACGCCGCGACGTACTCGACCTGGTTGTTGTGGATCCAGACCACGACGTGCTCCCAGTCGTGGGTGTGGCCGATGGCCGCAGGGCCGAGCGTGGCCTGGTCCTTCTCGAAGTAGCTGGCGTACACGACGGCGCACCAGTCGTTGTTGCACTTCTCGCGCGAGTACGTGTTGGCATTGGCCAGCTGGGCGTAGTCGTGGCAGTGGCCGTTGACGTCCCCACCCAGCTTCAGGCCGGGGTTGAGGGTGCCGTCGGCACCGATCGCGGCCGTGGCGTAGCAGCCGTCCCCGTCGTAGTCGTACGCGGGGGAGAAGGACTGCTCCAGTCCGTCGGCGTTCTGCGGCAGGAGCTGGAGCACGGAGGCGTTCGCCTCGGCGGGGAAGGCAAGGACCGCCATCGCGCCCAGGGCGGTCGCGACGGCGCCCAGACGCAGACGGCCCGGGCGCCGGGTGCGGGACGTCGTTTCGGTGGGATTGTTTTTCGCCGACCTCAGGCTGCGCACGAGAACTCCTCGACATAAAAGGGGGCAAGGGTTCTCCTTGAGAATTCCTTGCCCGAGGACTGACGGTTTCGCGCGACGAAGTTTCCGGCGTGCCGGAAGGCCGGAGTGGTCATCTCCGGCCATGTCTCCGCCTGTTGGTGCGTCGACAAGTTATCCGAGGCCGATCCGGTGGCGCAAGCACGCAATTCCGGATCGGCATTCCCGACATGTCCCGGCTTTAGCCAACGGGCAGGAACGGCGAAGGTCCCGGGAAATTAAATACGGTTGTGAATCGACCGACGGCCCGGGGCGTTATGAGTGCGCCGCCTGAAAGGCCCGGCCGGCGGCCGTCGCCGTCGTGCCGTCGGTGAACAGGCCGCTGCTCGGGGCGGAGGCGTCGGCCCCGAGCCCGAACCACGCGTAGCGCTGGAGGTACGGCAGGCCCTCCAGCGCCTTGGTGGAGGCCGTGACGAAGGCCGCCTGCTGGTCGGCGGAGGGGAAGCGGGTGCCGTGGGAGAAGTCGATCAGCGCGTACTCGGTGAGCCAGATCGGCTTGTGGTAGCGCTGGTACACCGCGTTGAGGTAGGACGTGAGCTGCCCGACCGCCTCCGCGGTGCGGAAGTCGCCGCCGTACCAGTGGAGCGTGATGAAGTCGACGCGGTAACCCTTCGCCTTCGCCCCCGACATGAAGCGGTCGAGCCAGCCGCCGGGGGTGTCGCCGCCGTAGGCCACCGCGGGGCTGCCGAGGACCCTGCCCGCGTCCATGAGCTGCGGCCACAGCGAAAGGGCCTGCTCCACCGTCATGTTCGACTGCTGGGCCATGTCGGGCTCGTTGAAGCCCAGCAGGTACGGGCCCTGGGACCTGGCCTGGGACAGGTTCTGCGGGGTGACGGAGTCGCGGCCCCAGATCATCGGGACGAATCCGGCCGAGGGCGGGCTCGTCACCTCCGAGTGCGTGGTGGACCAGGTGTAGTACCAGCTCGCCCCGGACGCGGCGAGCGCCTTGCTCACCCCCGGGAAGGTCCACACGCCCACGCCCTTCTTGGACGTGGAGGCCACGGCGACCGCGGGCGGTGCGGCCGGTGCCTTGTGCGTGGGCTTGGGCGTGGCCTTCTTCGTCGGCGACTTCGAGGTGCTCGGGGAGGGGGAGGGGCTCGCGGAACGCGCCGAAGGGGTCGGCGAGGCGGCGGCCGCGACCGCGGGTGCGGACCGGGCCGGCGGCGCGGCCTTCCCGGGGGTGCCGGACGAGCCCGTCGTGAGCCCGGCGGCCACCAGCGCCACGGCGACCACGGCCGCGACCGCGGCCCCCGAGACGACCGGCGCGCTGAACACGCGCGACGCGGGCCGGGCGGCCCGGTGCGCATGCCGCGCGCCGCCGACCGCCTTGTGTCCCGCGGAGTTCCCGGAACCGCCGGATGACCATGGCCCGCCGGTCCCGGTGGCCGTCCCCGCCTCGCGTACGACGGCCGCGACCACCCGCGCCGGGTCGAGCGCCGGGGGCAGCGCCAGCAGCGGAAGCCCGCTCAGCAGGCGATCCATGGGGAACAGCCCCTCCTCCATCCCGCCGCACACCGGGCACCCGCGCACGTGCCGCGCGAAGCGCTTGCGCCACAGCGGGCTCGGCACGCCGTCCCAGTTGTCGGCCGGTGCCTGCAGCCCGGCGCACCGGGGCGTGGCGTTCAGGGCCCGCACCACCACGCGGGCGGCCTCCATCTGCTTCTTCATGCGCTGCACCCGTACGGCGGCGTGCCGGTCCGACAGGCCCAGCGCGGAGGCGAGTTCGGGCCGGTCCAGCTCGCCGCTCTCCTCCAGCCACCACAGCGACAGCAGCTCCCGGTCGTCCTGGTCGAGCCACCGGGTGGCCTCGGCGACCTCGCGGCGCTGCTCGGTCAGACCGAGCCGCAGGATCGTCAGCCCGGCGAAGTCGAGGCCGGGGTCGGGTATCTGCTCGGCGGCCTCCAGGCCCGCGCTGCGGTCCCGGGCCGTCGCGCGCAGCCGCGCGTGATCGCGGACCTGCCGGATCGTGATCGCCACCAGCCAGGAGCGGAACGCCCCCGGGTCCCGCAGCTCCGTCAGCCCCCGCACCATGCGCAACAGCGTCTCCTGTACGACGTCGTCCACGTCGGCGTGGCCGTTCAGCGCCCGGCCGACGATGTTGTAGACCAGCGGCAGGCACTCGGCCACCAACTGGTCCAGCGCCCGCCGGTCGCCCGCGCGTGCCGCCACCACCACCCCGGCGCCGGGTCCGTTCCGGTGGGTCTTGCGCATGTGACTCCACTCTTCCCTTCGTACCGGCGCCCCGTGGCGCGGCACTTGGTCTCGCTGCCCTGTCCCGTCCGGCCCGCGATCGGGGCGGACGGGGATGCCTGCACATACAGGAGACGGCCGGCCGCAGCCCGGACAACACAAACTTCGCGGGATCGCCGCACGGATTTGTGTTGTCGGGCGCCCCCGGGCGCGGTCCCCGATACGTGCGCACGCACCAGGTGAGGACGAGGAAGGCACAAGGATGGCACGACGCAGTCGGCACGGAGCGAGGTCCCCGCGCACGCGGCGGTGGACGTTCGCGGCAGCAGCGGTCGCGGTGGCGGTTCTGGCGGTCTACGGGGCCCTCACGCAATTCGGCGCGGACGACGGCCGCCCGGCGACACTCGCCGTGACGGCCGGAAGGGACACGGCCCCGGCCGAGCCCCCCTCCGCGGCGGCGACGCGGACCACCCCGGCCGCGTCGCCCTCGGCCTCCCCCTCGGCGAGCCACCGGCCCTCCGGCTCGCCCGGTCCGTCGGCGAGGACGAGCAAGCGGCCGTCGCACGGCGCCAAGGCCACGCCCGAGGCACCGGGGTCGCAGGCCGCGGCCCCGGCCGGCAGCCGGGCGATCACCCTGGTCAACCGTACGCAGGAGACGATCTGGGCCGTCGTCACCGACTCGCCGGCCTACCCCGACGGCCGCAGGCTCGCCCCCGGGCAGAGCACGTCGCTGACCGTGGGGAACAAGTGGGGCGGCCGGATCTGGGGCCGTACGGGCTGCGCGACGACGGCCGCGAGCGCCTGCCGCACCGGTGACTGCACCAGCGTGTGCACCGGTCCCAACCCGCCGACCACGTTGGGTGAGTTCACCTTCGACGCGTACGCCGGTCTGGACTTCTACGACGTGAGCATGGTCGACGGCTCCAACCTGCCCATGTACATCAACATCTCCCACACCACCAGCAGCGACCCGGTCAGCGCCTCCGGCTGCTACAAGGGCACCTGCACGAGCCCCGTGGTCTGCCCGAGCGCCATGCAGGCCACGTCCGGCGGCCGGGTCATCGGCTGCAAGCCGCCCTGCGCGGCGTTCGGCGGCGACGTGTACTGCTGCCGCGGGGCGTGGGCGGGCCGCGCCAAGTGCGTCCCCTCGAAGTGGCCGGTCGACTACACCCGGGTCTTCAAGAAGGCCGCGCCGTACGCCTACTCCTACGCCTTCGACGACTCGGCGACCATGTCCTGCAAGGGGGCCTGCTACTACCGGGTCACCTTCGGCACCACGGGTTAGCCCTGTTCCCGGCGCCGGGCCGGTCAGGCGAGCAGGGCGGCCGTGAACGTCTGACGGTGGCTCGCGAGCCAGCCCTGCATGCGGTCCCAGCGCTGCCAGCCGCCGCGCTCGGCCAGGATCCGTCCGTACTCGGGGTCGCCGCCGGCCACGCGGCCGGCGACGAAGGCCCGGCAGGACGCGGTGGCCTCCTCGACCAGCGCGGGCAGTCCGGCACGCTCCCGTGAGCCGAGGCCGTAGCCGTCGGCCAGGACCCGCAGCCGCTCCGGGGCGTCGAGTCCGGCGGGGTACAGGGGCGCCGCGGACTCGGGATCGAGCATGGGCACCCAGTAGCGGGCGGTCATGGCGAGGTCCCACACGGGCCTGCCGGGGGCGGCCAGGTCGAAATCGATCAGGGCCGACGCCCGGCCGTCGCGGAAGACGACGTTCTCCGGGCACACGTCGTTGTGGCACAGCATCGTCCCTCCTTCCGGGTCGGCCAGGGCCCGGGGCCACTCGGCGCGGGAGTCGACGCGGATGCCCGCGCTCGCCTCGTGCAGGCGCCGCAGCAGGCTTCCCACCGACCGCAGCGCGGTCGCGGTCATCGCCCAGCGGGGGAACGGCGGCAGAGCGACGTCGCCGGGGATCCAGGTCAGCTGCTCGCGGCCGTCGTCGGTGAGACGCACAGGTCTTGGAGCCGCGTCGAAGCCGCGTTCCCCGAGGGCGCGGAGGTAGCCGTGCAGCGCCGGCGCGGTGCGCGGCGCGGGCCGTTCCACCAGGGCTCCACGACGGAGGACCGCACCCGCGTTCATCATGCCGCCGGTCAGCGCCTCGCCGTCGGCGGCCCCGCTCCCGGGCGCCGTGCCGGTCACGTCGACGTCAGCTCGGCTGCGGGCGGCGGCCGGCCACGAGCACGGGCCCGCCGGGCACGGTCGGGAACCGCCGCACGTCCTGCAGCCCGCGGGCGGCCAGTACCTCCGCCATCCGGTCGGCGTCGTAGGCGGAACCGCCGTTGCGCGCGGCGTTCCAGCGGCCTACCGCCCGGCGCAGCCCGTCGGGGGACGGCGAGCCGGCCCCCGCCACGAGCCAGCCGCCGGGCACGAGCGCGTCGGCCAGCCGGGGCAGGGCGGTCTCCAGGACCGCCTCCGACAGGAAGGGGGCGGGCAGCCACACCAGGTCGTACGCGGCCCGTTCGGAGGTGTCGGCGACGTCGCGGCGGAGCAGGGTCACCCGGTCCGCGGTCCCCGGCCGCGCCTCCGCCAGTTCACCGCGTGCCAGGTCCAGCGCGCGTTCCAGTACGTCGATGCCGGTGACCCGGGCGCGGGGGAACGCCTCGGCCAGCGCGAGGGCCAGCGCGGCCACCCCCGTGCCGACGTCCAGGATGTGGCCGCCGTCGCCGGCCAGGCGGTCGCCCAGGCCCGGCAGTTGGGGCACGATCCGGCTGCCGAGCGCCCGGCCGACCGCGGCCGACGCCCGGCCCTGGTGGAGCAGGACCCGGTCGTCCAGCGCCGCCCAGCCGCCGGAACCCTCACCCGTCGCCGCGGTCAGGGCCTGCCGCATCGAGCTGAGGCGCGCCTCCACGGCGCTGCGGGCCGTCGGGCCGTCCGGCGGGACCAGCGACGGGTGCGGGACGAACGCGGTCCCCTCCCGGCGCACCAGACCGGCCTCCTCCAGGACCTCGGTCCGCCGGGGGTCGGCGGCCAGTACCTCGGCGAGCGGCGCGGTGAGCGCGTCGTGCAGCGTGCCGACCATCGCGGCCATGGCCCAGGTGGCGGCCTCCAGCACGGCGGCCGGGTCCTCGTCGAGGGGCAGGACGGGGCCGGCGGCGGCGCCGGACGGCGTGGGTGGGGTGGTCATGGGCGGGGCCTCCTGGTCGTACGGCTTGCACAGCGGGACACGGTGCCCGCGCGCCATCCGTTCGAACCGGGCGGGGAGGCACCCGGCTCACGGGGGTCCGGCGGACCGCCCGTGCCCGATCGTAGTCGCCGGCCGTCGGCGTCAGGACTGGTCAGGGGCGGTAGATCGACTGGGACCACTGGTACGCCCGCAGGCCTTCGGGGCCCAGTTCGCGGCCGAGCCCGCTGCCCTTCACGCCGCCGTAGGGCGAGGCGATGTCGGGCTGGTACCCGTTGAGGCCGATCGTGCCCGTGCGGATCCGGCGGGCCACGCGCGCCCCGCGCTCCGGGTCGGTGGTCCAGACACTGCCCGCGAGGCCGTACACGGAGTCGTTGGCGAGGCGGACGGCGTCGTCCTCGTCCTCGTAGCGGGTGACGGTGAGGACCGGTCCGAAGATCTCCTCCTGCGCGATCACCGAGGAGTTGTCGACGTCGGCGAAGACGGTCGGCTCGACGAACCAGCCGCGGTCGAGACCGGCCGGCCGGCCCCCGCCCGTGGTGATCCGGGCGCCGTCGGCCCGGCCCTTGCCGATGTAGCCCTCCACGCGGTCCCGCTGCCGTGAACTGACCAGCGGGCCGATCTGGGTGTCGGGGTCGAGGGCGTCGCCCACCCGCGCACCGCGCGCCACGGCGGTGTAGACCTCCACGACCTCGTCGTAGCGGCTGCGGGGTGCGAGGATCCGGGTGCTGGCGAAGCAGGTCTGGCCGTTGTTGAGCAGGCTGGTGGCGAAGAGCTCGCCGGGGTCCGCCATGAGGTCGGCGTCGTCCAGGACGACGGCCGCGGACTTGCCGCCGAGTTCCAGGGTCACCGGCCGCAGCAGCGCCGCGCACGCGGCGGCGACCCGGCGTCCCGACGCGGTGGACCCGGTGAAGGAGACCTTGTCGACTCCCGGGTGCGCGACCAGGCAGGCGCCGATGTCGCGCCCGCCGGGGACGATGTTGACCACGCCGTCGGGCAGACCCGCCGCCGCGACCGCCTCGGCCAGCAGCACCGAGTCCAAAACGGTCTCCGGAGCCGGTTTGACGACCAGCGTGCACCCGGCGGCCAGCGCCGGCGCGATCTTGAAGAATCCCACGGTCTGCGGGAAGTTCCAGGCCATGACGGCGGCGACCACGCCCACCGGCTCCCGGCGGACCTCGGTGGTGCCCCGGGGCAGACCGGACCGGAACTCGACTCCGGGCGCCGAGGTGACCAGAGCGGCGTAGTAGCGCAGGAGGGCGGCAGGCACGGACCCCTCGTACGCGCGGGCGATCGAGATCGGCATGCCGTTCTGCGCGCTGACGCTGCTCGCCGTCGCATCACTCCGCTCGTCGAGCTCCTGCGCGAGCCGGAGCATGGTGGCCGCGCGGCGTTCCGGCTCCCAGGAGGGCCAGCCGCCCGGGGCGTCGAACGCGGCGCGGGCCGCGCGGACGGCGTGGTCGACGTCGGTGGTGCCGGCCTCCGGCACGGCACCCAGGTGGTCGCCGGTGCTGGCCGAGGTGACGGTGATGGTCCGGTGGCCCGAGGGCGCGGCCCACCGGCCCCCGACGAACAGCCGGTTCTCATGTGCATTCATGGCAAGGGAGGTCATAGCGGGCACTTCCTCCGGCGGCGGCCGGCAGGGCCGCCCCCTGTTGGGTCCCGTGGCCGTGGCCGCCGACGTGCCGCGGCACCGGCCCGGGGTGTGTGCGCGATGGTGGTCCGGCGCGCCGCGACGGCGCGTCCGGCGTGCGAGCGACCCGCTGAGCGGCAGGGGGGCGCTGCGCCTTGGAGGCCGCATCGGGGGCGGGTGTGCCCTCACCGGCGGCGGTTTGTGCGATCTGTGCGGTGGTGCACCGCAATGTCCACGAGGCTACACCCATCTGGGGGCACGTGACACCAGATGGGTCGGGTCACCGGCGCAACGGCCTGACGGTGCGTCAGATCCAGCCGCGCCGGGTGGCCTCCATGGCGATCTGGAAGCGGGTCTGCGCGCCGAAGCGCTGCATGAGCTTGGTGACGTGCCGCTGCACGGTCCGTTCGCTCCACCCCATCGCCCGCCCGGCGGCCTTGTCCGTCGCGCCCGCCGCGAGCAGCGTCAGCAGCCGCGCCTCCTGCGAGGACAGCTCCTCCCGGCCGTCCTCCGCCGTGACCGCCTCGTGCGCCCGGACATGGACGCTGCGCTCCCACATCGCCTCGAAGAGGGCGATCAGGGCGTCCAGCAGGGGGGAGGGGTGGATGATGTAGCAGGCGGTCACGACGCTGTCGCCGGGGCGCAGCAGCGGGATGATGGCCAGCCGCTCGTCCGACACGGCCAGTTTCATGGGCAGGCCGGGGGCGATGCGCGCCTGTTCGCCGTGACGTATGCCGACGGTGACGTCGTCGAGCCAGCCGGGCAGCGCCAGGACGCTGCTGTCGTAGATGACGCGGTAGGCCACCCCCCGGCCCAGTAGTTCGAGCTCGTCCGGGTTGGGCTCGGTGTGCGCCTCGACGGCGGCGTACGGGGGCCGGTCGAAGCCGCGGACCTGGGTACGGGTGCTCTGCTGCATGTGCGCCCAGCGGCGGTTGACGTCGTCGCGGCCGGAGACCACCTCCACGAGGTCGTCCGGGTTCACGAAGCGGGTGGCGGCGCGGTAGACGTCCATCAGGCCCGCGACCTGTCCGCGCACGTCGTTCAGCGCGCGTTCCCGGTCCCGCAGCACCGCCTCCAGGCCGGTGTCCGGGGAGACCGCGACGTAGGTGACGGGACGCCCGGGGGAGCGGATCGCGAGGCCGAGCGCCGCCAGTGTCTGCAGCGAGCGCCGGGCCGCCGCGGCGGCGAGATGGCCGTCGTGGGCGAGGTCGGCGACGGTGGCCTGGGTCCGGCGGATCAGGATCTCGTAGACCGCCTCGTCCTGCCGGCTCAGGCCGATCGATTCGAGCATGATCCTTCTCCGTGCGACGGAAGCGTGAACGCGTGTCGTTCTTACGACACTTGGCGGGAAGCCACCGCCGGTTCATCTTGTCAGGACGATCAAGCCTATGCCGGCGTTCCGGCATTTCCGCCGCTCGCCCGGCCGCCGGGGACGGTCCCGCGCCCTCGCGAGTGATCGCCTATGGTCGTGCCGACGGGGATCGATCGCGCCGCCGAGGCGGCATCCGCGGGAGGACGACTGTGCGCACGAGGGACCTGGGACGCAGCGGGCTTCAGGTGTCCGAGATCGGCTACGGAGCCTGGGGCATCGGGGAGTCGGCGTGGGTGGGCGCCACCGAGGACGAGTCGGTGCGGGCGCTGGACCGGGCCGTCGACCTCGGGGTGAACTTCATCGACACCGCCCGCGGCTACGGCGAGAGCGAGTGCATCGTGGGGCGTTTCGTCCGCCGGCGGGCCGGCGCGGGCGACGGCATCCTGGTGGCGACGAAGGTTCCGCCGAAGAACCGCCTGTGGCCCGCTCCCGACGGCGTGGACCCCGCGGAGGCGTTCCCCGGGGCGCACATCCGCGAGAGCCTGGAGACCAGCCTGCGGGCGAGCGGGCTGGACCACTTCGACGTGCTCCAGTTCCACGTGTGGAGCGACGAGTGGGTGGGCCGCGGCGACTGGCTGGAGACGATCGCCGATCTGAAGCGGGAGGGGAAGATCCGCCTGTTCGGCGTCTCCGTCAACGACCACGAGCCCGACAACGCGCTCGCCCTCGTGCGCAGCGGGGTGGTCGACACCGTGCAGGTCATCTACAACATCTTCGACCAGGCCCCGGCGGACGCCCTCCTCCCGGCCTGCCAGGAGCACGGCGTCGGCGTCATCGTCCGGGTGGCGCTCGACGAGGGCGGGCTGACCGGCCTCGTCACCGCCGGGACCACCTTCCCGGAGGGCGACTTCCGCAACCGCTACTTCCGCGGCGACCGCCCCGCCCAGGTCGAGCGGCACGTCGACGCCATCGTCGCGGACCTCGGCATCGGCCGAGAGGAGCTCGCCGAGACGGCGCTGCGCTTCGTCCTGAGCTCCCCGGCGGTCTCCACGGTGATCCCCGGCATGCGCTCCGTGCGCAATGTCGAGCGGAACGCCGCCGTGAGCGACGGCCGTGCCCTGGCGCCGGGACACCTCGACGTGCTGGCCCGGCACCGCTGGCAGCGCAATTTCTACGGCGGCTGAGCGGGCGCGGCGCCCCGCATCCCGGGCTTCCGCCGCGGACCCCGTCCCACCTGGGGTGATGCCGGTCGCCCGGTACCCGGGGCCGGGTGGGGCGGAGTGTTTACCTGGACTAAATCAAAACAATTGAGGCATATATCCACCAATGGTGCAAACATGGGATGTATGCATACTTCGTGGCTGGCTCATCCGCAGGGCACCCTCGCCGCGCGGCCCCGCACGCGCGAGATCGTGGACCGTCCCTGGCACATGCTGATCGGCGGGGAACTGACCGACGCGGTCGCGGGGGGCACGCTCGACGTGGTCAACCCGGCGGACGAGACGGTGGCGGCCCGCATGCCCCTCGGCGGCTGCGCGGATGTGGACGCGGCGGTCGGCGCGGCCCGCGACGCGGCGCCGTCGTGGGCCGCGACGTCGATCGCCGACCGGGCGGCCGTGCTGACCAGGCTGGCCGAGGCGGTGGAGGCGCACGGCGAGGAACTGGCCTGGATCGACACGATCGACAACGGCAGCCCCATCGGGGTCATGCGCAACGACTTCCGGGTGGCGGTGGCCCAGCTGCGCTACTTCGCCGGCCTGGCGCTCCAGCTGCGTGGCGAGACCATCCCACTGGCCGCCCACGACGCGCTCGACTACACGCTGCGCGACCCCTTCGGCGTGGTCGGGCGGATCGTCCCGTGGAACCACCCGCTCATGTTCGCGGCGGCCCGCATCGCCGCGCCGCTGCTGGCCGGCAACACCGTCGTCCTCAAGCCGGCCGAGGTGACCTCCCTGTCGGCCCTGCGGCTGGGCGAGATCGCCGCCCGCATCGTGCCGCCCGGGGTGCTCAACATCGTCGCGGGCCTCGGTTCCGTGGCGGGCGAACGGCTCGTGACCCACCCCGACGTCCCGCGCATCGCCTTCACCGGCTCGTCGGTCACGGGCCGGCGCGTCCAGGCGCGTGCGGCGAGCGCCGCCGTGAAGACGGTCACCCTCGAACTCGGCGGGAAGAACCCGATCATCGTCTTCCACGACGCGGACGTGCCCGCCGCGATCGACGGCGTGATGGCCGGGATGAACTTCACGTGGCAGGGCCAGAGCTGCGGCTCGACCTCCCGCCTGCTCGTGCACCAGTCGCTGTACGAGCGGGTGGTCGGGGAGGTGGGCCGGCGCATGGACGCCCTGCGGATCGGCGACCCCTCCGAGAGCGGCACCGACATCGGCCCCCTGGTCTCGGCGGGGCACTACAGCAAGGTCTCCTCCTACATCCGCGCGGGGCTCGCCGACCCCGCCCTCGACCTCGTCGCGGGCGGCACCTTCCCCGAGCGCCCGGGCTACTACGTCCGCCCCACCCTCTTCTCCGCGCCCAGCGGCGCGGGCGGTCCCCTCTTCACGGACGAGATCTTCGGGCCGGTCCTCGTGGCGGCCCCCTTCGACACCTACGAGGAGGCCGTGTCCGAGGCCAACGCCCTGCCCTACGGCCTCACCGCCAGCGTCTGGACCACGTCCCTCCGCACCGCCCTGGCGGCCGCCCGCGACCTGCGCACGGGGTACGTCTGGGTCAACTCCAGCTCCGCTCACATACCCGGCACCGCCTTCGGCGGCGTGAAGAACTCCGGCGTGGGACGGGAGGAGGGCATCGAGGAGCTGGAGGCGTACACCCAGCCGAAGAACGTCTACGTGCGCTTCTGAGCGAGTGCGTCAGGCCCAGCCCATCTCGGTGTACGGACGGCCGTGCAGGATACCGTCGATGGCGGCGCGGGTGTAGGGGACGGTGCTGTCCGGGAGGCGGTCGGCGGGCCACCAGTCCCAGCTGACGCACTTGTCGGGCTCCAGGAGTTGCGGCTCGCCCTTCCACTGCCGGGCGCGGAAGACCAGCTGCAGACGGGGCCGGGTGCCGGGCATGTGGAGCATGTGGACGGCGTGCGCGAACTCCACGTCGTCGGGGTCGATGACCAGGCCCGCCTCCTCGCGGGCCTCGCGCACGAGGCAGGCGACGGCCGACTCCTGCTCGCAGTGGCCGGCCAGGAAGTGGTGCTGCAGCGGTGCGAACCGCGAGTCCGGGTGACGCAGGCCGAGCAGGACCTGACCGTCGCGTTCAAGGTACAGATGGGCGCCGACGACGTTGGGAACGATCTGACGGCCCGGGCCCCCGCCGGACGTCGGCACGGCGCCGCCGGCGGCCTGGTGGCGGGCGATCACCCGTGCCGCCCACGGCGCCATGGTCAGATGGGCCGTCGTCGCGACGTCGAAGAACGCGAACATGATGCCCTCGCCCACCTCCAGCCGGGAGGGGTCGCCGTCCCACTGACCGAGGAAGATCTGGATGTGCGGCCGGGGGAGGCCGTCCGGGCCGGGGTGCTCGACGACCCCGAACCGGGTGAGGCCGATCGTGAGCCCCGCCTCCTCCAGCAGTTCCCTCGCGATGGCCTCCTCCGGCGTCTCCTCGCCCTCCCGGGCGCCGCCGGGGAGCGACCAGGTGCCCGGGTCGCTGATCGGCTTGTCGGCGTCCCGCAGGTGCAGCAGGTACTGGCCGCGCCGGTTGACGATGAGCGCGGTGGTCTGGCGGGGCTCGGGCGTGACCGCGGGCATGGGCGGGTCCTCCGGGGTCGGCGGGGTGGTCGGGCGCGGCTCGGGCGGAACTCCGTTGCGTGTGGCGCGGATTCCGCCATCCAGCAGGATGTCAGGGCCCGCCGGGCCGCTCCAGGCGGATGTCCCGCCCGTGCATGCGGCCCCTGTCGGTCAGGGCCGTCCTCGTCGCACCGATCACGGCGTCCGCCGCCCTGCGGGCCATGGCGGACTTCGCCCGGCACGTCGGCCGGAAGTCCTCCACCCGCAGGCGCATCGTGGTCGGACGGCACGCGCTTGGCCCACTCGCGGCTGGTGTCCCGCCTCTGACGGTCGATCTGCTCGGACACCTTCGCGGTCCCGCGCAGACCACCATGGACTGCGCGGCGTGCGGAGCGAGACCCAGGCGCGTACTTCCTCTTCCGGAACGTACCCGCACCCGCACCGCGTGCGGAGCAGTGTCCCCCGGGGACGCGAACTCCGCCCGCGTGACACTGCTCCGGGCCGGTCCCGAACCGGCTGGTGCCGATCGTGCGAGCGCCGGCGGACCGCCGGTGCCCGGCCCACGTGAGCCAGGAATCAGCGTCGTTCAGGGCGGGGAGGATGTCACATGTGGTGGACCGTGCCGTGGTGGTGCGCGTAGTGCGTGCCCGCCACGACCGCGGCCATGAGCTCCGCGTCCAGGGCCGAGGTGTCGGCGAGGCGGGTGGAGGCCGTGTAGGAGTTCAACAGGGTCTTGGTCACGCGCAGGGCGCCCTCGGGGCGCCGGACGACCGGCCGTGCCCAGGCGGCGATGGCGTCGTCGAGCTGCGCCTCGGGGACGACTTTCTGCAGGACGGACAGGGACAGCGCCTCGTGGGCGTCGAAGGACCTTCCGGTGAGGACGAGTTCGCGCACGCGCGCGGCGCCGATCTCGTTGAGGAGCCGGGGGAGGAGGCCGCCCCAGGCGGTGGGGAGGCCGAGGGCGAGTTCGGGCAGGCGGAAGGAGGCGGTGTCGGAGCCCACGCGCAGGTCGCAGGCGAGGGCCAGGCCGAGCCCCGCGCCGATGGCCTTGCCGTGGACCTTGGCGATGGTGACCGCGGTGTTGCCGCTCAGTGCCTCGCACACGAGGCGGCCCTTCGTGGCCGACGCGCGGATGCCGCCGCCGGTGGGGTCGTGGGCGAGGGAGTCGGCGTACTCGGTCCGGTCGCCGCCCAGGCAGAAGTCTTCGCCGGCGCCGGACAGCACGATGACGCGCACCCCCGGCTCCGGGGTGCCGAGGATCGCGAGCAGCTCGTCCAGCATGGCCTCGGTGACGGCGTTGCCCTGATCGGGGTCGTGCAGCTCGATGTCCAGGACCGGTCCCCGCCGGCCGGTCCTGAGGGTCCTGAAGGTGCTGGAGGTGGGGCCGGTGGCGTGCGGGAGGGACTGCGGGGCGTTCATGCCGTCACTTTCATCGAGGTCACGCGGCGGAAGACCATGCGGGGCGCGTACGAGGGCGCGGAGGCGAGGCGAAGCGTGGGGAATCGTTTCAGCAGCGCGGTCAGCAACATACGCGCCTCGAGCCGGGCCAGTGCCGCGCCCAGGCAGTAGTGGGCGCCGCCGCCGAAGGTGAGATGCGTGCCCTTGCGGAGGATGTCGTAGGTGTGGGGATCGGCGTTGCGCCGCGGGTCGTGGTTCGCCGCCCCGTACATCACGTGCACCATGGTGTCCTTGGCGATCGGGACACCGGCCAGGACCGTGTCGTCGGCGGCGACACGGCTGTTGAGGTGGATGGGCGGGTCGTAGCGCAGGGCCTCCTCCACGGCGTCGTCGACGTGCTCGGGGTGGTGGCGCAGCCACTGCCAGCGCGCCGGCTCGTCGAGCAGCAGCCATACGGCGACCGAGAGCAGGGTCGCCGTGGTCTCCAGGGAGGCGATGGTGAGGAACATGACCAACTGGTAGATCATCCGGTCGGCCGTCTCGCGGTCGCCGGGCAGTTGCCCGTCCCAGTGGCGAATCCAGCCGGACAGGACATCGTTGCCGGGCCGCGCGCGCCGGCTGCTCACCAGGTCGGTGAAGAACGCCCGCATGTCGGCCGTGGCCTCCTCCGAGATCGCCAACTCCGACTTGGTGGGCAGCAGTTCCTGCGCGTGGACCTGACGGTGGGTGAAATCGAGGATGTGCGCGTAATCCGTGGCGGGGATGCCCAGCCAGCGGCCGACCGTGACGATCGGCAGCTGCTCGCTGACGGTGCCGACGAAGTCGGCGGTGCCGGCGGTGCGGAGCTCGTCCTCGAGCGCGTCGAGGAGCCGGGCGACGTGCTCTTCGATCTCCGGCTGCATGCCGGCCACGGTGGCGCGGTCGAAGGGGTTGCCCAGGCTGCGGCGCTGGCAGGTGTGGGCCGGCGCGTTCAGCCGGGACAGGGTCCGGCTCATCTCCTGCGTGGCCGGGGCGTGCCAGCGCTCGGTGTCCCGCTGCCGTTCCTGCCAGGCGAAGTCGGGGACGATCCAGTTCCTGCCGCGCAGGACCTGGTCGCAGGTGTCGAATCCGGTGATGAAGTACCCGCCCCAGGGGGCGGGTACGACATCACCCATGGTGCGCAGTTCCTCGTAGAGGGGGAAGGGATCGGCCTGCCCCTCGGGGGTGCGAAGGCGCCGAAGGACGGATATGACGGCTCGACGGTCAATGACTGTTTCGCTCATGTCACCGACTGCGGTCACGCGGAGCTCCTCAGGCTGGGCGTCCGGACCGGCGGAACCTACCCCTCCCCCACCTGCGGTCATGCGGTCCTGGGGTGTTGCTCCTGTCACATGCCTCTCGTCAGACGCGGAAGAGGTCCAGGAAGGTGGACCAGAACCCCTTCTTCGCCTGCGGCCGGGCCGGCGAGGCCGGCTGAGCCTCCGTCACCGCGGGACCGGCCGCCGCGGGCACCTGGGCCCGGGGCAGCGGCTCGGCGAACCGGGTGGCCGGAAGGGGGCTGAAGCTCACCGGCAGCGCCACCAGGGCCCGGTGGAACGGGCCCGGGCGCCACTGCAGCTTCTCCGGGTCCTCGGCGAGCGTCAGGTCGTGGAGGGTGTTGAGGATCTTCTCCACCGCCGTCAGGGCGATCAGCTGGGCGGGCGACTTCGCCGGGCAGGCGTGCGGTCCGGCACCCCAGGCGAGATGGGCGCCCTTGCTCAGCGTCTCGCGCTCGGCGGTCAGCGCCGGGTCGCTGTTGGCGGCCGCGAAGCTGATGACCAGCGGGGTGCCGGCCGCCACCTCCACACCGTCGAGGTCCACGTCCTGGAGCGGGAAGTGCGTGGCGTAGTTGGCGATCGGAGGGTTGTTCCACAGCACGTCGTCCATGGCCTCCTCGATCAGCATGCCCGACCGGCGGCCCGAGGAGTCCTCGGACAGCAGCAGGAGCAGCGTGTTGCCGATGAGGTTGCGCTCGGGCTCCACACCGGCGCCCATGAGCATGACGAGCTGGTCCTTCAGTTCCTCGTCGTTGAGGCCCGCGGGGTGCGCGATCAGCCAGGACGTGATGTCCTCGCCCGCCGTGCGCCGCTTGAGGGCGATCAGCTCCATCAGGCAGGCGGTGAGCTCCTCGTTGGCCCGCAGGGCGTCCTCGCCGTCGAAGATGGCGGCCATCGAGGTGGTCAGCCGGTCACCGATGTCGGCGGGGCAGCCGAAGAGCTTGTTGAACAGCAGCAGCGGCAGCAGCTTGGCGTAGTCGTTCAGCAGGTCGGCACGGCCGCGCTCGCTGAACTGGCTGATCAGGTAGTCGGCTATCTGCTCCACGTCACGGGCCAGCCGGCTGACGTTGAGCCGGTCGAGGCTCTCGGTGACCGCCTTGCGCAGCCGCAGGTGCACCGTGCCGTCGGTGAACAGGCAGTTGGGCCGGTAGGCCATCATCGGCAGGACCGGGTTGTCCAGCGCGATGCGGCCCTCGTTGAGCGCGGCCCAGCGGCGGGAGTCGCGGGCGAAGAGCGTGGGGTTCTGCAGGACGCGGCGCGCGGTGTCGTGCTCGGTCACCAAGGTGGCGTCGACACCGGGGGACAGCTCGACCGGCGCGGCGGGCCCGAAGTCGCGCAACTGGTCGTAGATCCGCCCGGGGTCGGCCGCGAAGTCGTGGCCGTGCATCGGGCATCTGGAAGGGGCGCCGGGGACGGGGGTGGCGTGCTGAGATTCCATGGGGGTTCCTTGAGGGGGCCGGAGCCTTCCCGCCCTGGTAGGCGGTGAAGGGGTCCGGCGGTCAGGCGGCGTGGGTGAGCAGGTGCTGGACGAGGGAGATCAACGCCTGTGCCGAGGAGGCCTCGTCACGGGCGTCGCAGTACACGACGGGGGTGTGCGGGAAGAGGTCGAGCGCCTCCCGGATCTCGTCCTCCTGGTAGCGGTGCTCGGTGTCGAAGTTGTTGACGGCGATGGCGTACTCCAGGCCGTACTTCTCGACGAGGTCGATGACGGGGAACGACTCGGCGAGCCGGGCGGGGTCGACCAGCAGCAGTGCCCCGAGCGCGCCCCGGGACATGTCCTCCCACAGCTGCATGAAGCGCTGCTGACCGGGGGTGCCGAAGAGGTAGAGCACCAGCTCCTCGCTGAGCGTCAGGCGGCCGAAGTCCAGCGCGACCGTGGTGGTCCGCTTGTCCGGCGCGCCCGCCAGGTCGTCCACGTGCAGCGACGCCTGCGTCATCTTCTCTTCGGTGCGCAGCGGGGTGATCTCCGAGAGCGTGCCGATCAACGTCGTCTTGCCCACGGCGAAGTGACCCACCACGAGGATCTTCGCGGCGGTGGTCACCCCCTCCGACACATATGCGCTGTCAGGCAAAGCGCCTTTGGAGTCCATGCAACACCTCTTCGAGGATTCTCTTGTCGACGGCCTGGGCGGGGGGCGGGGCTTCACGGCGCAGCAGATGCCCATGCTCGGTTAAATCGGTCAGCAGCAGCCGTGCGACGCCCACCGGGAGCTCCAGATGAGCGGCCACCTCGGCCACCGACAGATAACCCCCGGAGCACAGCTCCCAGATGGCACGCACCTCGGGCCCGGCCCCGAGGGGCAGCTCCCGGTCGGGGGCGATGGTGACCAGGGTGAGCAGGGACAGCTGGTCCGCGGCCGGGAGTTGACGGCCGCCGGTGATGACGTAGGAGCGGACGAAGTCGCTCGCGACCGGTTCTTCCTTGCCGGACGACGTCATGCTTCGGCACCGGCGTTCTGGCGGGGCGGCGTCGTCATCGCCTTGCCCAGTGCGCCGACCTGTTGCTGCATACGGAAACTCATGGCCTCCATGTCCACGTCCGGGGCCGCCGACGCGGCGAGGTACGCGCCGTCGCCCGCGGCGATCAGGAAGATCCAGCCGTGCTCGTACTCCAGCAGCGTCTGCCGCCACGGACTCGCACCGCCGCCGGTGAACGGGGCGACGGCCCGGGACAGCGACTGCATCGAACTCATCGCCGCCGCGTTGGTCTCCGCGTCGTCACGGCCGATCTCGCTGGACTTCTCCAGCAGCAGACCGTCGGCCGAGACAAGGATCGCGTGCCGGGCGCCGCGCACCTGGAGTACGTCGTTCAGCACCCACGACAGATCGGGGTTCATTGGTCCTGGAGTCCTTCCGTGTTCGTCATGTCCCGACCGGACAGGGTGCCGCGTTGGAACGCCCCGATGCGCGAGGCCCTGGTACCGCTGGCCGGCTCCGGTTCCGGCGCGGGGGTGCCGCCGGATCCGGACGCCGCCGGGGCGGCGGGCTGCGGCAGCACCGTCACCCGCTGGCGGCGGCGCTTGGGCAGGCCGCCCGCCGTGGTGCCGGTGGCGGGCATGGGGACGGGAGCGCTCACGGGTGCCAGGCGCTTGGGGGGCGCCGGCTCGGCGGCGTCGTGGGTGTGGACGGCCTCGGGCTGCGGTGCAGGGACTTCGTTGCTCAGGAGGTCCTCCGGCAGAAGGATTACCGCCCGCACGCCGCCGTACGGGGAGACGGAGTCGACGGAGACCTCGAACCCGTAGCGGGCCGCGAGCATGCCCGCGACGGCGAAGCCGAACTTCGGGGGGTTGCCCAGCGTGGTGATCCCCACCGGAGCGGACGGAGACAGCAGGAGCGCGGCGCGGTCCTTCTCCTCCTGGCTCATGCCGAGGCCGGCGTCGTCGACGATCACGCAGACGCCCTTGGGGACGGCGCGGATGTTGATCTCGACCGGAGTGTCGGGCGCGCTGTAGTTGGTGGCATTGGCCAGCAACTCGGCGAGCACGACGGCCACCGGTTCGACGGCCCGGCTGGCGACCGTGAAGTGCACCTGCGCGTGGATCTGCACGCGGTCGAACCGCCGGATGCGGCCCTGCGCGCTGCGCGCCACGTCGTACACCGAGGCGATGGCCTCGCGGCGGCCGAGCCAGCCGCCGCAGAGCACGGCGATCCCCTGGGCACGGCGGCCGAACTGGCTGTTGGCGTGGTCGATCGCCATCAGGTCGGCGAGGATCTGGGGGTCGTCGCCGTACTTCTTCTGCACCCGGTCGATGACGACCTGCTGCTCGTCGGCGAGCACCTGCAGTGTGCGCATCGCCGACTTCAGAACGGTCTTGGTGTCCTCCTCCGCGTCCTTGCGCACTTCCGCCACCTCGACGGAGTGCTGTTCCCGCAGTTCGGCATGGGCCGCGCGGATGTGGTCCCGCTCCTGCTGCAGCGCGTTGCGCTCACCCTGCAGCCGGGCGTTGTTGCCGCGCAGGATCATGTTGGTCCTGCGGGCGCGCAGGATGATCAAGACGGCGGCGCACAATACAACTGTCGCGATCCACAGGAGTGGATCATCCCAAATCGATGTCATGAGGCTCTCTTCAAGTCGCATCACGACGGAAGCGACGATCGGGGCCGCGGCGTCGGGCCAAGGGCGAACACCGCGACAGGGTGTGTGCCGTCGAGCCGAGCCAAGAGCCGCTCCTCCGCGATGGGGCCCTGGAGACTGTCCCCCGCGCGCATGACGCGCCATCAGCCTTCTGGAAACCCGATCACCCTAGCAGCAGTGGATCACCAAATAGCCACACGGTTGGGGCACTTGCAGATCTTCACATGGTCACCGCAACCTGCCAGGTCAGCGGCCCGTCCGGGGTACGCGGGAGTGGTGTTCCCGGTTGTCCCGCCATGCCCGGATCGAGGCCCTGCGGGCAGGCCGGTCCGGGGGGGCGGAGGAGGCCGGAGGAACACCGGACGGGCCCGGCCGCCGCCGGGGTCGTCGAGGTACCGGCCGGCCCGGCCGGAATCCGCCTCCGGCCCGCGGCATCGCCACGTCCGCGGTCCGCCCGCGCCGCCGTTGCGCCCGCACTCGCCGGGCCCGGCCCCGGGGGATCACTCCGGTTGCGAGCCCCGACCACGGCGAGAGCATGTTTACAGGGCCCGCCAGGCGCGATGGAGGACGAGCGATGGCCGCCGAGGAGAAGGCACAGGACCGGTTCCGCAGGTTCGTCCGGACGGTTCTGGCCCATCGGCACGGGGGCGCCGGCGCCGGGCACGACCCCGCACGCGCGCGGGAGGTCTACCAGAGCTCCACGATGGGGGCGCTGATCGACGGCGTCTACGACGGTGACGTTCCGGTCGCGGAACTGCTCCGGCACGGCGACTTCGGCCTGGGCACCTTCAACCACCTCGACGGCGAGATGCTCGTCCTCGACGGGGTCTGCTACCACCTGCGCGCGGGCGGATCCGTGGAGGTCGCCGGAGGCGGCGAACTCTCGCCGTTCGCGGCCCTGACCTGGTTCGGGGCCGACATCACCGAGGACGTGGCCTCGCCCCTGCCCCGCGCCGAGGTCACCGCGCTCGTGGACCGCACCGCCCGCAGCCCCAACCTGATCTACGCGATCCGGATCACCGGCCTCTTCGGTGAGGTCCGCACCCGTACCGTGCGCCGGCAGGAACCGCCGTACCCCTCGCTCACCGAGGCCGCCGAAGGACAGGCGGAGACCACCTTCACCGGCCTGCGCGGGACCCTCGCGGGTTATCGCACCCCCGCCTACGAGCAGGGCATCTCGGTCGCCGGCTACCACCTGCACTTCCTCGACGACGGCCGCACCCGCGGCGGCCACTGCCTGGACTTCCGGCTCGACCAGGGGACGATCGCCCTCGCCGAGCGCTCGGAGTTGCACCTCAGCCTGCCGACGACGCCGCAGTTCCTCTCGTCCGACCTGAGCCCCTCCGGACTGTCCGACCAGATCCGGCAGGCCGAGGGCGGCTGACCGCCGGCGGTCCGGGCACTGCCGCGGCAGCCGCCTCCACGTTCTCCCACCGAGTCCACGGCGAAAGGGGTCTCCCATGACCGCATCGGAAGTACGCGCCGCCCAGCGCGCGGTCGAGGTGCTCTCGGCGTACGGCGTCAGCCATGTCTTCGGCGTTCCCGGCGCCAAGATCGACGCGATCTACGACGCGCTGGTCGACGGCGGTCCCCAACTGGTGGTGTGCCGCCACGAGCAGAACGCGGCCTTCATGGCCGCGGCGGTCGGCCGGCTGACCGGGGTGCCGGGGGCGATCGTGGTGACCTCCGGCCCGGGCACGTCCAACAGCGCCACCGGACTGCTCACCGCCACCACCGAACAGGACCCGCTGGTCGCCCTGTGCGGCGCGGTGCCCCGCGCCGACCGGCTCAAGCGCAGCCACCAGTCCATGGACGCCACCGCCGCCCTGAAGCCCTTCACCAAGTACACCGGCGAGGTGGACGACGCGGACAACACGGCGGAGGCCGTCGCCAACGCCCTGCGCGCCGCCGTGACCGAGCCCCGCGGGGCCGCGGCCGTGGTGCTGCCGGCCGACGTGCTCGCCACGCCCACCGCCGCCCGCATCACCGAGGCGGTGCCGGTACCGGCCCAGGGTTCCGCGCCGGCCTCCGCCGTCGAGCGGGCGGCACGCCTGATCCGCGACGCCGAGCGCCCCGTCCTCCTCGTCGGGCTGCGCGGGGCGGGACCCGAGGCGTGCGCGGCGCTGCGCGAGCTGATCGCCGACACCGACCTGCCGGTGGTGGAGACGTTCCAGGCGGCCGGCGTGGTCTCGCGGGAACTGGAGGACCACTACCTCGGGCGCGTGGGGCTCTTCCGCAACCAGCCCGGCGACATCGGGATCGCCCATGCCGACGTGCTGGTGACCGTCGGCTTCGACGCCGTGGAGTACGACCCCAAACTGTGGAACACCGATCCGTCGCGCACCCTGGTGCACATCGACTGCCTCCCCGCGAACGTGGACAACCACTACCTCCCCGCCGTGGAACTGCGCGGCGACGTGGCGGCCACCCTCCGGGAGCTGGCAGGGCAGCTGCCCGGACTGCGGCTCGGCGAAGAGGTGCTCGGCGAACTGGCCGAGCTGCGGCGGACTTCGGCCGGCATCGACGAGTCGGCACGCATGGCCGGCCACAACGGGAGCGGCCTGAATCCGGTGTCGGTGCTGCTCACGCTCCGCGACATGGTGGACGACGACGCCACCATCACCTGCGACGTCGGCTCCCACTACATCTACATGGCCCGTCACTTCCGCGCCTACGAACCGCGGCACCTGCTGTTCTCCAACGGTCAGCAGACGCTCGGCGTGGCCCTGCCGTGGGCGATGGCGACCTGCATGGTGCGTCCCGGCAAGCAGGTCGTGTCCGTCTCGGGTGACGGCGGCTTCCTGTTCAGCGCCCAGGAACTGGAGACCGCCACGCGGCTCGGCCTGCACTTCACCCATGTCATCCTGCGCGACAACAGCTACGACATGGTGGGTTTCCAGGAGGAGCTGAAATACGGCCGGACCTCCGGTGTACGCCTCGGCGACTACGACATCTCCCACTACGCCGCCGCTTTCGGCGCGCACGGCTACCGGGTCCACACCGACGAGCAGTTCACCAAGGTGCTCGGAGAGTCGCTGTCGCGCGAGGCCCGTGTCCAGCCGGGCGTCACGGTCATCGACGTCCCGGTCGACTACAGCCGCAACACCGAGCTGTTCGCCCAGCTCCACGAAGGGGTCCTGGAGTAGGGCCCGTTGTCACGCGGAGACGTTGGCGGTGAGCCGCCGCAGGACCCGTTTCGTGTCGTCGGACTCGGTCGGCGTGAGGCCCATGGCGTTCCCGATGGAGGAGGGGACGGTCGTGGCCCGCTCGCGCAGTGCGACGCCCGCCTCGGTGAGGCTCACCTGCACGGTGCGTTCGTCGTCGGGCCGGCGTTCGCGGCGGACGAGCCCCGCCGCCTCCAGTCGCTTGACCAGGGGAGTGAGCGTGCCGTAGTCGAGGTGCAGCGCCGTGCCGATGTCGCCGACGGGGGTCGGACCGCGCTCCCAGAGCACCAGGAGGGCCAGGTACTGCGGGTAGGTGAGGCCCAGTTCGTCCAGCAGGGGCCGGTAGCGGTTGGTGACGGCACGGGACGCGGCGTACAGGGCGAAGCAGAGCTGGTCGTCCAGCAGCATCGAGAAGTCCTGCGTGCGGTCGGCCGCGGAAGCGCCGGCTCGGTCCATGGCGCGCCCCTTCTCTCGTTCGCGCGTGTTCCGTGGACCCTACCCCACCGGGGGCGCGATTTCAACGCCAGCGATTAGCTTGTGCACGATGTAATCGTGGGATAGGTTTCCTTCCGTCAGCCGGCCGCAAGGGTCCGGTGACCGCTCTCGAAGGAGTCGGCCATGTCCGAATACGTGCCCACCGCCCCTGTCCTGGAGCCCGCCGCGGCGGAGTTCGCGGCGGCGACCGCGAAGCCGCCGTTCCTGTTCGACCTGGCCCCGGCCGAGGGCCGCAAGGCCGTCGACGAGGTCCAGTCCGGCGACATCGCCAAGCCGGACGTGGACGAGGAGTGGATCACCGTCGAGGGCGGCCCGACCGGCAGCGTCCGCGCACGGATCGTCCGCCCCGCCGGCGCCACCGGCGTCCTGCCCGTGGTCCTCTACATCCACGGCGCCGGCTGGGTCTTCGGCAACGCGCACACCCATGACCGACTGGTCCGTGAACTGGCCACCGGAGCCAGCGCCGCCGTGGTCTTCCCCGAGTACGACCTGTCGCCCGAGGCGCGCTACCCGGTGGCGATCGAGCAGAACTACGCCGTCGCCCGCTGGATCGTCGCCGAGGGCGCCGCCAAGAACCTCGACGCCGCCCGTATCGCGGTTGCCGGCGACTCCGTCGGCGGCAACATGACCGCCGCGCTGACCTTGATGGCCAAGGAGCGCGGCGACGTGCCCCTGGTGCAGCAGGTGCTGTTCTACCCGGTCACCGACGCGAACTTCGAGACCGGTTCCTACCGTCAGTTCGCCGAGGGCTACTTCCTGCGCCGTGACGGCATGCGGTGGTTCTGGGACCAGTACACCACCGACCCCGCCCAGCGCGCCGAGATCACCGCCTCCCCGCTGCGTGCCACGGTCGAGCAGCTCGCCGGTCTGCCCCCGGCCCTTGTCGTCACCGGCGAGGCCGACGTCCTGCGCGACGAGGGCGAGGCCTACGCCGCCAAGCTCCGCGAGGCCGGCGTCCCCGTCACCGCCGTCCGCTACCAGGGCATCATCCACGACTTCGTGATGCTCGACGCCCTGCGCGGAACCCGCGCCGCCCAGGCCGCCATCGCCCAGGCGGTCACCGTCCTGCGCGAGGCTCTGGGTACCGTCTGAGCGACGGGGTCCCTCTCCGGTCCTCAGGCCACACCTGCGAAAGGCGATCCATGACCAGCGAACCGTACTGCGACATCCCGGTGCCGGTCTCCGTGGACTGGACGGCGGCCCCCGGGGAGCCCGTCGCGGAGTGCACCCTGTGCCGGGAGCCGACCGAGTACAAGGCGCGGATCCCGGGCACCCCGCTCTGCCCGCGCTGCGAGTGGCAGGAGGCCCAGCGCACCGCCTGCTCCGGCTGAACCCGGACCCGCCGCCGCGCGACGGGGACCGGTCAGCCGGTGGGGGTCCGGCGCAGCGGCGCCAGCGCGTCGCTCCAGGCGACGACCTGGTCCAGGACGACGCCCAGCTCCCCGGCACGGCGCGGGCCCGGCTCGAACCGGCTCATGTCGACGAAGTCGCGGAACAGCGACAGCGCCACCTGCGCGCGCACCGTGGCCACCTGCACCTCGGCCATCACCACCCGCAGGTGCTCCACCGCGCGCGTCCCGCCGGCACTGCCGTAACTCACGAATCCCGCCGCCTTGTTGTTCCACTCCGCGTACAGGAAGTCGATGGCGTTCTTCAGCGCGCCGGGGATCGAGTGGTTGTACTCGGCGGTCACGAAGACGAACCCGTCGAACGACGCGATCTTCTCCGCCCACGCGAGCGTGTGCGGCCGGGTGTAGTGGCCCATCGACGGCGGCGCCTGCTCGTCCAGCAGCGGCAGCCCGTAGTCGTCGACGTCCACCAGCTCGTACTCCGCGTCGTCCCGCCCTGCGGCGTTGTCGTACACCCACTCCGCCACGGCCGCCCCGTTGCGGCCGGGCCGCGTGCTGCCGAGAATGACGGCGATCCTGGTCATGGCGCTGCTCCTGGGCGGTCGGCCGGCCGGGGCCCGGCGGGAGGGCGTGCCTGAGCCACGTTCCATGCCGGCCCGTCCGGCAACCGGGCCCGGGTGCCGCTTCGCCCGATCGCCGGGCGGCCGCTGCGCCGGACGGGTGAGCACGGGGCGGTTCGGACGCGGCGCTATGGTGGCCCCGGACGATGCCGGTGCGACGCGGGGGACTGGACGGCTTGCGATCAGGTGGGAAGCGTGGAGCGGTCATGGCCGCCGTGCTCGGTGTCGTCGTGGTGCTGTTCCTCGGTGCGTGCGGGACCCGGGTGGCCGGCCGGGACGGGGGCGTGACCGACCCGTCGACGGCCGGCGGGCCGATCCCGTGGACCACTGCGGCCCCGATCTCGGTCACCGGTGCCCGGCTGGGCGACGACCACCGCACGCTCGCCCTCGACGCCCAGGTGCCGCACGGCCCGCACCCGTGCGTCCGCGGGCTCAGGGCCGTGGTCACCGACACCGTGCCGCAGCACACGTGGGTGCAGATCACCTACTCCTCGCCCTCCGGCGACCGGCGTTCGGGGTGCACGGGCGTGACGACGGCCACCGCCCGGGTCCGGCTGCCCGAGCCACTGGGCGCCCGGGACCTGATCGTCGACAACTCCACGGTCTTCACCGCCGACGGCGCCCACCCGCCCGCGCTGCGGCTGTGCGGGCCACTGGGCTGCCGTCCGCCCGCCACGGGCTGCACCGCCGCCTCCTACGAGCAGGCGCTGATGGCCGTAGACGCCCCCGAGCACACCTACCGCGAAGCGGAGGTCTGCGACGGGAAGTGGCTCGTGCTGGACTTCTCCTGGCGCACCGGACCCGTCTGCGGCGACGGAGAGGCCCCCGAGTGCTCCTCCCGGCTGGGCGACCGCTGGTTCTTCCGGGCGGAGCCCGCCGGCTGGGTGCCGATCGTCCACGGGACGCACGGCGGATGCCAGGACGTGCGGCGCGAGGAACCCGCCTTCCCCGTCTCGATGTGCGTGCACCTGGCGCCGTTCCGAGGAGCGCGGTAGCCGGCGCCCCCGGCGGCCCCTGCCGACGTGCCGTCAGTGGCTCGGCGGCCCCGCCGGTTGCTGGTCCAGTGCCTCGGCCCGGCGCCGCAGGTCGGCGGCGATGTCGTCCCACTCGGGCCCGTGGAGGTAGAGGCTGTCGGCCGCCTCGCGCAACAGCGCCGGGTCGTCGGGACGCTGGAGCAGGGCGAGCCGGTAGGCGAGGTTGCGGATCCACACCGGAAGCAGTCCGTCGACCACGTGCGGGCTGAGGTCGCGCAGCATCGCGACGATCGAGTCGGCGTCGGCGAAGGTCAGTTCCTCGACGAAGTGCTGCTCCTGGTGGTTGAGCACGCAATCGCGCGTGGGCCGGTACTCGTCTCCGTACAGGCACCGGGCGTGCTCGGTCAGGGTCGTGTGCATGACGCGCAGCTTAAGGGAACTTGATCAATCCGTGGAGCGGTTCGCGACGGCAGTCGCGCAGGTCGTGCCGGGGATGGTAGCCTCCGCGGCCGCTGTGGATCATCCTCCCGACACGCCGGGCCGTGGTCACGCGGCGGGGGCTGCGGGCATGCGCGGGGATACTGCGGCCATGCGCGTCGACTTCGATCCCGGGGCCATGAGCAGTGGCGCCTTCTACCGGTTCATGACCTCCGTGGTCGTCCCCCGGCCGATCGCGTGGATCTCCACCGTCACACCGGACGGACTGATCGCGAACCTCGCGCCGCACTCGTTCTTCAGCATCGCGAGCACCGATCCGCCGATCGTGCAGTTCACCTCGATCGGCCGCAAGGACTCGCTGCGCAACGTCGAGGACACCGGCGAGTTCGTGGTCAACTTCGCCTCCGAGGAGCTGCTGCGCCTCATCAATGCCACGGCCACCGACTTCCCGCGCACCGTCAGCGAGTTCGACTACGCGGACATCGAGCGCGAGCCCAGCCTGCGGGTGCGCCCACCGAGGGTGGCCGGCTCACCGATCGCCCTGGAGTGCCGCTCGCACACCACCGTGCGGATGGGCAACTCCACCCTGGTCTTCGGACGCGTGCTCCACGCCGTCGCCGACGAGGACGTCCTCGCCGACGGCCGCCCCAGCGCCCCGCTGCTGCGCCCGCTCACCAAGCTCGGCGCCGACGAGTGGGGCACCCTCGGCGAGATCCTGCACCTCAACCGCATCCCTTACGAGGAGCCCCGCCCCGCGGCGGCGTCGGGACCGGCCGCGGGCGTCTGAGCGGGCATGTCGGGCTGGAAACCGTTGTGCGGATCCACCGCAGTGTGGTGACGAGTTCCTCGCCGAAGTCCTCGCACAGGGCGAGCAACGCGCGACCGGTGGACGAATCGAGCAGCCCCGCGGACTCGGGAGAACCCGGAGGCCATCGAGGCGAGCCGACTCGACCGCGGAGTCGCGTGACGCGAAACAGCCCTCGTGCGCGCGGTCCCCCAGGCCGGCGAGGTACCGGCGGTGGGCTTCCTCCGAGGGGTGGGAGAAGAACGGGTTCTCGACGAGGCCGTCGAGGCGGCCCGCCAGTTCGGCCGAGCTTTCGACCACGCGCTCCGCCGCCTCGGCGCCGGACGTGTCCAGGAACCGTCGACGGTCTGCAGGCTGTTGACGGTCTCCGACTGGACGAGCCGGACGGCGTCCGGCTCGACTTCTGAGGTGAAGAGCGGCGCCGCGGACAGCTCGGCGAACGCTCGCCGGTAGGCCCGGTCCTGCCGCTGACCGGCAGGCGCCGCCACCCGTCGGAACAGCGACTCCGATGCGGCCCTGGTCGGTGCCCCATTCCGGGTCCAGTTCGAAGGCGAGCAGTGGCGCCCGCCACCGCCACAGGCCCAGGACGGCGGTGCGGCGCCGGTGGACGGGGTTCGGGGCCGGTATCGCTCGACGGTCACCACGGCTCAGGACGTCCTGTGGGCGGGGTCACGGTCGTGGGGCCGCGCCGTCGGCGGGGGCGGGTGGCCGTGGACGGCGGTGAGGCGTTGCAGGGCGTCGTCGATGCGGTCGAGAGCGGCGTGGGCCGGTACGGGGCCGTGCGGGGCCGGCGCCGGCAGGGCGCGGCGGGGCGGGCCAGGGCGGCGGCCGAGGGCGCGCCGGACGGCGACGGCATTGGCGGTCAGGGCCTCGGCACGGACGGCGAGGCCCGGCTCGGGCGGGACGGGGAGCAGGGCCAGGGCGCCGACGGGCTCGGCGCAGGCGCGGAGCGCGTCGAGGGCGTCGGCGGGGTGAGGGGCCGCGCGGCGCAGAAGCCGGGAGAGCGTGCGGTGGGCCCGGAAGGGAGCGGCGATCTCGTCGAGACGCAGGAGGCTGTCGTCGAACCGGGCACGTGCGGCGCCGAGTTGCGCGGCGTCATGACCGCGGAACGCGGACAGCAGGTCGGTGAGGGCGGCCAGCGCGTCGGCGGTGCGGCGCCGGGCCACGTCGCCCGAGCGGACGGGAAGGACGAACCAGGAGGCGGCGACACCGGCGAGTGCGCCGAGGACGACGGCCTCCAGCCGGATGACCAGGACGTCGGCGCCGGTCTGGCCGTAGTAGCCGTACAGCAGCGAGAGCGCGGCGGTGACGGCCCCCGCCCAGTACGCGTAACTGAGGCCGCGCAGCCATGAGGCCACCGCCAGCACCGCGAGGACGACCGCGATCGAGGAGGGGTCGCCCGGGGCGAACGCCCCCGCGAGCGAGGTCGCCACCGCGACACCCGCTGCCGCGCCGACGATCCGCAGGACGCTCTTGTGCACGACGTCGCCGCGGCCCCGGTTGCCGCTGCACACGATGAACGCGGTCAGCACGGTCCAGCTCCAGTGGTCCGGGAACACGAGCCGGCCCACGAGGAACGCGGTGCCCAGCGCCAGGGCCATCTGGCAGGCCATGCGGTCGCTGACGGCCGGACCGGTGGCCGTACGGGGCCGCGGGGCGGGCGTGGCCGGGGGAGCGGCGGACCCGACGATCCCGGCCCGGGCGGCGGCGAGTTGGCACACGGCCACACTCAGGAACGCGATCAGCGCCGCGACGGCCGCCCACAGGAACCGCGCGCCGCCGGAGCCGGGCGCCACCGGTGTGACGAGGACGGCGACGAAGGGCAGGGTCGCGAGCGTCCCGGCCGCGGTGGCGACGGGGCCGAAGCGCCGGACCCAGATCGCCGCGCCGACACCGAGGGCGAACACGGTGCTGCCGATCGCCGGAAGCCGGAACAGCAGCCACCCCACCCCCGACGTCGCCACCGCCACCACAGGCAGCACTGCGAGCCCGAGCAGCCGGCGGCGCAGCGCGGCCCCCCGCTGGACACGGGCCAGCGTCAGGGTGAGCGCGACCGTGAGCACCACGATGCCGTCGTCGAGCCCGAACCCCCTGAGCCGGAGGGCGGCGCCGAACGCGAGCAGCAGGGCGGCGGAGGTGACCGCGGCGTCGGGTATCCCGCGAAAAATACTGCGCATTCGCGTACTGCTTTCAGGTCAGAGCACAGCAACGGGCGCAAGAGTAGCAAGTGATAGCGTAGTGATATGACGGAGGAGACGGTAGGACCCGGGCGCAAAGAGGAGCCGCAGCCCCTTCTGGGGGCGGCGTCGGAGATCCGCCGTGGCGCGTCCCGGCTCGCCCGCAGGCTCCGGGCAGAACGTTCCCCCGGAGCGCTCAGCGCCAACAAGGTGGGCGTGCTCGGCCACCTCTACCGCCACGGCCCCGCCACCCCGGGCGAGGTGGCCACGGCCGACCGGCAGCAACCGCAGTCCCTGACGCGGGTGTTCGCCGAGCTCGAACGTGACGGCCTGATCTCCCGCGCCGCCGGCGAACGCGACCGCCGCCAGACCCTCCTCGCCCTGACGCCGGCCGGCCACGCCGCCCTCCTGGCGGACGTGGCCGAACGCGACGCCTGGCTCGCGTCCGCGCTCGCCGGACTGAGCGAGACCGAACGCGAGGTGCTGCGCCTGGCCGGACGCCTGATGGACCGCCTCTGCGACCCGTGAGCCGTGGGGTCGGGCCGGTTACGCGCCCTCCTCGTCCCACAGGTCGGTGCTGTGCGCGCCGGTCAGCGCCCGGACGCGGGCGAGCACATCCCCGGCGGGGCGCGGCGCGAGCCGCCTGCCGTCGCGCAGCCGCAGCGCCACACGACCGTCGAGGGCCTCCTCGGCACCGATGACGGCCTGGTACGGGACCAGGCGGGCCTGCCTCACCCGTGCGCCCAGGCTGCCGCGCTCCGGCCCGGCGACCTCGGCGCGCAGCCCCAGGTCGAGGCAGCGCTCGGCGAGCGCCTCGGCGACGGGCAGTTCGTCCGCGGAGACCGGGAGGACCGCGATCTGGGTCGGCGCCAGCCAGGCGGGGAACGCGCCGCCGTGCTGTTCGACGAGATGGGCGACGGCCCGCTCCACGCTGCCGATGACGCTGCGGTGGACCATGACCGGGCGGTGCCTCGCGCCGTCCGCGCCGATGTACCGCAGGTCGAAGCGCTCAGGCTGATGGAAGTCGACCTGGACGGTGGACAGGGTCGACTCGCGGCCGGCGCCGTCGGCGACCTGCACGTCGATCTTCGGCCCGTAGAACGCGGCCTCGCCCTCCACCGCCTCGTACGGCAGACCCGAGCCGTCCAGCACCTCGGTGAGCAGCGCGGTCGACCTGCGCCACAGCTCCGGCGCCGCGACGTACTTGCCGCCGGGTCCGGGGAGGGAGAGCCGGTAGCGGGCGGGGGTGATGCCCAGTGCCCCGTACGCCCGGCGGATCAACTCCAGGGCCCCGCGGGCCTCGTCGGCCACCTGGTCGAGGGTGCAGAAGATGTGTGCGTCGTTGAGCTGGATCGCCCGGACGCGGGTCAGTCCGCCGAGCACGCCCGACATCTCCGAGCGGTACATGCCGCCGAGTTCGGCCATGCGCAGTGGCAGCTCGCGGTAACTGTGCCCGCGGGACCGGTAGATGAGCGCATGGTGCGGACACAGGCTGGGCCGCAGGACGACCTGCTCGCCGCCCATGTCCATGGGCGGGAACATGTCGTCGCTGTAGTGGGACCAGTGCCCGGAGATCTCGTACAGCTCGCGCTTGCCGAGGACGGGGGAGTGGACGTGCCGGTAGCCGGCACGCCGCTCGGCCTCGTGGACGTAACCCTCCAGGGCGTGGCGTACGGTCGCGCCGTCGGGCAGCCAGTAGGGCAGGCCGGCGCCGATCAGCGGGTCGGTGTCGAACAGGCCGAGTTCGCGGCCGAGTGTGCGGTGGTCGTGCACGGCGGTCTCCTCGCGGGGTGGCGGGGCGAGCGACCGCGGGTACGCAGAAGCCCCGGGGCACTCGCCCCGGGGCTTCTGACTGAAGGCATCGATCAGCGCGCCGGGACACTTTCCGGCGTCGTCGTCATGGCAGCGCGCTTCATGCGGACGACGGTAACAGGGGTGGGTCGTGGATGCCGGGTATTTTCCGGCCGGCCGGCCGGCCGGCCGGGCGTGACGGGGCGGGGTGGCGAGGCGGCCCTGTGATCGCTCTCTCCCATGTTCAGGCATCCAACCGCCGCGGGGGGAGGGCCCGTTCCACGCCGCCGCCGTCCTGGTGCAGATCGCCGCCTCGGCCGCCCCGACCTCGCCGCGGGCGGGCGTGCTGCGGTCGCCGTCCGGTCATTCCGGCATGTCGTCGCGGCGACGTGGCGTCGTTCTGGGGATCGACGCCGCTTCGGTGCACCTCGGTTGCCGTGTCGACCCCGCCCTCATCGCCGGTCCAGGGCGATCCGCGCACGGCCGGTTCTGCTACGGTGACCGGCGTGTTCCTCTCCCGTGCGTAGAACGTCGCGCCAGCCGTGCCCCGTGGTGCCGGTCGTCCGATGTCCCCGCACGCTCACAGCGCGCGCTCGCGCGCTGCCCATTCGAGGAACCTTCTGTGCATTCGTCCTCTCGCACACCGTCGTATTCCGCCGTGCTGCGGACCCCCCATGCCTTCCGGACGTTCGGCGCGGCTCTGCTGGGCCGGCTCTCCTACGGGATGGTCTCCCTGGCGCTGATGCTCGCGGTCAAGGGATCCACCGGGTCGTACGGGACCGCCGGCGCCGTCATGGCCCTGTTCGGTCTGACCAGCGTCTTTCTCTCCCCTGTCCGGGCCGCTCTGGTCGACCGGCACGGGCCGCGCCGGGCACTGACCCCGATGGCCTGCGCGTACGCGCTGCTCCTGGTCGTGCTGGCCGCTGCCACCTGGAGGCCCGGCGCTCCCGGGCTGCTCCTGGCTCTGACAGCCGTCGTCGCCGGCAGTTGCACGCCGCCGCTGGGCCCCGTGATGCGCACCGTGTGGGGCACGCTGATGCCGGACCACCAGCTGCGGCAACGGGCGTTCAGTCTGGACGCCGTGGCGGAGGAACTGCTGTTCGTCACCGGGCCCCTGCTGGTGGGCCTGCTGGTGGCACTCGCCACGCCCGCGGTCGCCGTCGCGGTGAGCGCCGCCCTGGTCCTCACCGGCACGTTCGCGTTCGTCTCGTCCCCCGCGATCCCGGCCGCGGCCGGCCACGGGACCGGCAGCGGGGCGGCCGAGGAGGCGGGGGAGAGCCCCGCGGCGGGACCGGCCCCGCGGTGGAAGCCCGGACCCGAGCTGGGGCAGGCGATCGCGCTCACGGCCGGTGCGGGCGTGTGCCTGGGAGCCCTGGATCTGCTGGTCGTGGCCGTCACCGAACGGCAGCACCAACCCGGAGCGGTCGCCTGGATCCTGGCCGCGCTCTCCGCGGGCAGCGCGGTCGGCGGCCTGGCCTACGGAGCGCGGTCCTGGCGCAGCCCCGCCCGGAAGCGGTTGCCGATCCTCATCGTGGGCATGGCAATCCCTCTCGCCGCGGCCGGGATCTCCCCTGATCCGTGGAGTCTCGCGGCCGTGGTGACACTCGCGGGCCTGTTCGTCGCACCCGCCCTGAGCACCGCCTACCTGATCGCCGACGAGTCCGCCGCTGCCGGAACGCGCAACCGGGCCGGCGCCTGGGTGAACACGGCGATCAACGCCGGATCCGCGAGCGGGACAGCCGCGGTCGGCCTCGTCATCGGCAGGCTTCCCCTTGCACTCTGCTTCGCGCTCGCCGTGACTCCCGCCCTGGCCTCCGCGATCACGGTCTGGAACCGGGTGCGCCACCCGGCGCCGCCCGCCCGCACCGCCCCGGAGCCGCTCCGGACCCCCACGTCCGCCCCCGAGTGACGCCGCCGCGGGCCGGGGGGAGGCCGTGTCAGGCCGAAGCAGCCGGTCGGGGCGTGTCGCGCCGTGCGGGCTCGGCCACAGCGGGGCCGCCAGCGGTAAGAGGCGTGTTCACCCGTGCCGCGGTTGCAGCGCATCGGGAGCCGGTGGCTGCCGGGCCGCAGTTCGGGCAGGTCGATGACGGCATCGTCGAGGAAGCGGTACCCCCTGGCGTGAAGTGGTGGCGGCGGAGGAACCGTGAGCGGCCTGGAGCGAGATGATCCGCGGGAACTCGGCCCGAGTCCGCACCGACCGGATCCGGCCCACCGCGGCTACTCGTGGATCCGGGCCGCTGACAACGGGAGGGCCACGGGCCGGCAGGTGACCGGTTCGAGCTGTCCTCGAGCGGCGAGGTGGCGCTCACCCGGGCCGCCCACGCGTCGAGCCAGTCGTACAAGGTGCCGTGCGCCCAACTGCCCCCCGTCGTCCGCCCACTCGCCACGGCCGACAACACGGGCGAGGGCGCGCCTGGTTCAGGGCACGGCGACGCCCGGGGCCGGCTCGTGACGAAACGGGACCAGCCCGGGGCGGGCGGAGGATCAGACGAGCGGCTGGCCGCCGTCGACGGGCAGCGAGACGCCCGTCATGAAGGTGTTGGTCATCGCGAAGACCGCCGCCTGGGCGACGTCCTCCGTGGTGCCGATCCGCCCGGCGGGATTGGCGGCGGACAGCCGGGCGAAGAAGTCGCTCTTCTTCCGGTCGCCCAGCGCGTCCCACGCCCCGGTGTCGATGGTGCCGGGGGAGATGGCGTTGACGCGGATCGGGGCGAGTTCGACCGCCAGGGAGCGGGTGATGGTGTTGACCGCTCCGTTCGTCGCGGCGACGCCGACGAAGTCGGGATCGGGTTCGAGGGCGGCGACACCGGAGAGCAGGACGAACGAGCCGTCCGCGGGCATCCGGGGTGCGAAGTGCTTGGCCAGCATGATCGGGCCGACGACCTTGGTGTGGAAGGACAGCACGATCGCCTCGGGGCTCAGCTCGCCGACCAGGCCCCTGGCGCGTGCGGAGGCCGCGGACACGATGTGGTCGACGGCGCCGAGGTCCTCGGCCAGGGCCGCGATCGACGCCTCGTCGGTGAGGTCGACGTGCCGCACCGTCACGCCGGTGTCGCGGTACGCCTCCTCGAGGCCGGTCACGGTACGTCCGGCGGCCACGACGCGTCCGCCCTCGGCGAGCGCCGCGTCGGCGATCGCCCGGGCGATCCCGCTGCCGCGGCCGACCACGAGCACCGACCGGTCCTTGAGGGATGTGGGCATGGGGATCTCCTTCGACGGTGCCGCCCGCGGACGGCGCGGGCGGACGGAACGGACCGGGGAACGACGGGAAGCACGAGGAATGACGGGGACGACGGGGAACGCGCCGCGGCCGGCCGGCGCGCCGCCCCCGGGGTCAGGTGCCGCGGACCTCGGCGGCGTCCAGGCCGCGGTCGACCCCGTGGGGGACGACCTGCTGGCCGGGTTCGAGGGCGAGCCGTTTGCCGTCGAGCAGTACCTCGACCTGGTCCGGTTCGAACGAGACGAGGCCCCTGACCCGTCCGACCTGCGCGTAGGCGTCGCGGTACGACCACGCGGCCTTCCGCGAGCCGTCGATGTCGTAGTAGTCGGCGAGGCCCTTGTAGGGGCAGAACGTCTGTCCCTCGACGGGGGTCAGCGCCGTCTCGTCGACGTCCGCGCGCGGCACGTACCAGCGGGGCGCGAACCCGGATTCGTACACCACCACCGGACGCTCCGAGCGGGCCACGACGCGGCCCTCGGAGCGCACCTCCAGGGTGCGCGAGGTGTCGCGGATGTCGATGCGGTGGTAGGCGTCGGCGGCGTGCCCGAGGATGCGCTCGTCCTCCTCGTAGAAGCCGTCCATCGCCCGCCAGGCGAAGGCGACGTGTCCCCGCAGCTCGCTCGCGTGCTCCGGGAGCGCGGTCAGTTCCCAGGCGGCGCGCTCGGTCTGCCGGTCGCCGGCCCGCACCGTGAACCAGGAGGTCTCGCCGAGGTCCTGGTGCCGGGTGGTGCGGTCGGTGGCGAGCAGCACCCCGTCCCGGACGTCGGCCCGCGGGAAGTAGGCCACCGGATAGCGCCCGGGCTCGTGGAGCAGGACCACGTCCTCGCTGTCGGCGATCCACTCGTTCGCGTACCGGACCCTCATGCGGCGGCGCAGCCGTTCGGCGAACAGCATCCGCTCGGGCAGGGGGTCCGGGACCAGGAAGCGTCCGTGCCTGGTGGTGGAGAGCGGTCCTTGCTGCCATGACAGTCCCATGGCGGTCCCTCTTCCGTATTCGATGTCTAATGCCTACCTCGACCGTAATTCCATTAGGTGATGAAGGCAACACCTGTCGACAGGCGGGTGTGGAACGCAACCTGGACGTCACTGCGGCTAATGGATAGCATCGCTGTGTGAGCATTCAAGTACGTGTCGAGGAGGTTCAGGCCGCGGGCTTCCCGATGGGGGGCGAGCCCCTGGTGGCCCTGGATCTCGCCGACACTGTGATGATGGTCGCCGAACCGCCCGTCGACCTCATGGAACCGGCCTCCGCCGCTGCCGCCTGGTGGGAGATCCAGTCGCGCCGGCTTCCCCCGGGCCCCGCCCCGGCCCCGGTGGCGGCGCGCAGGCTCCGCGCCGCGATCCGGGAGGTACTGGACGCCCACCTGGAGGACCGGCCCGCGGACGCCGCCGCCGTGGACGACATCAACGCCGCGGCCTCGTCCGTCCCCGCCAGCCCGCGCCTGGTCGTCACCGGCGACGGGCCGCGCGCCGCCACCCGCTGGCACACCGAGCACGGCGGGAACGCCGCACTCGCCGCGATCGCGGGCGAGGCCATCGCACTCCTGGGCAGCCCCGACCGGCTGCGGCTGCTGAGGCGCTGCGCGAACCCCGAGTGCTCGATGCTGTTCCTCGCCGAGAACCCGCGACGCAAGTGGTGCACGAGCAACATCTGCGGGAACCGCGCCCGGGTCGCGCGCCACTACGCGCGCACCCACGCGGGCTGACGGTTGTCCTGCGCCCCGGCAGGCGGTGATCATGGGGCGTCACGCGACCACCGCAGGCGAAGGGTTGACCCATGGTGAGCACGGTCATCATCGGAAGCGAGCGCAGTGAGACCGGTCTGCCGGCCGGGATGGACGTCCTGCGCCGCGGCGGCTCCGCGCTGGACGCCGTCGAAGCGGCGATGCGCCGCTGTGAGGACAATCTCGCCGACCACTACGTCGGCACCGGCGGACTGCCCAACGCGCAGGGCGTCGTGGAACTCGACGCGTCGGTGATGCTGGGCTCCGACCGCCGCTTCGGCGCGGTCGGCGCACTGCGCGGGTATCCGAACGCGATATCGGTGGCCCGTGCGGTGCTGGAGCGGTTGCCGCAGCACTGCCTGCTGGTCGGCGAGGGCGCGGCGCTGTTCGCCCAGGAGAACGGTTTCGCCCCCGCCGAGCTGCTGACCGACGAGGCCCGCGCCCTGTGGCGGGAGCAGCTGCTGACGGCCGTCGACTCGGTGGAGGGGGAGAACACCGCCGCGGCGGACGGCGACCACCGCTACCGGCGCGCGGCGCTGGACCTGGTGCGCCGGATGGCGCCGCACGAGGGTCCGTGGGGGACGGTCAACATCATCGCGCTGGACGGGAGCGGCGAGCTGTGTGTCGGGGTCTCCACCTCCGGCTACCCGTTCAAGTACCCGGGGCGGGTCGGCGACTCCGCGGTCCCCGGCGCGGGCAACTGGTGCGACCTGCGGGGCGGCGGGGCCGCCTGCACGGGACGCGGCGAGTTGAGCATGCGCGGTGGCACCGCGCGGACCGTCGTCGACCTGCTCGCGCTGGGCAAGGAGCCCGCCGACGCCTGCCGCATCGCGCTCCAGGAGACCGCGGGTCTGCCCGACGACTACCGCGCCGAACTGCGGGCGCTGGCCCTCACGCCCGACGGCCGGCACGGTGGTGCGGCCGGTCAGGACGGCAGCGTCTACGCGGTGATGACCGACAGTTCGACCGGGCCGGAACTGCACCCCCGCTGCGTGGCGTGAGGCCGTCCGGCCGGTCGCCCCCAGAGTCGTGGGCCATGCCGGTGATGTCCCGGGCCGCCCCGACTGGCCCGCGGCCCGTCCGTGTGCATGGGCGTGCCTCGCCCCCCACGGTGCCCGCGGGCCCGGCGGGCACCGTCCCGCAGCCAGGTGTCCCGGCGCGCGCCGCCACCCTGATGGCGGTGCGGTGCGCGGTGGCGGACCGCTGGGGCACCACCGAAGCTTTTGTTCTGCATCGTGGTGTCTGGTGGTGTCGTGTGCGGTTCCTGCCGTTGTCGGATCGTCGTGGGCGAGTGTCGCTGCTATGGGTGAGGTGAGTGGCGCCGGGCGGGACTCCGGCGACGAACTGGGCCGGGCGTGGTTCCCGCTGGATCCGGGCCTGGAACGGATCTCGACGGAGCTGAACGACCTGGCGCGGGCCCAGCACCGACTGCATCTGCTGATGGCGGCGATGCTGGCGATCAGCCGCGAGCTCGATCTGGAAGTCGTGCTGTCCCGCATCGTGTCGGCCGCGGTGGACGTGGTCGGTGCGCGCTACGGAGCGCTCGGCGTGCTCGACGCCAAGGGCGAGGGCCTGGCCGAGTTCCTCACCGTCGGCCTGGACGACGCCGAGCGGGAACGCCTGGCCGGTACGGAACTCCCGCGCGGCCGCGGCCTGCTCGGCTATCTGATCCGCCACCCCGAGCCGCTGCGCGTGGCCGACATCGCCCGGCACCCGGAGTCGGTCGGCTTTCCGCCCGGCCACCCGAAGATGCGGACCCTGCTCGGGGTGGCCATCAGCGTGCACCAGCAGGTCTACGGCAACCTCTACCTGTCCGAGCGCGTGGACGGAGGCCCCTTCGACGAGTCCGACGAGGCGATGCTCGTGGCACTGGCCGGCACGGCCGGCGTCGCCATCGAGAACGCCCGCCTCTTCGAGCGCGTCCGCGACCGCAACGAGGAGTTCCAGCGCCTCTTCCTGCCCGGCCTGCCCGACCTGCGTCCCGTCGAGGCGGCCGCCGTCTACCGGCCCCCCGTGCAGCCGGAGCACATCGGCGGCGACTGGTACGACGCCGTCCTGCTGCCCGACGGCTCCTGCGCCGCCGTCGTCGGCGACGTGGCCGGACACGATCTGCGCGCCGCCGCCGCCATGGCCCAGACCCGCAGCATGCTCCGTGCGCTCCTCTACGAGCTGCGCACGCCTCCCAGCGCCGTCCTGTCGCGGCTGGACAGCACGCAGGACGCCTTCGACGAGCAGAGCGTGACCACCGCCTGCCTGGTCCGCATCGAGACCAGGGGCCCGGACGCGTGGACCCTGCACTGGAGCACGGCCGGCCACCCGCCGCCGCTGCTCGTCACCCCCGACGGCCACGCCCGCTTCCTGTCCCCCGAGCCTGACCTGCCCCTCGGCGTGGACATCTCCGTGCGGCGGCACGACCACGCCCACCGCCTCGAACCCGGCTCCACGGTCGTGCTGTACACCGACGGACTGGTCGAGCACCGCGACGTGCCCGTCGACATCGGCCTGCGGGCCCTCGCCCAACTCGCCTCCGCGCACGCCCACTTGCCGGTCGACCGGTTCTGCGCCGTCATCGCCGACCAGCACCCCAGCGACGGCCACGACGACCTGGCCGTCCTGGCCCTGCGCACCCCCACGGACTGACGCGGTCCACGGCCTCCGGCGTACCGCGGGTCCGGTGCGCCCTGCGCTCCCCGCGCGCCGCGACGGTCATCCGCGCTTCGCACCTGCGCAATTGCGCGTACTCCTACGGGATCTTCTCTTGTCATGCGCGCGCGGGACGGCGAGGGTCGGGACGAGCCGCGGGCGCGATGGTGCGCCGAGCATCTGAAGTCCCACTACCGGGCCCGGGGTCGTACCGGGCCGTCGGAGGCACGTTGTCCATGTCATCTCGTACACGGCGCCGGCCCGTTCACAGACCCGGCCGCGCCGGCCTGGCCGCCCTGCTCGCCGTCACCACGGCGCTGGGTGTCGCCGGCCTGACGTCCCCCGTACACGCCGCGGAAGCGGAGCCGGCCGCGCCGGCCGGTGCGGAGCCGACTCCCGATACGGCGACTCCCGCTCTGGTGGAGGGGCTTGACGACGCGGTGGACGCGTCGGCGCCGGCCGCGGAGGCGGCTCGTTCGCATCTGGCCGGTCACCGGGAGCGGTACCGGATTCCCGCGCCGGACCGGGACCTGGTCACGGACTCGGTGACGACGGAGGCCGACGGTTCGGAGACCGTGCGGCTGGGCCAGAGGTACCGGGGCGTGCCGGTGCTCGGCGCGCAGTACGTGGTGCGCATGGCGCACCGCGACGGGAAGCGGACCGTGACCGGCACCTCCGGTGCCTACTTCACCGCCCTGGACGTCGACACCGCACGGCCCGCCCTCCCGGCGGCCACCGCCGTCCGGCGCGCCGTGCAGGAGATCCGGTCCGGACTCGCCCGCGGCGGATACCGCCCGGCCCACGCCAGGACCGCCGCGGACGACCTGTCCGGCACCGACCGGGGCCTGACCGTCCTGCCGGTCGGCAAGGGCGTGCTCGCCCGGCACGTCACCGTCCGCGGCACCGACCCCGCCACCCGCATGCCGCTCGTGCAGGAGGTCTACGTCGACGCCGCCACTGGCGTCACGCTCTTCGAGTCCGGCGGCCTTCCCACCTTCGCGGCGCCGACCCCGGCCGCCGCCGTCCACACCGAGGGCACCTCGATGAGGCCCGGCAAGCCGGCCGCGCCCGGCGCCGGTTCGGGGAGCGTCACCGGCAGCGGCACCCTCCTGAACGGCGGCACCGTGCCGCTGTACCTGACCAAGGACACCGGCACCGGCGCGTACCTGCTGCGCGACACCGCGCACATGGCGGACAGCAAGCAGCACGGCGTGATCCAGACCTGGGACGCCTCCAGCGTCTGGTACCAGGACGTCTCCGGCGCCTGGCCCGAGGGCATCGTCCCGTTCGCCTCGCCCACGCCGAAGGTGGGCCCCGAGCTCACCGAGACCGGCGCGGTGGACGCGCACTGGGCCGCGGGCCAGGTGTACGACTTCTACCGCGACACCTTCAAGCGCGACAGCCTCGACGGCAAGGGCATGACCATCAACTCCCTGGTGGGCGTGACGGACTTCGGCTCCCCGTTCGTCAACGCCTTCTGGGACCACACCAAGATGGTCTACGGCACGGGTGACGACGAGTACCGCTCGCTCGCCTCCGATCTCGACGTGGTCGGCCACGAGATGACCCACGGCGTGGTCGAGCACACCGCCGACCTGGTCTACGCGGGCCAGTCCGGCGCGATGAACGAGGCGATCGCCGACTACTTCGGCAACACCATCGACGTCACCGTCAACCACACCCCGATGACCGACCCCGACGCGGGCCTCATCGGCGGCGACCTCTGCCGCACCCGCACGCCGCGGCAGTGCGCGTTCCGCGACCTCAACGACGGCGCCTCCACTGCCAAGTTCGTCGGCCTGCCGCTCGGCTCCTCGTACGACAACGGTGGAGTCCACATGAACTCCACCATCTTCAGCGGTGCCCTGTGGGACATCCGTGAGCGCCTCGGCGGCGCGCTCGCCGACCGCATCGTCTACCGCGCGCTGACCTCGTACATCGCCCCGCTCGACGGCTTCGACGAGGGCCGGGACGCGGTGCTCGCCGCGGCGCGGTCGCTCGGCGTCAAGGGCAGTCAACTGGCGGTCGTCAAGGGCGCGTTCGACGCCCATGGCATCGTCCCCGGCTGGGAGAAGTCCCTCGGCCTCGACAGCGACGTCCTCATGGGCCGGGTCGGCACCCTGATGTCGTACGTCGGCAGCGGCAACAACCCCAGCGCGGGCAACGGCTGGTGGGCGGCGCCCAAGTCCAGCGCCGACAGCACGGCCCCGTACGCGATATGGGTGGGCCGCACCGACGGCGCCGGCAAGCCCCGGCAGGTCTCGCCGGACGACGGCCGCACCCACCTCAGCCCCGTCACCGACGGCAAGCGCGTGGTCTGGGTGGCCGTCGGGGACGTCTCCCCGGACGACCCCTACGCGCACACCTACGACATCCTGGCCGCGCCGGTCACCGGCGGCCGGCCGAAGACGCTGTTCAGCACCACGTCCGAGATCAGCGGGCTGAGCGTCGACGGTGACACGGTGGCCTGGTCCTACCGCGACGAGTCGACCGGGCTCCAGCGGGTCTTCTACCTCAAGGGCGGCGCCACCACTCCGCAGCGGGTCCCGCTCAGTCACGACTACAACCAGGCCGTCGAGCCGGCGGTGCGCGGCGGGCGCATCGCGTACCTCCAGGACGGCATGTTCGACGGCGTCTACGGTGTCGCCGTCGAGGTCTACGACATCGCGACCGGCACCACCACGAGCCTGGGCGCGCCCTCGCAGCCGGAGTGGATCAGCGCCCCGGTCATCACGGCTTCCGGGGTGTACTGGCTCATCGACACCGACTACACCGACGACGACCTGACCACGCTGCGCCGTGCCGACCTCGACGGCTCCCATGTCACGGACCTGATACCGGAGAAGAGCGCGCACCCGGTCCGGGCCTACGGCCTGACCGCCTCGGACACCGCGGTCACCCTCACGGTCTACTCGTCCTGGACCCAGGTCTTCGACGACTACAACGACTCCCTGGCCAAGCTCTACCAGTTCACCCCGCAGGGCGCCCCGCTCGGCCGGGTCTCCTGCAGCCACGGCCAGCAGGCCAACGCGGCGGCCGACACCGGCAGGCGCGTCCTGTGGCTGGACACCACGACCACCGACACCGACCTGGTGACCCGCAACCGCCCGGCGGGCACCTGCTCCTGACCGTCACCGCCGCACCAGTGGGCCCCCGTCGCGACGTGTCGCGGCGGGGGCCCACTGCCATGACCCGTCAGCGGCTCCACGGGAGCCGCAGTGCGTGTCCCTGCGCGCGTCCCGCCTCGGCGGCGGGCCGGCGCGTGGACGGGTCGAGCGAGTTGGTGCCGATCGCGGCGAGCGACGCCTCGTCCGGCTCGACGACCGCGACCTCCGCACCGTCGGCGCGCAGTTCACCGACTGCCTGCTCCAGGGGTACTTCGGTGGGGAACAGGTCGGTGCTCCCCATGGGCGCCAGCACCAGGACCCGGGAGGCGCCCTGCGCGTAGTCGGCGTTGACGGTGGAGCGCACGCCGCCGTCGATGTAGCGGCGCCCGCCGATCGTGGCGGGCGGCCAGACGCCCGGCACGGCGCAGCTCGCCGTGACGGCGTCGACCAGGCTCACACCGGAGCCGCTGTCGAAGACCCGCGGCTCCCCGGTCGCGGCCTCCACGGCGACGATCTTGAGGGCGCGGCGGGGCCACACGTGCGACGGGAGGCGTGACGCGACGACCGCACGCCGGACGTCCTCCGCCACCGTCTCGGTGCCCAGCGCGAACCTTCCCGCCGCGCGGCGCATGTCCACGATGCCGGTGGCACCCCGCAGCGCACCGCCGATCCGCTCGCCGAGGGTCCCCAGGTCCACGTCGACCATGATCTCCGCGGCCTGCAGTGCCGGCTCGGTCTGCCGGGCGTACAGCTCCTCCAGGGGCAGTCCGCTGCCCAGTTGGGCCGCGACGGTGGAACCCGCCGAGGTGCCCACGAGCACATCGGCCCCGGTGACGTCCCGGCCCGCGTCCGCGAGTCCGGTCAGCAGCCCGGTGAGCCATGCGATTCCGGCGACGCCACCTCCGCCGAGTACCAGTGCCTCGGTCATGTCCCGCCCTCTCGTCGTGCCCCGGTGTCCGGGGACCCTGGAACATCCTCCACCCCTGGCCCGCGGCGGTGCCGACAGGGACGCGGGACGGCTCGAAGGACTTATTGAAAACGATAACCGTTTGTGTATAGTCCTCGGCAGAGCCCACCACGAACTCCCCGGAGGAATCCATGCCCATGCCCATGTCCCCGTCCCGGCCCCTGGCCCTGGGCGCCGGGCTCTGCCTCGCGGCCCTTGCCGCCGGATGCGGCACCACCTCGGGCGCCTCGTCGCAGACGGTCCCGTCCTCGGCCTCGGCCTCGGCCTCGTCCCCGTCCCCGTCCGCACACGTGCCTGTCGTCGCCTCCACGAACGTCTACGGGGACATCGCCCGCCGCATAGGTGCCGGGCGGGTCGACGTCACCTCGATCATCGAAAGCCCCGACCAGGACCCGCACTCCTACGAGGCGGGCACGCAGAACCAGTTGGCCCTGTCGAAGGCCAAGGTCGTGATCGAGAACGGCGGCGGCTACGACGACTTCGTGGACCGCATGCTGCGCAGCGCCGGCAACGATTCCGCCCGCGTGATCAACGCGGTGAAGGTGTCGGGGAAGACCGCGCCGCCCGGCGGCGAGCTCAACGAGCACGTCTGGTACGACTTCCCCTCGGTCGCCGGACTCGCCGACGAGATAGCCGGCGCGCTCGCCGCGGCCGACCCGGCGGGCGCGAGCGGCTACACGGCCAACGCCGCCGCCTTCAAGGCGAAGTTGCAGCCGTTGACGGCGAAGGAGGCCGGCATCAAGGCCGCGCACGGCGGCGAGGCGGTGGCCATCACCGAGCCCGTGCCGCTCTACCTGATCGAGGCGAGCGGCCTGCGCAACGCGACACCCCCGGATTTCAGCGAGGCCGTCGAGGAGGGCGACGACGTCTCCCCGCGGACCCTCCAGGAGACGCTGGCCCTGTTCACCGGGAAGAAGGTGAAGGCGCTGGTCTACAACGAGCAGACCTCCGGCCCGCAGACCGAGAAGGTCAAGAAGGCGGCCGAGGCGGCCGGTGTTCCCGTCGTCCCCGTCACCGAGACGCTCCCGCAGGGCAAGGACTACCTCGGCTGGATGACCGCCAACGTCGATGCCCTCGCCGGCGCGCTGGGCGCATGAGCGACCCCGCCGCGCCCCGCATCCCCCCGGCCCGCCAGGGCGGTTCCCCCGGCAGCGGCACGGCACCGGTGATCAGCCTGCGCGGTGGCGCACTGGCCTACGGCTCGCGTGTCCTGTGGGAGGGGCTGGACCTCGACGTGCACCCCGGTGAGTTCCTGGCCGTACTCGGTCCCAACGGGGCAGGCAAGACCAGTCTGGTGCGGGCTCTGCTGGGTCACCGGCCGCTGTCCGCGGGGACGTTGACCGTCCTGGGTGAGCCCCCGCGCAGCGGCAGCCGGCACATCGGCCACATCCCGCAGCAGGCCGCGCTGTCCGCGCAGACCATGCTGCGGGCCCGGGACCTGGTGCGGCTCGGCATCGACGGCCACGTCTTCGGGCCGCGCCGGTCCGGCCGCGCGGTCCGCCGCCGTGTCGACGAGGTGCTGCGCTCGGTCGGGGCGGAGGCGTACGCGGACGAACCGGTCGGGCTGCTGTCGGGCGGCGAGCGGCAGCGCGTAAGGGTCGCGCAGGCGCTCGCCGGCGATCCGCGGATCCTGCTGTGCGACGAGCCCCTGCTCTCCCTGGACCTGCACCACCAGCGGGCGGTGACCGGGCTCGTCGACGCCCGGCGCCGTTCGCACGGCACCGCCGTGGTGTTCGTGACCCACGAGATCAACCCGGTGCTGGGCGCCGCCGACCGCGTCCTCTACCTCGCCCGCGGCGGCCACCGCACCGGGCCCCCGGACGAGGTGCTGACCTCGGACTCGCTGTCCCGGTTGTACGGGACCCGGGTCGACGTCGTCCGCGTCGGCGGCCGCGTCACGGTCGTCGGCGCGCCCGACGAGGCGGCCGGCCCTCCCCACCACGCCGAACCGCCGGAAGAGACGCGGGCCCGGCAGACAGGACAGGCAGGACGGACATGGCAGACATGACGGGTACGACGCTCGCCGACGGGTTGTGGCAGCAGGTCTTCGTCTTCGACCACTACGGCGAACTCCTGCCCCTGGTCCGCAACTCGCTGATCGCCGGGGCCGTGATCGGCCTGGTCGGCGGTCTGGTGGGGGTCTTCGTCATCATGCGGGACCTGCCGTTCGCCGTGCACGGGATCAGCGAGCTGTCCTTCGCCGGGGCCTCGGGCGCCCTGCTGCTCGGGGTGAACGTGGTGGCGGGCTCCATCGTCGGCTCCCTGGTGGCGGCCGGGGCGATCGGACTGCTCGGCGCGCGGGCCCGTGAGCGCAACTCGGCGATCGGCATCATCATGCCGTTCGGGCTCGGCCTGGGAGTGCTCTTCCTCGCGCTCTACAAGGGTCGCGCCGCCAACAAGTTCGGCCTGCTCACCGGGCAGATCGTGGCCGTCGACACCCCTCAGACGACCTGGCTGATCGGCACGTCCGCGCTCGTCCTCCTCGTTCTGGCGATCATGTGGCGGCCGCTGACGTTCGCCAGCGCGGACCCCGAGGTCGCGGCGGCACGCGGCGTGCCACTGAAGGGGCTGTCCTTCGCCTTCATGCTCGCGCTCGGGGCGGCCGTCGCGCTGTCGGTGCAGATCATCGGGGCGCTGCTGGTCCTCACCCTCGTCGTCACCCCCGCGGCCGCCGCGGCCCGTGTGACCGCCTCACCGGTGCTGCTGGCGGCGCTGAGCGCGGGATTCGCGATCCTCTCGATCGAGGGCGGCATCCTCCTCGCGCTGGGCAGCACCATCCCCATCAGCCCCTACGTGACGACGATCTCGTTCACGATCTACGCGTGCTGCCGTCTGGCGGGCCGTCGGCGCCCGTGGCGGGCAGCCCGTCCCAGAACCGCGTGAGGGCGGCGGCCGTGGCGGCCGGCTGCTGGAGGTTGGGCGAGTGCTCCGCGTCCGCCACGACGGTCCGGTGGGCGCCGAGCCGGCGGGCCATGTCCGCGAGGAGGTCCGGTGCCCAGGCGTCGTCCCGGTCGCCGTACAGGACGTGCAGCGGCAGCGCCGTGACGGCGGCCAGCTCGTCCGTCCGGTCGGGCTCCTCCAGGAGCCGGGCACCGGCGACCCGCAGTTGCACCGGGCTGTTGCGCAGCCAGCGCTGCCGCAGGAGCTCGGTGTCGGCCGGCGTCGCGGCGGCCGGCTTGAGCTGCTGCATGACGTCCCAGATCTGCTGCATCGTCATGGTGACCAGGGCGTCCAGGAGCAGCTTCAGCAGCAGGCCGCGCTCCTCGCCGACCTCCGCGGGCCCGGACGACATCAGGGTGAGGGACAGGAACGGACGCCGGTCGGTGAGGACGGCCGCGCGGGCGACCTGTCCGCCCATCGAGTGGCCGAGCAGGTGCACGGGTGTGGCCAGGGCCTCCGCCTGGGCCAGCACGTCGGCCACCAGGGCCTCCTGCGCGTAGGCGGCCTCCTGGTCCGGGCCCTTCGTCCCGTCCTGGCCGCGGCCGTCGACGGCGACCGCGCGGTAGCCGGCGTCGACCATGGCGCCCAGCAGGGGTATGAACTCGTCCTTGCTGCCGGTGTAGCCGGGCAGCAGCAGGACCGTGCCCCGGGCCGGGTTCTCGGGAGCGGCCTCCAGGGCGGCGAATGCGCCGCGCCGGGTCGGCAGCGTCGTACGGCGGGCCCCGTGCGGCAGGGCGAAGACGGAGAGCGATGTTTCGTCGGACACCCGCGAAGCCTATGCGGCCGCCTTTCTCCCGCTCGCACGGGCAGGTCCTCGGAGCACCGCCGGGGCGCGTGCCGGCCGGTGCGCCTTGGGTCGCGGCGCGGGCGCGGGCCACCGCGCCGGCAGAGCGACCGCCCGCGGGACCGGTCCACGGTGAGTGGCGACGTCCGGCGGAAGCGGTCCGGAACGATGAGTACCCACGTCAGGGCGGAGAGGGAAGGCGACCGGACCAAGGTGCGCCGTACGCAGGCACCGTGATCACCGGTCAGCTCCGCCGGCGCGGTTCCCGCGGCCGTTCACGGCGCGCGTCCGCGGGGTGAGCCGTCCCGCTGCCTGAGCGACCGTACGCGTCCCCGGCGGCCGCCCATCCCGGACCGAGGGACTGCTGCTGTCCTATTTATGCCGATATGATGCGTTTCGTGATCGCGCGCAGGCAGTTACGGGGCCATCGCTTCCGCCACATCGGCCGGTGGCGGGCCGCCCTGCTGCCGCCGGTGCTCCTGACGGTCCTGATCGCGGTCCTGGCGTTCGCCACCCCACGGGAGATCGCCTTCAGCCGGCTCCTTCCCACCGCGCCCGCGCTCGCGGCCGCGATGTGGCCGGTGATCCCCACGATCCTGCTGGGCGTGTGCTGCCTCCTGGTCATGATCGGCCTCGGCATGGTCTACCCGGACCTGGGGACCCCCTACACGGGTGCCGCGATCGTCGCCGTGACCCTGGCGGCCGCCTACGCCAGCCACGTCCGGCTCCAGCGGGAGGAGGCGCTCTTCCAGGTGCGGCTCGTCGCCGACGCGGCCCAGCAGGTGCTCCTCCGTCCCCTGCCGCACCGTATGCAGTGCGTCGAGATCGAGTCGCTGTACCTCGCCTCGCAGGAGCAGGCGCGGATCGGCGGCGACTTCTACGAGGCGGCCGACACCCCGCACGGCGTCCGGCTGCTCATCGGCGACGTGCGCGGCAAGGGCCTGTCCGCGGTGGGCGCGGCAGCCGCCGTGACCGCCTGCTTCCGGGAGAGCGCCCACGACGAGCCGGACCTGCGGGGCATCCCCCCGCGCCTGGAGACCAGCATCGCCCGGCACAGCGCCACCTTCCCGGGGCCCGACCTGCCGGAGCGCTTCGCCACCGCCGTCCTCGCCGAGATCCCGCACGGCAGCGGCCAGGTCCGGATCCTGAACTGTGGGCATCCGCCGCCGCTGCTGATCCACCGCGGGGAGATCCGGGTGCTGGAGCCCACGATGCCCTCGCCGCCGCTGAACCTCGCGCGGCTCATCGGGGACCGCTACTGGATCGACACCTTCGCCTTCGCCCCGGGCGATCAGCTGCTGCTCTACACCGACGGCGTGACCGAGACCCGGGACCGCACCGGCGCCTTCTTCCCGCTCGCGGACTGGATCCGCGGCCAGGGCCGCAGAGAGCCCCGCGAGCTGCTGGACCGGCTCCACCAGGAACTGCTCCGCTACGGAGGGGGCCGGCTCGGCGACGACATCGCGGCCGTCGCCGTCCAGTGCAACGGCGTGCCGGCCCGCGAACCCTCCGCGTGAACCTCCGCGCCCGCACCCGAGGCGCGGACGGCGGATGCGATGATCACGGGTACGGGCCGTCTCCTGGAAGAGCCGGCCCGCAAGGGCCCGGGACACGCGAGGACGGTGGTGGGCGCGCATGGATCTGCGGCAGATGGAGGTCGCCGTCGCCGTGGCCGAGGAGGGCGGTTTCACCGCGGCGGCACGGCGTCTGCACGTGGTGCAGTCCGCCGTGTCCAGCACGGTGCGCGCCCTGGAGAAGGAGCTCGGCAGCCCGCTCTTCGACCGCACGACGCACCGCGTGTCGCTCACACCGGCCGGTGAGGCCTTCCTGCCCGCGGCGCGGACGGCGCTGCGCGCGGCGGCCGACGCACGGGCGGCGGTCGACGCGGTACGGGGCGAACTGCGGGGCCTGGTCACCGTCGGCACCATGCAGGGGGTCTGGGCCGAACTGCACCATGCCCTCGCCAGCCTCCGCAGGGACCATCCCGGCGTCAGCGTCCGCCTGCGGCAGGCGGCCGTGGCCGACATCCGGCAGGCCCTGCGGGAAGGGACCGTCGACCTGGCGGTCGTCGCGCTCGCCCGCCAGCAGCAGCGGGGCCTGGTGACCCGCCTGCTGCTGCGTGAGGAGATGCTGCTCGTCGCCTCGCCCGAGCGCGTCTTCGCCGAGACCGACGTGGTGTCGCACGCCGAGGTCTCCCGGCTGCCCTTCGTCGACTTCTCGCCGGGGTGGGCGGTCCGCTACGCCGTCGACCGCTCGTTCCGCGCCGCCGGCGTGGAACGCGGCACCGCGTACGAGGTGAACGACATCGTCGCCGCCTCCGAGCTGGTCCGCCACGACCTGGGCGTCAGCATCATGCCCGCGTCGATCGCGGCCCGCTTCCCCGGCCTGGCGCTGCGACGGTTCACCCATCACGTACCGGCCTGGAAGGTGATGGTGGTGCGGCCGCAGGGCGAGCCGACCCCGGCCGTGGAGGCCCTGCTGCGCCACATCACGCCCCTCGCGGTGGCGGAGACCGCGGAGCCGGCATGACGGGGGCGCGCCCCCGCCGGTGTCCGGTGGGGGCGCGTCGCGTCCGGTTCTTCAGTTCGCGGTGAGCGGCCGCGGCTGCCGGAGCTCGGTGACCCAGTAGGCCAGGGCGAGGAGCGGCAGGAGGGCACCCAGGGCGCTCACCGCCGTCCAGCCGGCGGCGTGGTAGGCGAGGGAGCCGAGCTGGGACCCCAGGGCGCCGCCGGTGAAGAAGATGGCGATGAAGGCGCTGTTGAGCCGGGCCCGCGCGTCGGGGTCCAGCTGGTAGACGGTGTGCTGGCCCAGGATCATCGTGGTCTGCACGGCCATGTCGATCAGGACCGCGGCCAGGGCGAGCAGGACGATGTGGTGCCCGCCGAAGCCCGCCACGGCGAAGCCCACCGCGGCCGTGCCGAACGCGGCCGCCGTCATGGGGCGCACCAGCTTGCGGTCGGCCCAGTGCCCGGCCAGCGGGGCCACGGCGGCACCGGCGGCCCCGACGAGCGCGAAGAGGGCGACGCCGATGGGGGAGTAGTGGAAGCGGGGCCCGGTCAGCACGAAGGAGACGGTGGTCCAGAAGGCGCTGAACCCACCGAACATCGCCGCCTGGTACAGACCCCGGCGCCGCAGCGCGGGGTGCGTGCGGACCAGCCGCACCGTCGACCGCAGGACCTGGCCGTACGGCATGGAGATCGTCGGGGCGTGCTGCGGCAGGGCCACGCGCAGGGCCACGGCGAGCAGCGCCATCAGCACGGCCGAGCCCAGGTAGACGTAGCGCCAGCCGGCGACGTCGGAGACCAGGCTGCTGAGGGTGCGCGACAGAAGGATGCCGGTGAGCAGCCCGCTCATGACGCGGCCGACGACCCGGCCCCGCGCGTGGTCGGGGGCCAGGCTCGCGGCGAACGGGACGAGGATCTGCGCGACCACGGAGGTGGCACCGCTCACCAGGGACGCGATCAGCAGTACGGGGAAAGTCGTGGCCACACCGGCCACGGCCAGGGCCACGGTGGTGACGGCCAGCAGCACGGTGATGAGCCGGCGCTTCTCCAGCCGGTCGCCCAGCGGCACCAGGAAGAGCATGCCGATCACGTAACCGACCTGTGTGACGGTGATCAGCGCACCGGCGGCGGTCGTACTGAGGTGGAAGACCCGGCTCAGCGAGGAGAGCAGCGGCTGGGCGTAGTAGAGGTTGGCGACCGTCATGCCGGTGGCGACGGCGAGGAGCGCGACCAGCCAGCCCGGAACGCCGGGTGCCTCCTTGCCGGGCGCGGACTGGCGCGTGGCCTTCTGAGCGGATGTTGCGAACACGGACGCTGTCTCTCCTCGGGTGCGGAACCGCTTCGTGCGGTTCGGATGGGGCTCCCGTCCGGGCGGGACCGTTCGACGCTGCCGCCCTTCCAGGTGGTCCAGCGTCGGGGAGGCGCGGACGCTTCCCATGTCTCGGAGATGAATGATGATGTCAGTTATCTCCATCAGGGATGACCGTGGGTTGGGCTCCGTCCGCCGGGCCCCGGGGTCAGGGCGTCGGGGGAGGTCGCGGCCCGCTTCTGCGCGGAATCGCGGCCATCGCCACGACACGCAGAGTGACGGCTGTGCGACGATCCGTGAGGCTCCGCGGCGAGTTCGGTGGTCCCGGTGCCGGCGTGCGCGACGACGCCCGGTCGGCCGGGCGGCGAGGGCGGAGGGCAACCCCCCTGACAGGCAAAGGACTTGGCGCGTGGGTGGGTGTGGGAGTCCCGGAGTGCGACGGACGGGACGGGTGCGCGGGCTCCCTGGATGCACGCTCAGTAATCAACTGACTACGGAGAGTGGGAAATGTGGCGACATCCCTGGTCTCCGGGCCGCACTTTGCCCCCACCTGCCTATCTTTTGACTCCGCGACCCCCTCGTGTCACGGTCATATCTGGGCGTTTTTCGTGGCTTTGGCCACATTGGTCACGTCTGTAACGGCGGGACCACGTCTTCGGACGAGGCGCCCACGTCGTACCGGTCACCACGTACGGCCGGTGCGACAGCGGTCGCCCCACGCGGACCGCGATCCGACGTTCCCGTCTCGAAGGGGAATCCAATGCGCGCGAACATCACTGCTCGTCGAGTCGCCGCGGCCGCCCTGGCGGCACCGCTTCTCGCACTCGCCGGCGCCGGCGCCGCCAACGCCGCCACCCCGCAGGTCACCCACGCCTCCGTGACGTCCGCCCACTTCGGTGGCGGCGGATGGGGCGGCGGATGGGGTGGCGGCTGGGGCCGCGGCTGGGGCGGCTACGGCGGTTACCGCGGCTTCGGTGGCTACGGAGGCTATGGCGGCTTCGGTGGCTACGGCTTCGGAGGCTACGGGGGTTACGGCGGCTTCGGCGGCTTCGGTGGCTACGGCTTCCGGTGATCGCTGAGCAGCACCCGGCCCGTGCCCGGACCTCCAGGTCCGGGCACGGGCTGCCCCGTCTCAGCCGGCGGCTCGGGCCGACGCCCCGGGGCGCGTGACGGCCTGACGGGGTGTCAGTGGTCCGTCACCGTCCGTGCAGACCACGACGGTCTCCACCGGTGCGCCGCATTCGCGGTGCAGGACCTCCAGGGGCGGTCCGTCGGGATCCGCGGTGTAGCGGTCGCCCCACTGCTTGAGGGCGATCATCGCGGGCCACAGGTCCCAGCCCTTTCGGGTCAGCCGGTACTCGTGCCGGGTGCGGCTGCCCGGCTCGCGGTACGGGACCGTGTCGAGGAGCCCGGCGGCGACGAGCTTGCGCAGCCGGTCGGCGAGCACCGCCTCGGACAGTCCCATGTGCCGGCGGAAGTCGTCGAAGCGGCGTACGCCGTTCATCGCCTCGCGCAGCACCAGCAGCGACCATTTCTCGCCGATCAGATCGAGGGTGCGTTGCACCGTGCAGTTCTCGGTGCTGGTCTCCAGCCAGGTCATGCCGGCCATCGTAGGCTGGCTTCGCCATTGACAGCCAGATGTGCGACCCTCTAACTTCGGATGGCGAAGTCAGCTGGAGAGAGGGCGGCAATGACCCGGTCACGTACGTTCGAGTGGAAGGACCCGAGCGTCTCCGCGGCCGCCGTCGGGCAGCGCAGCGGACTGGACTTCCTCCACGACATCGTGGCCGGACGCCTGCCCGCCCCGCCCATCGCCGCGACGCTCGGATTCACGCTGGAGCAGGTCGAGTTCGGCGGTGCCGTCTTCACCATGGAACCGGGGGAGGAGCACTACAACCCGATCGGCAGCGTCCACGGCGGTGTCTACGCCACGCTCCTCGACTCGGCCGCCGGCTGCGCCGTGCAGTCCGTCCTGCCCGCGGGCATGGGTTACACCTCGCTCGACCTGAGCCTGAAGTTCCTGCGTCCGATGAACGTGGACACCGGCAAGGTGCGCGCCGTCGGCAGTGTCCTCAACCAGGGCCGCCGTACCGCCCTCGCCCAGGCCGAACTGTTCGACGCCCAGGACCGGTTGCTCGCCCATGCGACGAGCAGCTGCATGCTCTTCCCGTTGCCGCCGCGCGGCTAGCGCTGCACGGCCCCGGGAGGCCAACGCCCGGGCGGGCCACGCGGGCCCCGCGGGGCCCGCCCGGTCAGGACAGGGTCACGGTAACGGCCCGCCGGGCGGGCCCGGGTGACGAGGTCGAAGGCTGTGGTGGTGGTGTCGAGCCAGAGCACGCGCCCTCCGCTGCCGGCCACCGCGTTCGTCTGCTGACCCGGGCTGCACGAGACACGTCCGAGAGCGACGCCCCGGGAGGTGTCAGGCCCAACGGACCACCCGGACGCCGGTGACACCGAGCAACCCGTGCAGCGGGACACGCGCGGAGTCCTGGAGCGGGTCGACGGTGAGGCGGTCGCGCCGGGCGATGTCGAGGAGCCGTTCGGCCAGCGGCATCACCATGTGGCGCCCCCAGCAGCGTTCGTTGGCGTGACCGAACGGCAGGTAGCCGGGGTGGTCGTCCGGGTCGATGCCGTTCCAGCGCTCGGGGCGGAACGCGTCGGGGTCGTCCCACAGCGCCGGGTCGCGGTGGGTGAGCAGCGGCAGCATGAGCACGTCGTCGTGGGTCCCGATCCGGTCGTCCAGGGCGTGGAACTCCGGGGAGGCCACGCGCAGCAGATTCCAAGACACGGGCAGCAATCGCAGCGTTTCGTGGATGATGTGACGATTCGGGACGTCGTCGTCGAAGGGCGCCCCGAGCCAGAGCGCACCGGTCACGAGCGCGGCGACGGTGAAGCACACGGGCGCGGCCGCGCGCCGGTACAGGCCCATCGCGTGCCGGCGCTCCTGGTAGGTGCCCGCCTCGACCAGCAACTCCCCGAGGTGCGACACCCCCGTGCCCGGCCGAGGGCGCAGGCGGAGCGCGGCGCCCGCCGCGATCACGGACCAGGTGAGCCGGGGCGTCAGCTCCAGGCGCCGGTCCACCATGGCCTTGAGCCGGTGCGGATCGGCGCCGAAGACCAGATCCCGCAGGTGGGCGTGGACGACGTGCGGCCACTCCCCGGTCAGGTCGACGCCCTCTGCGACAGGGCGGGTCAGCGCGCTCTTGACGTCCCGGGAGACGGCGCGCATGACGGCCGATGATTCCGGACGTGAAATGACGCGGCCCTGCAGTGGTTTGAATGTCGGCCGCTCGAATGCGTTGGCGGGCCGACAGCGCAGTATTGCGTCGATCAGTTCGGGATCGGCAACTCCCACCGTGTCCTGGTCCAGTCGGAAGAGGCCGGCGCCGCGGTGTTCGCGCAGAAGGGCGTCGATGCGAGGGGTGAAGACGGTGAGACGATTACCCGTGGCGACCGAAGGGGGGCGGCGCATTTCGGCATTCTCCCTCTGCGAAATGGGGGGCGCGTCGAATCGGCCGTGCCCGGCGGCCGTCAGGGCGCGCCGGGCACAGCGGGACTTCAACAGCGGTTGTCGTCGGACCAGGGGCCGCGGCTCAGTACCAGATGTACCAGGCGTACGACTTCAGGCTCTTCTCGGCCTTGAACTTCCTTGTGATCGAGCGCATGACCTTCACGGCACATCTCCCATCGGGAAAGGGGGATTTCGCTGGACGGGTAATTGCGGCGCGCCCGGGCCGAATGTGAAGAGGCAGGTCCGGGCCTTCCGCTTGGCGCCATTCAAAAGTGCTCCGACTGAAGGATTCATGTCAATGTGACGTAAATCACTCGGTGCTGGGGGCATCTTGTGTTTCGGGTCGCGTGCACCCCGATTGTCCGGAGCGGCCATGCTTCGCGCGCTTCATCGGTGGTATCTCGCACAAACATGCCGTGGGAAAAGGATTTCCCAAAAAAGGCAGGTGTCGGGTGAGCGGGCGTGTGCAATCCCGCCATTGAGCGGCCGGTTTCGTGAGGTTGTCTTGTGCGTGCGCCTTTCGGCCCTCTAATCTCCGCACGTTCCGCGGCGTGCGCCTTCGCGCCACTGGCCGGCCACCGATCCTCCAACTCCCGGGAGCCCTGGGTGAACTGGGTGAACACGAAGAGGGGCGGCGCCCGAACGGACGCCGCCCCGGGACCCGGTCGGGTCAGTGCCGGCCCGTCTCCGGGACCACCTGGATCGTGTCACCGACCGCGCGCTCGCCGGTCGCGTCGGAGGTGACGTTGACGAGGGCGCCCTTGACGGTCATGGCGGTGGAGCCGCCGCCGTCGAGGTTCAGGGCCTGGACCGCGCCGAGCGACCGCATGAAGCGGGCGGCCTCGCCGAGCGTGAAGCCCTCGCTGACGCCGGGCTGACGTCCGTCGACGGTGGCGAGCAGCAGACGGCCGTGCCGGTCGATGCCCGCGAGGGTGCGCGGCTGGCGGACGTTGGACCAGGCGAAGCCGAAGGACAGGTCCAGCGGGTCGAGCGTGCCCTCGGTGGCGGCGTCGATGTGGACGCGGCCGTTCTCGACGAGGGTCGGAGCCGCGCTGACGATGCTGTCGTCGGGGCCGAGCCGCACCGCGCGCCCGGAGGAGTCCCGGACGACCTCGCGCAGCGACAGCCGCACGCCCGTGTGCGCGTGGCCGGTCAGCCAGTCCGCCGCGGCGCCGGTGCCCTGGAGGACGGAACCGTGCTCCGGCACCACGCCGCCGCGCTCGCCCATGGAGACGACGACGCCGCGCCGGTCCAGGACCACCTGGGTGCCCGCGCCCGTGGGAAGCGCGGCCCGGAAGGCCGAGGTGAACTTCACCAGGTCGTCCGCGAGCGTGCAGGTCGTGTCGTGCCGGGGCTGGGCGATGGGAACGGCGCCCGGACGCCCGCAGTTGCGAAGCTTGCCCGGGACGCGGTTGATGCCCTGCACCGCGTAGGTCGCGCTGCCGGCCCGTACCGTCACGGTGGTGGACAGGTCGGCGATACGCGGCCGCCGTCCCCCGTTGCCGAGGATCAGCGCGGCGCGCGAACCGACGGCCATGGACTCCAGCTGTCCGTTCACGGCGGACAGGCCCGCCATGGTGCCCTGCACGCCGTCCGCGTCCGAGGTGATGAAGAAGCCGCCGTTGACGCCGATCAGCGAACCGAGCCGGGCGGCCACCGTGGAGGTCTTCTCCCGGTCGGCCGTGTTGCCGCCGTCGCTGGCCGCGATCGTCGCGCGCAGGTGCTTCGGGTCGAGAACGGCGACGTGGATGCGCTCCCCGTCGGCCGCCTGGCGGCCGTCGTAGCCGGTCCACTCGACGGAGGTCCGGAAACCGGCGGCCGCCAGCGCGGTGCCGGCGGGCGCCGCCTCTGCCTGGGTGGCGTACCGGCCGACGCGGACCTGCCAGCCCATCGTGCCGTGCGGGGTGTCGGCGTAGTCGTCCCACGCCACACGCTCCAGCCGGGGCTCGAAGCCCGCGTCCCGCAGTCGCGCGGCGGTGGCGTCGGCCCAGGCGCGGTCCCCGAGCGGGGCCCACGTGGCGGCTCCGGTGAGGCGGTTGACGGCGGGCGCCTGCACGGTGGCCGTCCACTCACCGGCGGCGTCGGCGTCCCGGAGGACTCCGGTGCGGAGCTGGACGCCGGGGGCCACAGTCTGCGTCGTCCAGGCGATTCCGTGCGGGGCGGACGCGGTGGACGCGGTGGATGACGCCCCGGCCGTCGCGGGCGGGACCAGGGCCACCAGAGCGAGGGCGGTGCCCAGCGCGGCCACTCTCCACGTGTCCTGCCGTACCCGGCTCGTGCGGCGGCGCGCCCTCTCGGCTGTCACGGACATACCTCTCCTGACGTACGGTCCTTCGTGGCGCCGGTCGTCCCGGCACCGTGATCGACCGCCATTCCACTCCCGCGCGGAGACACGCACGTCAAGGGCCAAGGGCCCCTGGGGGAACCTTCGGTGACAAGCGTCGGCGGTTGCCCGGCGCCCACGCCCGGTGACAGCCCGTCAGTTGCGCTGCCGTGCGGCAGTTCCGGGCCGGACCCGCCGAGTCCTTGTGGGGCCCGCCGCCTCGGGGTGAAAGTTTTTTGACCATCCAGTCCGGAAGGTCTATTGTGTACGAGGCGGTCCATAACGGTCGGGCGAACGAAAGGCGCATGCGGTGACCACTCCGGAAAGCCGTCGATCGCACCCCGGCGTCAAGGCCACCGGCCGCACCTTCACCACCCACCTTCGCCACGCACGTCCCCGGGCGACCGCGTCCTCCGGGACCGAGTCCCACGACCGCCGGTGTCCATTCCCTCGTGTGTGTTCAATTGCGGGCGGCGACCGCTCCCCGCAAGACATCGGTGAGCGACAACGCCAAAGAGGGGAAGTGCAGCCGTCCGGCCGCGGGGCAGGGCGCATTGCCCTGCGCCGGAAAGCCGGGTGCCGGGGCTGCCGCACCGGCCCTCGCGGGCAGCCCACCTGCGATGTCGGCGTCCCGCGGGACTGTGGGACGCCCTTGCGAGATGCGTCACATCGAGCGGATGGTAACGATTTCCCGGGCAAGGGATCCGGCACGATCTGTTGTGATCACCTCACAGTGAGGCGTACTAATCTGTCATCCGGCGTGCGGGTGTCCGTCCGCTGTGGCTTTACCCGCCACGACGGATATCAGGAACGCCGGAACGTGCCGTATCGGAAGCCGCCGGCCGGCCGAGGACGAGAGGACACCGGGAGTCAATGACGCACACCCCCCGGGACATTGAGGCCACGGCAGCGGCCCTCAGGGACGAGGCGGAGCGGCTCCAGACCCAGAAGCAGGGTCTCGAGCGAGAGTTGGCGGCCGTCTCGGCACACCTGTGCTCCGTGCACAAGGCTCTGGACGCCCTCCGGAAGCTCCTGCCGCCCACCGCCCTCGACGCCGCCACGATCGGGCGCCCCCGGACCGGTTACCCGTCGTCGCTCGTCAGCGGGTACACCGACCTCACGGCCGTGACCGCGTCCGTGCCGGTGCCGAGCGTGTCCGACGCGGAAGCCGCTGAGCCGGGCGTGGAGGGCGACGACGCCCACCCGGCCGTGCAACCGGGTTACGGCAGGCTCACCGAGCAGATCCTGCAGTACCTGGCCACCACCGACGGCGCCGAGGTCCGCGCCCGCGACGTCGCCGCCGCCCTCGGCCGGGACGCCAACGCGGGCAGCATCAACGCCGTCCGCAGCACCCTCGACCGGCTGGTCGGCGCCTCCCGCGCCCAGCGCGCCGGCCGCGGCCTCTACCGCGCCGCCATCTGACGCCATCGCCGCCCGCCGCGCGGAGGACACACCGCCGGAGAGGCGTGTGAAGGTGTGCGCCGCGCGCTCCGCGATTCCCGTGGGACGGAGATCGCGTACCCGAATACGCCGTGCCTCCGGATACCGGCGGTGCGGCGTCCGGCGCGGGTGACCCCCGGTGGGCGTGGCGGAACGGCATACGGGCCCCCGGTACCCACGGTGCACCGGGGGCTCCGCCGGGCCGACGCCCAGCCGGCAGATGCGGCGACGCCGAGCACCGTGTCCACCAGGGCGTGTTCCCTCCGCCGCCTCCGGTCAGCGGCGGGCCGGGCACGCACGCGGGAGCACGGAACGGCCGTGTCCGCGGTTGGCCGGGCCACCGCGCCGTGCGGCGCCGTCAACCGCACCATGCGGTCCGGCCGCCTGTCGACGGACGGGCCGGCGCAGCACTCCGGGCGGCGTTGGCGCACTCCTGAACGGGAAGTGCCGGCACACGGGTCGGTGCACCGCGCGGGCCGCCGGCCGGGACCGGCCGCGTCAGCGGACGACCAGGGCGTCCGGGCCCGCCGGAACCAGTTCGCCGATGACCGGGGCGCCCGGCACCTCACCGGCGACCAGGAGGCCGCCGGAGGTCTGCGCGTCGGCGAGGAGGAGCCGAGTGAGCTCGTCGGTGCCGCCGAAGTCGGTGTGCGGGGCGACCCACGCGAGGTTGCGGCGGGTGCCGCCGCTGATGTGGCCCGCGCGGGCGGCGTCCCACGCGCCGTCGAGGAGGGGGACGGCGGAGGGGTCGAGCACCGCCGTCACGTGGGAGGCGCGCGCCAGTTTGTACAGGTGCCCGAGGAGGCCGAAGCCGGTGACGTCGGTCGCGCAGACCGCGCCCGCCGCCAACGCGGCCTCCGAGGCGGCCCGGTTGAGCGTCGCCATGGTCTCGACGGCCTGGGGGAAGACCTCGCCGGTCGTCTTGTGGCGGTTGTTGAGCACGCCCAGACCCAGCGGCTTGGTGAGCGACAGCGGCGTCCCCGGCCGCCCGGCGTCGTTGCGCAGCAGGCGGGCGGGGTCGGCGGTGCCGGTCACCGCCATGCCGTACTTGGGCTCCGGGTCGTCGACGCTGTGGCCGCCCGCCACGAAGCAGCCCGCCTGCGTCGCGATGTCCAGGCCGCCGCGGAGCACTTCCCCGGCCAGGTCGAACGGCAGCACCTCGCGGGGCCAGCACAGGAGGTTGACGGCCACAAGGGGCGTGCCGCCCATGGCGTACACGTCGGACAGCGCGTTGGCGGCGGCGATGCGGCCCCAGTCGTAGGGGTCGTCCACGACCGGTGTGAAGAAGTCCGCGGTGGCGACCACCGCGGGCGAGCCGGGAGCGCCGGGCAGCCGGACGACGGCGGCGTCGTCGCCGCTGTCGAGCCCGACGAGCAGGCCGGACGCACCGCCGTTCGCCCCCGCCCCGGCGGTCAGCCCGGCCACGATCTCCTCCAGCTCGCCAGGAGGGATCTTGCACGCGCAGCCGCCTCCGTGGGCGTACTGCGTCAGCCGCACGCTGTCCTGGCGGACGTCGGTTCCCGTCATCGGTGGGTCGGTCCTTTCGTGAGGGCGCCGTGTGGCGCGTTGACAGGCCCGAGGGCCGGGGGTTCGATGGGCGAGCGGCCGGAACGACGCCGTCGTGGCGGTGCTGACGGCACGTCAGGGAGACGTAAGGGTGCCTGGTGGCCCTCCCGGTCTTCAAAACCGAGGTGTTCGAGCAACTCGGGCAGGCGGGTTCGATTCCCGTCCGTCTCCGCCGTCGCGTCCCACCCGGGCGCCTCACTCCGCACGCGGGCCCGCCGCGCGGCAGCGCCGGAGCGCCCCGTCCAGCCGCACGGTGCGCCCGTGCCGGTCGAGGTACTCGAGCAGCGGGATGGCGACTCGCCGGGTGGTGTCCAGGGCGCGGCGCGCCTGACTCGCGGTGAACGGCTGCTCCAGCCGCGCCAGGACCTCCACCGCCCGCGCGTCCGCGCCCGGCAGCAGCACGATGCCGTCACCGATCCGCAGCAGGGCCCCCGCGGCCTCGGCCGCCGCGAGCAGCTTCGGGGTCAGCCCGAGTTCGGCCAGCCGGTCCGCGTCGGGAGCGTGGAACGGCGTACGCGCCAGGTCGGCGCGCACCGTGTCCACGGCGGCCGCCACGGCGGGCGGAAGCGCGGGGCGGTCACGGCTGCCGAAGAGCCGCCCGTCGCTGTGGCGCAGCCCGGGTTCGGCCGTCAGCAGCGCCTCGACCAGGCAGCGGTCCGGCAGGCCGAGCGCCTGACGGGCCGCCTCCAGGGGCATGCCCGGCTCAAGGGGGTGGCGTTCCGCGTGCTCGTCGACGGCCCGGCGCAGCCGCTCCCGCAGGTCGTCCCAGTGGGCCGGGTCGGCCAGCCAGTCCCCGGCCACCGGGCCGGCCGGCGGGAGCACCCCCATGGCCAGCAGTTCCGAGCGCCGCACCAGGCCGCGGCGGCGCAGTTCCGCCGCCCCGTCGGCGGGCCCGGCCGCCGACCGCAGGTCCGCCGCCCGGGCCGCCGCCGCGCCCCGCCGGGTCAGGCGCGGAGGGCGGACGTCGAGGACGGTGATCCCCGCGGCCACGCGATGGCGTCCGGGGTCCCGAAGCAGCGCGATGTCGGCGACGCGCAGCGGCAGCGGGGCGGCCAGCCGCAGCCGGGCGGTGTCGTCGCCCAGCGGACGGACCGTCACCGGGACCGCGGCCGAGCCCGTGTGCAGCGTGAGCTCGCGGGGCAGGTCCCCGGCGGCGTCCCCGCGCAGCCGCACGTCCACCTGATCGGACGGCAGCCAGCGGTCCGGGGTGAGCAGCGCGTCGCCGCGGCGCAGGTCGTCCGACCCGGCACCGGTCACATTGACCGCGACCCGCGCGACCGCGCCGACCTCCTCCCGGGGCTCCTTGAGGGACTCCAGGCCGCGCACCCGCACGGGCCTTCCGCCGCGCGCGAGGTGGAGACGATCGCCGACCCTGACGGTGCCCGCCCCGAGCGTGCCGGTGACCACGGTGCCGCGGCCCCGCACGGTGAACGCCCGGTCGACCCACAGCCGCACGTCGGCGATGCGATCAGGGGCCGGCAGGGCGTGCGCCAGCCCGGCCAGGGCCGTCCGCAACTCCTCAAGGCCCCTGCCGCTCACCGGACTTACGGCCACGCAGGGCACGTCGCCGAGCGAGGACTCCGCGATCCTGGCCAGGGCCTGTTCCCGTGCCGCGTCGGGGTCGGCGAGGTCGCAGCGGGAGACGGCGAGGACGCCGTGCCGCACCCCGAGGGCGTCCAGGACGGACAAGTGCTCCTCGGACTGCGGCTGCCACCCCTGGTCGGCGGCCACCACGAAGAGCACGGCGGGCACGGGACCGACCCCCGCCAGCATGTTGCCCACCAGGCGTTCGTGGCCGGGGACGTCCACGAAGGCGATGTCCCCGGCGTCCGGCAGCCGCGTCCACACGAACCCCAGATCCAGGGTCATGCCGCGCCGCCGCTCCTCCGCCCAGCGGTCGGGCTCCATCCCCGTCAGAGCGCGCAGCAGGGCGGACTTGCCGTGGTCGACGTGGCCCGCGGTGGCGACGACGTGCATCCTCAGGTCTCCCCGTCCCCGTCCGGCCGGGGCCCGGCGCGGCCCACGACGGCCGCCAGCACCCCGTCGGCGTCCTCCGGGAGCGCCCGCAGGTCCAGCAGGCACCTGCCGTCCTCGACGCGGGCCATCACCGCGGGGTCGGCCCGCCGCAGCAGGGCCGCGTACGCGGCGGGCAGGGAAACGGCGGCACTCGGCAGCGTGACCCCCGGCGCCCCGCCGCCACCGACCACCGCCTCGGTGTCCACCGCTCCGCTGTCGAAGCCCTGCGCGCGCAACCGCGCCGCCAGCCGTTCGGCGCGCTGCCGCAGCCGTGCGGGGTCCGCGTGCAGCGCCGTACGGGTCGGCGTGGCGGGCCCGAGGACCGTCGCCTCCAGGGCCGCCAGGGTCAGCTTGTCCACGCGCAGCGCGCGGGCCAGCGGATGGCGCGCCATCCGCTCCACCAGCCCGGCACGGCCGAGCACCAGTCCGCACTGCGGGCCGCCCAGCAGTTTGTCGCCGCTGGCGGTGACGACGGACGCGCCCGCGCGCAGCCAACTCGTCGCGTCGGGCTCCTCGGGCAGCAGCGGTTCCGGGGCGAGGAGGCCGGAGCCGATGTCGGCCACCACGGGCACACCGAGCCGGGCCAGTTCGGCGACCGGTACCTCGCGCGTGAAGCCCGTGATCCGGAAGTTGGAGGGGTGCACCTTCAGGACGAAGCCGGTGTCCGGTCCCACGGCCGCGGCGTAGTCGGCCGGCGTGGTGCGGTTGGTGGTGCCGACCTCCCGCAACCGGGCGCCGGTGGAGACGAGCAGGTCGGGCAGGCGGAAGCCGTCGCCGATCTCCACGAGTTCGCCGCGGCTGACGACGATCTCCCGGCCCTGGGCCAGCGCGGTCGCGGCCAGCGCCAGCGCCGCCGCGCCGTTGTTGACCACGTGGGCGGCCTCCGCGTCCGGCACGTGCCGCAACAGGGCCTCCAGCGCGGACCGCCCCCTCCGGGAGCGTCCGCCGGTGGCCAGGTCCAGCTCCACGTCCGTGGTCCCGGCCGCGGCCATGACGGCGTCGCGGGCGGCGGCCGACAGCGGGGCCCGGCCCAGGTTGGTGTGCAGCAGCACCCCGGTGGCGTTGAGCACCGGTCGCAGCCCGGCCGCGGTGGCCGGCAGCGCGGCCACCACGTGCTCGGCGACCTCCGCGACGGGCACCTCGCCCGCCCGCGCCCGCTCCTGGACCTGTACGACCACGTCCTTCACCAGGCCCCGTCCCAGCCGCTCCGCCGCCGCGGCGAGCCGGGGGTCCGCCAACAGCGCGTCAGTGCGCGGCAGTCGGCGCCGCTCGTCGGGCGGCGCGGTGGAGGCGTGATCGCGGTCCATCCCATGCACCTTCGCTCTGGCGCTGCTGAAGCCCCGTCAGGTTACGCGGTCACGACCCGGGGCGCCCGCGCCACACCGGGGAACGCCGAGTCGTGCCGCGGTCCGGCCCGCGTCCGGCTCACGGCCGGCGGGTGGTCGGGTGGCGCTGCGAGCTCGCCGTTGCGGCGGTCCGCCGGATGGAACCCGGCTCCATGCCCTGGCCGCCGGTGTCTCCGCACGCCTGGGGGAACGTGGGCCGGGCCGGGGCGGCGGCCAGGTGCCGGGCGCTTGGGCGCTTCTCGGCATGGACGACAGGCTGTGGCGCATCGTGTCCGCGGCGATCGCGTCCGGCTCACGGGCCGGCGGGTGGTCGGGGGAGGCGCTGCGGGCACGCCATCGCGGCGGCCCGCCGGACGGGACCCGGCGTCTTCGCGCGGCGGATGATCGGGCTGATCGCGGTGCCGGTCGACGGCGTCCGCACGGCTGGGGGAAGGCGTGCGGGCCGGGGCCGCGCTCCAGTGCCGGGCGTGACACTGACGACGAGCGATCACGCCCGCTCGGACGCACTTCAGCGACATCGTCACGGCGTACGCCGCTTCCCGCCCGAGCCGAGCACCCGTGCCGCCGCACTGCACCGGGCGCCGGTAGGCGCCTCCCTCCCCGCGGCCGACGCGCGTGGCGTAAGCCGCACGGGGGAGCCCCGGCTCACTCCGTGTCGCGGCCTTCGCGTCGCGCGTCGAGACGCTCGCGCTGCGGCTTCACCACGTAGGCGGGGTCCTTCGTGGACGTCACGCCCGCCTCGAAGGTGCCGAAGCGCTGCAGGGCGCTGCCGGCGAGCAGCGCCAGTCCGCCCACGGCGGCCGCCGCGCGGCTGCGGCGGGCGAGGGTCAGCGCGGTGAGCGCGCCGCCCAGGGTGAGGTACTCGGACGCCTTGCGCAGCCGGTGCGGACGGCCGGTGGTGTAGGCCCCCGTCACGAAGCCCGGCCGCCGGTCGATCAGCCGGGACGCGACGACCTCGGCCGCCGCGCCGACCACGGCGAGTCGCCGGGCGGGGCCCGCCTCCGCCACCGGTGCGACGAGCATGCCGAGGCCGCCGCCGCTGGCCGCGGCTGAGCCGGTGAACACGAACGGCAGTTCCTGGCGGGCGCCGTGCCAGGCCGGTACGGCCGTCTGGGAGAGCAGTGCCGCCGTGTACGACGCGACCCCGGGAGCGAAGAGCGCCGCGGACAGGCCGGCCGGGCGCGCCGCCCTCCGCAGCAGCCGGCCGGGCAGGGTGGCGCGCACCGAGGCGGGCAGTACCTCGGCGACGGCTGCCAGCGCGCTGCCGGGACCGTAGGCGACCAGGACCCAGGTGCCCACCGACATGGGGGAGGTGGGCTTGGCGACCCGCAGCATGTGGTGGAAGCGCTCGGGCCGCCCGAGGTCCGCGATCAGCAGGTACATGCTGACGAGCAGCGCGCCGAAGCCACCGATGCGGCTCGCCCGGCGCAGTTCGGGGCGTCCCGTCAGATCGGCGCCGGCCCCGATGAGGGCGGCACCGGCCGACAGCCCGCCGGTGAAGAGGTATGCCGGGATCTTCCATTCCCACACCGGCGGCTTCAGCACCGGCCGCCCGTAGTAGGAGCGGAAGTCGGCGCGCGGCACCATGGGCTGCTCGCGGCTCCCGTCGTCGTCGCGTCCCCGGCCCCGGCCTCCGCCCCGGCCTCCACCGTGGCCGTCGCCGTGGCCGTCGCCATGGGGCCCGCGTTCGCCGCGAGGGGTCGTTCCGTCGCCGCTCATCGCCGCCCCCCGCGCAGGAAGACCGCGGCCGAGGCGACCAGCATCGCCGAGGCGGCCGCGCCCACGTACTTCCACGTCGACACCAGGTCACGGGTGGGCACGACCGGGTCGGGCGGGAACCCGTAGACCTCCGGGTCGTCCAGAAGCAGGAAGAACGCGCCGTCGCCGCCCACGCCGTCGTCGGGGTCGCGGCCGTAGAGCTGGGCCTCGGCCACCCCGGCCTCGTGCAGATCGGCCAGCCGACGGTCGGCGCGCTCACGCAGTTCGTCCAGCGGGCCGAACTGGATGGAGTCCGTCGGACAGGCCTTGGCGCAGGCCGGTTCCAGGCCGTCACGCAGCCGGTCGTAGCACATGGTGCACTTCCAGGCACGTCCGTCGTCCGGCCGCCGGTCGATGACGCCGTAGGGGCATCCGGACACGCAGTAGCCGCAGCCGTTGCAGATGTCGGGCTGGACCACGACGGTTCCGAACTCGGTGCGGAACAGGGCCCCGGTGGGGCAGACGTCCAGGCACCCGGCGTGCGTGCAGTGCTTGCACACGTCGGAGGACATCAGCCACCGGAACTGCGTGCGGTTCTCGACGCCGGTGCCGGACCCGGGCAGGTCGAAGGACGGGAAACCCAGGTCCACGGGTGCCGTGCCGAGGTCGCCGCCGCCGCGCTTGGCGACCTCCAGGGCGTCGGCCACCACTTCGGTCGTGCCGTCGATGCCGCTGGGGCCGACGGGAAGTCCCGACAGGCCGGCGTCCTGTTGCCCGAGCGGTCGCTGCTGCTCGATGAACGCGACGTGCCGCCACGAACTGGCGCCCAGCATCCCGGTGTTGTCGAACGACATGCCCAGCAGGTCGATGCCGTCCTCGGGAACGGCGTTCCACTCCTTGCAGGCCACCTCGCAGGCCTTGCAGCCGATGCACACGGACGTGTCGGTGAAGAAGCCGACGCGGGGCGGGTGGTCGCGGTGGCCGGCGTCGCCGGCGGGGTCCTCGAGCGGTCCGTACAGGCTCTGCTCGTGCGTCATGACGGCTCCTCCGGCGGATCCGGTTCGGTGTGCGCCCGCAAGGTGTGGCCGCCCGCTGTCGCTATGCGGGTGCCGGTCTCCGTGGTGATGCCGGCCCGGCGGCGGTAGCCGGCCACGTAGTCGAGCAGGGCGGGGCCCCTCGGCCGGCGTCCGGGCCGCACGTCGCAGGTCAGCACCTTGCTCTCCTGGATGAACACGTTCGGGTCGCACACCACGCCGATCAGGTCGTTGACCACGTCGCCCGTGGTGAGCCCCGTCGAACCCCAGTGGTAGGGCATCCAGACCTGGTGGACGACGCGTCCGTCGAGGCGCAGGGGTGCCATCCGGTCGGTGACGACCACGCGGGCGTCGACCGCGGTCCGGCTGGTGATCACGTGGGCCCAGTCCAGGTGCCGCAGGCCGCGTTCCGCCGCGAGCTCCGGCGACACCTCCACGAACAGCTCGGGCTGGAGCTCGGCCAGGTAGGGCAGTTGCCGGCTCATGGCGCCGGCGGTGTGGTGCTCGGTCAGCCGCGCCGCGGTGAACACGTAGGGGAACACCGCGCTGTGGGCCTCGGGGGGCGCCGGGTTGGACGGATTGTCCGGGCGGCCGTAGACCTTGCGGACCGGGTTGCCCTGCTGGCCGTAGAGCAGATTGCGCATGGGTGACTCGTGCGGCTCGTAGTGGGTGGGGAGCGGACCGTCCGCCAGCCCTGCCGGGGCGAACAGCCAGGCCTTTCCGTCGCGCATCATGATGAACGCGTCGCTGCCGCCGAGTGCCGCGGGGCCCGACGCCCCCTCGGGAGGCCGGTAGTCCGGCGGCTTGTTCTTCTCGAAGTCCGGTGTGTCGTTGCCGGTCCACTCGCCGGCCTTCTCGTCCCACCAGACCAGCTTCTTGCGTTCGCTCCAGGGCCGTCCCTGCGGATCGGCCGAGGCGCGGTTGTACAGCACGCGGCGGTTCAACGGCCAGGTCCAGCCCCACTCCGGGTCGTACGGTCCGGTCTCGGTGCGCGGCGTGCGGCGCCGGGCCTGGTTGGTCTCGCCCGCGTACACGCCGCTGTAGATCCAGCAGCCGCACGCGGTGCTGCCGTCCGCCCTGAGGTCGAGGTAGCTGTCGACCGTGCGGCCGGTGCTCAGGTCGATGCCGTTGATGTGGCGCAGCACGTCCGAGGGGGACGGCTCGTCGCCCTCCGTCTCGTAGTCCCACGCCAGATCGAGGATCGGGCGGTCGCGCTCGTCGGTCGAGCCCGCCAGCCGCTCCTTCAGCCGCACGCCGAGCTGGTGGAAGAACCACAGTTCGGAGCGCTGGTCCCCGGAAGGATCCACCGCCTGGTCGCGCCACTGGAGCATCCGCTGCGTCTGGGTGAAGGTGCCGGCCTTCTCCACGTGCGACGCGGCGGGGAAGAAGAACACCTCCGTGCGGCACTGGTCGGTGACGATCTCACCGGTCTCGATCTCCGGCGCGTCCTTCCAGAACGTGGCGCTCTCGATCATCGTGATGTCGCGGACGACCAGCCAGTCCAGGTTCGCCATGCCCAGGCGTTGCAGGCGGCCGTGGGCGGAGCCGACCGCCGGGTTCTGGCCGAGCAGGAAGTAACCGAAGATCTTGTTCCCGTCGACCATGTCCATGGCGGTGCGGTAGGTGCCGTGGTCGCCGTTGACGCGTGGCATGTAGTCGAAGCAGTAGTCGTTCTCCGCCGTCGCCGCGTCGCCCCAGTACTCCTTCAGCAGCGACACCATGTAGGCGTCGGCGTCGCCCCAGAACCCCTTCTGGTGCCGGCCGCGGACCCCGTCCAGGTAGTCGGACAGGGTCTCGTGCGCGACATCGGGCATCGGCAGGTAGCCGGGCAGCAGGTTGAACAGGGTGGGTACGTCCGTCGAGCCCTGGATGCTCGCGTGACCGCGCAGTGCGTAGATCCCCGCACCGGGACGGCCGATGTTGCCCAGCAGGAGCTGGACGATGGATCCGGCCCGGATGAACTGGGCGCCGACGGAGTGCTGGGTCCAGCCGACGCTGTAGACCAGCGCGGTGGTGCGCTCCCGGCCGGAGTTCTCCGTCCATGCCCGGCACACGTCCAGGAACAGGTCCCGGGGCACTCCGCAGATCCGCTCCACCATCTCCGGGGTGTAGCGGGAGAAGTGCCGCTTGAGCACTTGGAACACGCACCGCGGATGCTCCAGGGTGGGGTCGGCCGCGATCTCCCCGGGCGCGGGCTCCACGAACGGCCCCTTGGCGCCGAGCTGGTAGGGCTCGGAGGTCTCCTTCGCGTGGCAGCCCGGCCGCTGTTGCGTCCGCACGCTCTCGTACGACCAGCTCGACGCGTCGTAGGCGGCGGTGTGCGGGTCGTAGCCGCTGAACAGCCCGTCCAGGTCCTCGGTGTCCTGGTAGCGCTCGTTCAGCAGGAACGGGGCGTTGGTGTACGCCGTCACGTACTCCCGGAACTCCAGGTTGTTGGAGAGGATGTAGTTGACCACGGCGCCGAGGAACGCGATGTCCGTGCCGGCGCGCACCGTGACGTGCTGGTCGGCGTGCGCGCTGGTCCGGGTGAACCGCGGGTCGATGTGGATCACCCGGGCTCCGCGGGCCTTGGCCTCGGTCACCCACTGGAAGCCGACCGGATGGGCCTCGGCCATGTTCGAGCCCATGATGACGATGCAGTCGGTGTTGACCAGGTCCTGCAGGTAGTCGGTGGCACCGCCGCGTCCGAGCGAGGCTCCCAGACCGGGAACCGTGGCGGAGTGTCAAATACGCGCCTGGTTCTCGATCTGCAAGGCGCCCATGGCGGTGAACAGCTTCTTGATGAGGTAGTTCTCCTCGTTGTCCAGCGTGGCGCCGCCGAGGCTCGCCAGGCCCATGGTCCGGCGCAGCTTCCTGCCCTGCTCGTCGGTGTCCTGCCAGCCCCGGCGCCGGGCGTCCAGGATCCGGTCGGTGACCATGTCCATGGCCGTGTCCAGGTCCAGCTCCTGCCAGGCGGCGCCGTAGGGCGGCCGGTAGAGCACGCGCTGCTCACGGTGCGGGCCGGTGACGAGCTGCTTGCTCGCGGACCCCTTCGGGCACAGCCGGCCGCGCGAGATCGGGCTGTCGGGGTTGCCCTCGATCTGGATGACCTTCTCGTCCTTGACGTACACGCGCTGCGCGCAGCCGACCGCGCAGTAGGGGCACACCGAGTCGACCACGCGGTCCGCGCTCCCGGTACGCGACCCGAGTCCGGCCGAGCGCTTCGAGCGGGTCGCCGTACCGCGTCCCAGCGGGTCCGTCCCGGTGAGCTGGCGGTACACCGGCCAGGCCGAGATCCACGTCTTCACGCCCATCCGCCTGCTCCTTCGTGCGGTGGCCCTGCGTCCTTCCGACGCTACCGGCCGGGAGGACGCCCGCAAGTCCGGGCGGGTGGCTCTCAGACGCGGGCCGCCTCGGCGGAGCGCACGGCGGCGACGAGCAGCCCGACGGCCAGGTCGACGTCGGCCCGGGTCGTCCAGCGGCCGACCGACAGCCGCAGCGCGGCCAGGGCGCGGGCGTCGTCCAGGCCCATCGCCCGCAGGACGGGGGAGGGCGTGCGGACTCCGGTGTGGCAGGCGGAACCGGTGGAGGCCGCGAGCAGTGGCACGGCGGCGAGCAGGTCGTGGCCCGCCGTGCCGTCGATGCTGACGTTGAGGGTCCCGGGCAGGCGGTGCCGGGCGGAGCCGTTCAGGTGGACCCGCCCGGGAAGCGCCCCGGCGAGGCCGTCGTGCAGGCGGTCGCGCAGCGCGGCGGCCCGCCGGTCGCCGCCGCCGACGAGCTCCGCGGCGGCCAGCCCGGCCGCGGCCCCCAGGGCGACGGCGAAGGCCACGTTCTCCGTGCCCGCCCGCCGTCCGCTCTCCTGGCCGCCGCCGGGGACCAGCGGCTCCAGGCGGACGCCCCGTCGCACGTAGAGGGCGGCTACGCCCTTCGGGGCGTACATCTTGTGACCCACGAGGGTCAGCAGATCCACCCCGAGGTCGCGCACGTCCAGCGGAACCTTGCCGGCCGCCTGGGCGGCGTCGCAGTGGAACAGCGCGCCGTGCGCCCGGGTCAGCCGGGCCAGCTCGGCCACGGGCTGGAGCGTTCCGGTCTCGTTGTTGGCGGCCATGACGGAGACCAGGGCGGTCCGCTCGTCGAGCGCGGCGGCCAGGCGGGCGGGGTCCACCAGACCCTCGCCGTCCACCGGCAGGAGCGTGACCTCGACCCCGTGCAGACGCGCCAGCGCGCGGCAGGTCTCCAGAACGGCCGGGTGCTCGGTGACCTGGGTGATCACACGGGACCTGCCTGGCGCGGCGGCCAGCACGGCGCCGCGCAGCGCGAGCGTGTCCGCCTCCGACCCGGAGCCGGTGAACACGATCTCGTCGGCCGCGGCCCCGATGAGCGCGGCGACCTGCTCCCGGGCGCGCGCGAGGGCCGCTCTCGGTTCCGCGGCGACGGCGTGCCCGCTGGAGGGATTGCCGAACCAGCGCTCCAGCCAGGGGCGCGTCGCCTCCGCGACCCGGGGGTCGACCGGAGTGGTGGCGTTGTGGTCCAGGTACACCGGGCCGCCGTCGAGACCCGGATGCGGCGGCACGTTCATGAGAGATCCTGCACATCCATTCGGCGACGGGGGACCCGCGGATTATTTACCATTTGCCGGGAATGAGCGACTTATGGACGTCATTTTTCCCGTTTCGGCGTATCCGCCGCTCGCCCTCGGCTTCTTCGGCCTGGGCACCGGTTACCTGATCTGGGGCCCGCAGGAGCTGTTCGGCTGGCCCAAACGCGACGAGCGCGTGGACCGCGCGCTGGGCACCTGGGGCATCTGGCTTCCGGGCTTCTGCCAGTTGTTGGCCGGTGTCATCCTCTTCGTCGGACTCACGTGGTTCGAGGTGTTCAAGGCGCCGTCCCTCTACATGGCGGCGCTGGCCTTCTCCGCGTACGGCATCCACTGGTTCGCGCTGGGCTGGGACCGCTACCGGGGCAACGACCCGCGCGTGAACGCCGGGGTCTCGGTGGCCTACATGGTCCTGTCGGCGCTGGGCGCGACGGTGTTCTTCGCCGTGAACGACTGGCCCGTCGGCATCGTCTTCATCGGCCTCTTCGGCGTCTACGCCGCCAAGCTCGTCATGTCCGTCGGCGTCCCGGTCGCCGAGCGGGTGATGGGGCTGTTCCGCGTCCTCACCGCCTGCTGGCTCATGTACCTGACCTTCGCCGTCGTGGTCGACTTCGCGCTCGGGTACCACTGGCCCACGTGAGCGGGATCCGCGCGGCGGGCCGTCCAGCCGCCGCCGTGCATCGGGAGCACGGCACCGGTGACGCGGGCAGGCGGCCTTGTCCCCCGGGAGGTGGGCGACGAGCGGCGCGAGTGCCCAGTGCCGCGGCGCCCGTCAGCCCGACGACGCCGTGCTTCGTGGCCACGGTGCCGCGACCGGGCCGGCCGCCGGCACCCGCGCGGGACGCCTACCGCGGGCGCATCAGGGCCAGGTCCTCGCCCCACGCGTCCAGCACGGCGCCGTGTCCCGCGCGCCGCGCCGCCGCCTCGGCACGGGCGAAGAGACGCCGCTGCGTGGGGACGTCGCCGCTGCGCGCGATGGTGTCGATCGCCTCCAGCAGCGCGGCGGATTCCCAGCCGGGCAACGGGTGGCGGGTGAGTTCCCACTCCAGGTACCTGTTGTACGGGCGGGGGCGGCGGTCGAGGGCGAAGAGCAGTTCCAGCAGGAACCCGATGCTGTCGGCGGCGTCGAGCCGCGCGGCGAGGGCATGGCCGTCACGGGCGTTCTTGACCGACCGGTAGAGAGAGTTGGCGTAGGCGTCCAGCCAGGCACCGGAGTCCCGGAACGCCTCGTCGTTGTCGAGGCGCGCCTTGGCGGCCAGGATCCGGGCGATCTCCCCGTCGAGCCGGTCCAGCACGACACGGGCGCGGGCGAGGGCGTAGCGCTCGAAGCCGGGCACTCCGGCGTCGCGGAACCCGGCCAGGGTGACGACGACGAGGTCGAGTTCGGGGGTGCGGTGACCCGCGAAGCGGGTGAGGTCCGTTGCCGCGCCGTCGGCGAGGACGACGTACAGATCATGGTCCGAGTGCGTGGTGGCCATGCCCTCGTGCGCCTGGGAGCCCTTGAGGACGAGGCCCACGACGGCGTCGTCGGCGACGGCCCGTTCGGTGAACGCCGCATAGGTGAGCGGGTGGTGAGAGGTCACGGTGATCTCCGCGGGAGGGTGGCCGGGCAGGGCTGCCGGCGGCCCGCACGCCGGGCCGCCGGTACCGTCCGCGGCGGCGCCTGGCCGCCGCCCTGGAGATCAACGCATGCGAGAACGGTAATGCACGGGCCTCAGCCGAGGGCGCCGTTGCGGGCGTCGCGCCAGAGGTCGACGCCGCTCGCGTCGAAGGAGTACTCGTCAATCCGGGCCAGTTCGTCGGCGCCGAAGTGGAGGTTCCCCAGGGCGGCGACGTTCTGCTCCACCTGCTCGACCCGGGACGCGCCGATCACGAGGGAGGTGACGCGCTCGTCGCGCAGGGCCCAGGCCAGTGCCATCTGGGCCAGGGACTGGCCGCGGTCCCGGGCGATGGCGGCGAGGCCGCGCAGCCGTCGCAGCATGTCCTCGGAGAGCCACGCGGCGTCGAACGTCGAGCCGTGCGCGGCGCGGGAGTCCTCGGGGACTCCGTCGAGGTAACGGTCCGTCAGGAGCCCCTGGGCGAGCGCGGTGAAGCCGATGACGCCGACCCCCTCGTGGTGCGCGGTCTCCAGGAGCCCTTCGGTCTCGATCCAGCGGTTCAGCAGGGAGTACGACGGCTGGTGGATCAGCAGCGGCGTGCCGAGGTCCCGCAGGATGGCCGCGGCCTCGCTCGTCCGCTTCGCGTCGTAGGAGGAGATGCCGACGTACAGGGCCTTGCCCTGGCGGACCGCGGTGTCGAGGGCGCCCATCGTCTCCTCGAGCGGCGTGGTGGCGTCGAGGCGGTGGCTGTAGAAGATGTCGACGTAGTCCAGGCCCATGCGCTGCAGGGACTGGTCCAGCGAGGCGAGCAGGTACTTCCGGGAACCGCCGCCCTGGCCGTAGGGGCCCGGCCACATGTCCCAGCCGGCCTTGGTGGAGATCACCATCTCGTCGCGGTAGGGCGCGAGGTCGTTCCTCATGATGCGGCCGAAGGTGAGTTCGGCGGCGCCGTAGGGCGGGCCGTAGTTGTTCGCCAGGTCGTGGTGGGTGATGCCGAGGTCGAACGCGCGCAAGGTGATCTCGCGCTGCCGCTCGAAGGGCTTGTCGTCGCCGAAGTTGTGCCAGTAGCCCAGGGAGAGCAGGGGCAGGTCGAGCCCCGAGCGTCCGGTACGGCGGTACCGCATCGTGCCGTCGTAGCGATCGGGGTTGGCGACGTGGGGCATGGGACTTCTCCGCGACGTGTGGGTTGCCAGGTGCGGCGTCCAGCCTGCTGCGTCGTGATTCGGAAGTCCAACAGTCCTCGCCTCTTGGATTGAGCGGTGCGGCTTCTCAATGCGGTGCCGGCTCAGGCGGCGTCGAGGAAATCGGCCACGACACGGTTGAAGAGCTGCGGGTTCTCCCAGAACATCAGGTGGCTGCCGGCCTCCTGCGCGGAGAACACGTGTGCGCGCGCCCCGGGGATGAGGGAGGCGACCCACTCGGTCGTGCCGGGCGGGAAAAGGCTGAGCTCGCCGCCGATGACGAGGGCCGGGACGGTGATGCGGGGCAGGACGTCTTGCCAGTCGTCGCCGTAGTGGTCCAGGTGCGGGTCGGCCGCGTGGCGCGGCGGAAGCAGCCGGTTCTGCTCCACGAGCCACCGCACGTGGTTCTCGTCCAGGGACGGGCTGTGCAGCATGTCGGCGACGGCCCGCGCGGTGGCGGCCGCGGTGGCGGCGCTGCCGCGCGGCCCCGCCGCGATGCCGAGGGCCAGTTCCGGGGTGAACACCGCGGCGGGCGGGGGCTCCTGCCCGGCACCGGCCAATTGCGACGCGACGACGGGCGACGACGGGCGACCGGTCGACCAGGACCAGGCGCCCGGTGCGGTCGCGGCCGAAGAGGTCCCGGTGGCACCAGAGCGCCGCGCAGCCCAGGGAGTGTCCGAGCAAGGCGGCGTCGCACAGGTCGTGCAGGTCCATGGCGAGCCGGGAGACCCGGTAGCCGTGGGCGGGCCTCTCCGACCGTCCGTGGCCGCGGTGGTCCAGGGCGATCACGCGGCGGCGCCGGCCGAGTCCGTCGAGTTGCCCGGCGAACCCGGCGGCGGTCTGCGAGAAGCCGGCGACGAGGACGAGCGGGTCCCCGGTGCCGTACTCCAGATAGCGCAGGCGCACGCCGTCGCCGGTGAGCACTCGCCTTCACGGACGGTCGCGTCGTTCATGGGACACCTCGCGCGTCGCGTGGATCACGTCGGTGCCATGCTGACTCCCTGAAGCGGTGACGTGCGAGGTGGTGGCCGCTCGCCGTGCGCGCAGCGGAAAAGCGTCGAACGATGGGACGGTACGGCGCCGGTCCCACGGCGCCGCGCACCGCACCGCACGGCACAAGCACCGCATGGAGCGCGATCGGCGATGGAGACGCATCCGGAGGTTTTCCGCTTCGACCCCACCGGGCGCCGGCTCCAGGAGGCCAACGCCCGGCTCAGGAGCGTGGGCCCGGCGGCCCGGGTCGACCTCTCGGGCGGGGTCACGGCATGGTCCGTGACGAGGTACGACCTGCTCAGGCGGCTCGCGGAGGACGTCCGGGTGTCCCGCGACGCACGGCGGCACTGGCCCGCGCTGGCCGGGGTTCCGGCGGACTGGCCGCTCGCGCCGTTCCTCCTGTCGCCCACCGTGCTCAACGCCTACGGAGCCGATCACCGCAGGCTGCGCAGCGTCATGGAGGAGGCGTTCACGCCGCCGCGTCTGGCGGCGCTGGGCGAGCGGGTGCGGCGGCAGGTGGACGCCGCCCTCGACGCCCTGGAGGCGCACGGCTCCGGCAGGGTGGTGGACCTGCGCCGTGCGTACGCGGACGTGATCGCCGCTGGGACCGTGTGCGACCTGCTGGGCGTCCCGGAGGAGGAGCGGCGGCGCGCGCGGCAGGCGATCGGGCACCTGCTGGAGCCCTCCGCCGATCCGGCGGCGGCCGCCGCCGGGAGGAGCGAGGCCATGGGCTTCCTGACCGCCCTGCTGGCGGCCAAGCGGGACGCCAACGGGGACGACATGGCGACGACTCTTGTGCGAGCCGCGCACCTGACGGACGAGGAACGCCTGCTCGCCCTGGTCGTCACCATCGCCGGTGGCGTGCCGTCCGCCTCGGGCCTGATCGGCAACGCGGTCCTCGACGTCCTTCGGCACACGCGGCAGCGGCTCGCCGTCACCGAGGGCACGACGCCGTGGTCCGCGGTCGTGGAGGAGACGCTGCGTCAGGACGCGCCGGTGCAGCACATGCCGTTGCGGTACGCGCTGGAGGACATCGACCTCGGGGACGGTGTCGTCATCCGCCGCGGCGAGGCGATCCTCCTGGGCTTCGGGGCCGGCGGCCGTGACCCGCGGGTGCACGGCGAAACGGCGGCGACCTTCGACGTCGACCGGCCGGACAAGGAGCACCTGGCGTTCGGCCACGGAGTTCACCGCTGCATCGGGGAATCGCCGGCACGGCTGGAGGCGGCGATCGCCCTGCCCGCCCTCTTCGCGCGCTTCCCCGACCTGGAACTCGCCGAGCCCGCCGACGCGCTGGAACCGCTGCCCACACCGGTGTTCAACGCGAAGGCGCGGGTGCCCGTCCGCCTCTGACGCGACCGCCGTCCCCGGGGACCGCCCGCGGACACGGGGAATTCTCCGTCCCATGACCGCATTTCCGATTGGCCGGTGCACGGTTCATTTGTCGGCCGCACCGGATTCTCGCCCGCTGCCGCCGCCCGTGGCAACCCGGTACCCGGGGGAAGATGTGCGCCTGCACATATGAGAAGCCCGGTCGGCGGGAATTCCCCGATACCGGCCGTGCGGCGCCGGGCGGTCTGCCCGCGTTCATGGCCACTGATGCCTCTTCGTCCGGGATCACGCTGCTCACCAGGACGTATCCGGCCGCGCCGGGTTGCCCGGCCGCACGTTGAGCCGAGTTTTGGGAACGTTTTTACCCGTGGCTCGAATCATGCGCATCAAAAGGGCGGCGACATGTGACGGCACCAAGCGAGGTATTGACACACGGTCAATGCGGGTCCGGTAATGGTTCGTCGGTGGATCGGTGAATCCGCCGTCACCGGCCCCGAATTCGGGGCCCTGTCCGGATTGGTTGATTGTGTCGATATCCCCCTCCGCGAGAAGTGCCGCACCGGCCTTCCGCGCAATCGGTCGCGCCGCCGCCGTCCTCGGCGTCGCGGCCCTGGCGGCGCTGGGCCTCCAGCCGGCCGCACAGGCCCGGCCGACCACCCCCGTCGTGCACGCGGTCACCCATGCCGCCCGCACAACTGCCGCGCCGGACACCGCGCCCGACCTCGAACCCGTCTGCGACGCCCCCGCCAAGGGCCGTGCCGCCTGCTACGCGCTGCGCGCCACCGGTCAGCCGCCGCTCCTCCGCCTCGGCGCCTCGGCGACCCCGGCCGGCCTGGGCCCGCAGGACATCCAGAGCGCGTACAACCTGCCCGCGGACGGCGGTGCGGGGCAGACGATCGCGATCGTCGACGCCTACGACAACCCCAACGCCGAGGCCGACCTCGCCGTCTACCGCCAGCAGTACGGTCTGTCGCCCTGCACCACGGCCAACGGCTGCTTCCGGAAGGTCGACCAGCGCGGAGGCACCTCCTACCCGCAGCCCAGCCAGGGGTGGGCGGGGGAGATCGCCCTCGACCTGGACATGGTGTCCGCGGCCGCCCCGGGCGCGCACATCCTGCTCGTGGAGACCGACAACGACGGCCTGGACAACCTCGCCGCCGGCGTGGACGAGGCCGTCTCCCTCGGAGCGAAGTACGTCTCCAACTCCTACGGCCGGCCCGGTGATTCCGCCGACGACCTCGCCACCTACGGCGCCTCGTACGACCACCCGGGTGTCGCCGTGGTGGCGGCCAGTGGCGACAACAAGTACGGGGTCTCCTTCCCCTCGACCCTGCCGACCGTGACCGCCGTCGGCGGCACCACCCTCACCGCCGACCCGGGGTCCGCCCGCGGCTGGTCGGAGACGGTCTGGGCCCGGGACAACTACGGACCCGGCTCCGGGTGCGCGCAGAACCAGGTCAAGCCTGCCTTCCAGAAGGACACCGGCTGCACCGGGCGGAGCGTGGCGGACGTCTCCGCCGTGGCCGACAACGTCGCCGTCTACCTGACGTTCGGCGACCAGGGGACCGGCTGGCAGCGCTACGGCGGCACCAGCGTCGCGACTCCGGTGATCGCCTCCCTCTACGCCCTGGCCGGACCCCCGCGCCCGGGCACGTACCCCAACGCCTACCCCTACGCGGCCGGCGGCGCGGGCCTCAACGACGTCACCACCGGCTCCAACGGCACCTGCGCCGTCGCCTACTTGTGCACCGGCGGCCCCGGCTACGACGGACCGACGGGCCTCGGCACGCCCGCGGGCCTGGCCGCCTTCCGCAGCGGTCCGCACGGCACGCTGTCCGGCACCGTTAAGGACGCGGCCACCGGCAAGCCGGTCGCCCGCGCGACCGTCGGCTCCGGGCTGGACGTCACTACGACCGACACCGAGGGCGCGTACACCCTCGACCTGCCCGCCGGCACCGTGAAGGACCTGACGGTGAAGGCCTTCGGCTACACCGCCGCCGACCCGGTCACCCTGACCGTCGCCGACGGCCAGTCCCTGACGCGCGATGTCGCGCTCACCCCGATCCCGCGCGAGCACGTCCGCGGCACGGTCACCGACGGTTCCGGCCACGGCTGGCCGCTCTACGCGAAGATCACGGTGGCCGGTTCGCCGGAGGCCCCGGTGTGGACCGACCCGGTCACCGGCGCGTACCGGCTGGACCTGCCCCAGGGCGCCGACTACACCCTGGACGTCACCAGCAGCCTGCCCGGCTACGAGGCGCGGGAGCAGGGCGTCACGGTCGGGCACAGGTCCGTCACCGCCGACGTCGCGCTGACCGCCGACCCCGACGCGGCCACCGCCGTCGGCTACAGCCTCGAACGCGTCGGCGGCACCGAGACGTTCGACTCCACCGCCGGCGCCCCGCAGGGCTGGAGCGTCGTCAACGCCCCCGGGACCGACAGCGGCTGGGAGTTCGACGACCCGATCCAGCGCGGCAACCTCACCGGCGGCAGCGGCGCCTTCGCGGTCGCCGAGAGCGACAACGGACCGATCGGCCCGCACCAGGACAGCCAACTCATCAGCCCGGTCTACGACTTCTCCGCAGGACAGTCGGCCGAACTCTCCTTCAGGACCGAGTACGGGTACAACCCGAACAACCAGCAGATGAGCGTGGACGTCACCACCGACGGCGGCGCCACCTGGACGAACGCCTGGGCCTCGCCCAAGTCAAGCGACACCGCGCAGAACCGCACGCTCCACGTGGCCCTCGGCGCTTTCGCCGGGCACAAGGCCGTCCAGCTGCGCTTCCACTTCGTCGCGAACTGGGGCTACCACTGGGCGATCGACGACGTCTTCGTCGCGACCCGCACCCTCGTGCCCACCCCCGGCGGTCTGGCCGTCGGCACCGTCAGTGACGCCAACACCCACGCGGGCCTGGTCGGCGCCACCGTCACCGACCTCGGGAACCCGCAGTCCACCGCCACCACCACCGCGACCCCGGAGGACCCGGCCGTCGGCGACGGCTTCTACACCCTGTTCGCCGCGGGTCCCGGCAAGCACACCCTCGGCGCGACGGCGTCCGGCTACGCCACGGCGACGGAGCGGACCACGGTGCGTGCCGACCGGGTGACCCGCACGGACCTGGCCCCCGGCGCCGGACGTGTCACCGCCACCCCGCAGACGATCAGCGGCACCGTCGTCCAGGGGCGGCACACGACCGCACGGCTGCGCCTGGCCAACACCGGCACCGCGCCGGTGACCGTCCGTCTGGCCCAGGCCTCCGGCACCGGCTGGCTGACGCCGGGCGTCTTCCAGGTGACGCTGGAGCCGGGCCGGCGCACCACCGTCACCCTCGTCCTCGACTCCGCCTCCCCGGACGTCACCGCGCCGGGCGACTACCGTACGCAGATCACGCTCACCGGCGACACCCCCTACGCCGTCGCCCCGGTCCCGGTGACCCTGCACGTCACCGCGGCCCACGGACACGGCGCCTGATCACCCGTCATCCCCGCGGCCGTCCCCGGCCGGGCCTCGGCACTCGTGCCGGGGCCCGGCCGGGGACAACGTGTCCCAGGGGCGGTGTGGTCCGCTGCGCGGACGGCACCGCAGGGGCGAGAATCGGGACGAAAAGGACTCGGCGGTGAGGGAAGGCGGACGGACGTGCTCCACTACGACCTCGTGGTTCTGGGAATGGGCAGCGGCAACATGCTGTTCGGCGACGAACTCGCCCATCTGCGGTCCGCGGCCGTCGATCCCGGCCGGTTCGGCGGCACGTGCCTCAACAGGGGCTGCATCCCCAGCAAGATGCTGGTCGTCGCCGCCGACGCGGTGATGGACGCGCGGGAGGCCGCGCGGCTCGGCGTGCACGCCACGGTGGAGCCCGTGGAGTGGCGCGCCGTCCGCGACCGGGTGTTCGGACGGATCGACCCGCTCCACAAGGCCGCGGTGGACTACCGTCGAGGCAGCGGCGTGGACGTGTACACCGACGCGGCCCGCTTCGTCGCGCCGAAGGTGCTCCAGGTCGGCTCCGAGCGGATCGGCGCGGAGACGATCGTCGTGGCGGTCGGGTCCCGGCCGGTGATCCCCGACATCCCCGGGCTCGACACCGTGCCGTTCCACACCTCGGACACCATCATGCGGATCGACGAGGTGCCCGCGTCCCTGGTCGTCCTCGGCGGAGGCTTCATCGCGGCCGAGTTCGGCCACGTCCTCGACGCGTTCGGGGCGGAGGTGACGATCATTCAGCACAGGCCGCGGCTGCTGATGGCCGAGGACGAGCAGGTGTCGGCACGCTTCACCGAACTCGCCGCGCGACGCCACCGGGTCCTGCTCGACACCGAAGCCGTCTCCGTGGCACGCACCGCCGACGGTGTCGCGGTCACCGTGCGGGGCCCGCAGGGCGAACAGGTCGTCGAGGCCGAGGCGATGCTGGTGTCCGTGGGCCGCCGGCCCAACACCGACCGGCTGGACGCCGAGGCAGGCGGACTGGAACTGGACTGCGACGGCCACATCGCCACCGACGCCGCATGCCGCACGTCGGTACCGGGGGTGTGGGCGCTGGGAGACGTCGCCAACCACTTCCAGCTCAAGCACCGGGCCAACGCCGAGGTGCGCCTCGTGCGCCACAACCTGCTCCACCCCGACGACATCCGCACCCTCGGCACCAAGGGCGTGCCGCACGCGGTGTTCACGCATCCGCAGATCGCGAGTGTCGGCCTGACGGAGCAGGAGGCGCGCCGCCGCGGCATCGACTACCTCGTGAGCGTCCGCGACTACGGCGACGCGGCCTACGGCTGGGCGCTGGAGGACACCACCAGCTTCGTCAAACTCCTCGCGGACCCGGCCGACCGCACCCTCCTGGGTGCCCACATCATCGGACCCCAGGCCGCGACGCTCATCCAGCCCCTCATCCAGGCCGTGACCCTGGGGCAGAGCGTGGACCACGTCGCGCAGGACGCGCTGTACATCCACCCCGCCCTCACCGAGGTCGTGGAGCAGGCGCTGCTGGCCCTGTGACGTCTCGTGTCACGTCGGGAACGGGTCAGGACACGCCGGTGACGGACACCGTCGCCCGGCCGCCGTCCGACCGGAGGACGATGTCGAAGAGGAAGGCGTCACCCGCGCGCGGCCCCAGGACCTCCCACGCGCCGGCGGGGAGGGTGCGGGAGACGGTCTCGTGGCGTTCGCCCGGCGCCGATCCACTGATCGCCACGAGCCGCACCGGCGTCCTGCCGGTGTTCTTCAGCGTGACGGAGCGGGTCCGCGGGCAGTTCGCGGTGCTCGTACCGGAGCAGTGCCGGCGGACGTCCCCGAAGTGCGCCAGCCCGCACGAGACCTCGGTGGCGAAGGCGAAGTCGGACGTGCAGGTGGCGCCGACGCGCAGGCCGCCCGCGGCGTCCGCCCCGTCGCCGGGTCCGGAGGCCGAGCCGTGCGAACGCGCCACGGCGAAGGCGCCGAGCGCGGCGGCCGAGACGAGTGCGGCGGCGCCGGCGGTGACGAGTACGGCGGGCAGGGGTGCTTTCCGCACGGATGTGCTCCCAAGGTCGTGCTGTGGATCGGTGGTGCGGGTCGCCGGGGGCTTGATCGGTCGGGTCGATCCGCCCGCCGCAGCGGTGGTGTGACACGACAGGGCGTGCGGGGAGGGCGTGCGGACTGGTCACGGCACGTGGTGGTGCCCGGCGTTCGCACCGCTGTCATCCACCGCCCGGGCCCGACCTCACTGTCGAGCCATGGGGAACGTAGCAGACAGTGTTGATTGCCCGCGGCGCGGTCCCCGCCCGCAAGAGGCTGCGGGAGTCATGCTTTGACCGCATAGGGGATGATATGGGGGGCGTGCTGAGCGTGTTCGGTGTCCGGACACTTCGATGTGCACACCGAATCTCCATAACACCGTTTGACACTGTTGACGGTCGGCGGACCGCCGGCGGCAGCGGCGCCACCGGTGCGGGCGGGCGTCAGAAGTGGGTCTCGATGCCGAAGGCGCGCCGGAGTCGGGCCATGTCGTGGCGGTCGCGGTCGGCCGGCTCGTAGCCCTGGTGGAAGTGGACCTGCTGCTCGGCGGACAGGCAGGGGACCGCTGTTCCCCCGACGGTGCCGGTGGTGAAGCTCGCGGCGGGATAGCGGAAGGGGTGCTCCGGGTCGGGGGAGGACTGCACGGCGGACCCGTCCGCGGCGAAGGACAGGGGGTGGAGGTCGAGTTCCCGCCCGAGCGGGTCCGTCACGACGAACCGCACCGGCCGCCAGTCCAGGGTCTCGGCGAACCCCGCGTCCGCCAGGGCCGCGACGACGGCCGGCTCCTGCTCCACGCGGTGCATCAGGTCCAGATCGCGATGCGGACGTGTCTGCTCACCGACCAGCGCGTCGACCCCCCAGCCGCCACCGATCCAGACGTCCGTCCCCGCCCGCCGGAGCACGGCGAGCACGGACAGGACGTCGGCGGCGGTCATCATGCCGGGCCCCCCGGCGCCGGCGTCGCGGTCCCACGGACCGGGCGGGCCGGGACCTCGAAGACGAGTTCGCGCCCGTCCTCCTCGTCCCACTGCTCGCCGACCTCGACGAAGCCGAAACCCGCGATCGTGGCCAGGGACGCCACGTTGTCCGGGGCGATCGCCGCCCGCACGGTCGTGACCGACGGTTCCGCCGCCGCGCGGCGCAGCAACTCGGCCAGGGTGGAGCGGGCGTATCCCTGGCGACGGAAGGGAGGGGCGACCGCGTAGCCGATCTCGACCATGCCGGTCTCGTCGGGAGGTCCGTGGAAACCGGCGTGTCCGACGACCGGACCGCCGTCCGCCACGACCGCCTGCCGCACCATCCACCGCGCGCGGCCGGGATCGGCGGCCATCTGACCGAGCCGGTACCGCCACAGCCACCGTGCCCGGTCGGTCAGGAAGTACTCGGTCAGGGGAACGCCCGCGACCGCGCCGGCCCCGGAGAGGTCTCCTTCGAGCAGGGCGGACATCACGGCGCCGGACAGTTCCACGAAACGGACGTGCTGCGGGCCGCGCGCGAGCGGTCCCCGGTCATCGACGTCATCGGCCACCCGCGGATGGTCGCCGACCGGCCCCCGGCACGTCCAGCGAATTGAAGGGGACCGCGCTCAGCCCCGGCCGCCGCGTTCGAACGGGATCTTCTCGCCCGCCTCGACGGCCACCGGAAGGCGGTTCCCGACGGGCGGGAGGGGGCAGGTGGCGAGGTCGGTGTAGGCGCAGGGCAGGTTGGCTGCGCGGTTGAAGTCGAGGTGGACGCGGCCGTCGGGGCCGGGCGCGTCGATCTGGAGCGAGCGGTTGGCGGCGTAGGTGGTCACCCCGGAGGTGGCGTCCGTGAAGAGCGCCATCAGGCTGCCGGGCCGGGCGCCGTTGAAGACGGTCAGCCGGTGCGTCGCGCCGTCCAGCTCGAACTCCACCTGGCCGGGGGAGTCGTAGACGTGCTCCAGGCCCTCGACGGCGGCGCCCACGGTGACCGCGCGCGGGGTGTCGAACGGCACGAAGCGGCCCTCGCGGGCCCAGCGGGGGTCGGGGGCATAGGCGGGCGTGCCCGTGAACGCGGTCCGCAGGGCGCTGCCGGGATGGCGGGGGCGCACGATGTTGTGTCCGCCCCGCTTGGCGACCTCGATCACCGCGTCGCCGTGGCCCGCGTACACGCTGTCCCGCTCACCGATGACCCCGAAGTCGTGGCGGCCGTGCACCGCAGTGCCGTCGACCGTCAGCTCCTCGCCCTCGGCGAGATCGACCACCACGCGGTCGCCCGCGGCGGACCACGTGCCGGGGGCGTCGTCGAAGCGCTCGGGTTCCGGGCCGAGCCAGCGCAGACTCGTGATCGCCAGGAAGCCGTGCGGCCCGGCGAGGTTGTCCTCCTTGGCGCGGTGCCACCGTTCCCACTCCTCGGCGAAGGCCGCCCGATCGCCGAGGTCGGTCCGGTCGGTGTCCTGCACGGTCATGTCCGCTCCTTGGCCAGGCGCTGTGTTCCGTCCCACCCCGTACAACCCCGCCGGCCCGGCGCGTCATCCCCGGAGCGACGGGAAATCCGGCGGCCCCGGAACGCTCCGCGGCAGCCGCGGGTCGCACGGTGACGGGAGCGCCTCGCCGGCCACGTCCTGCCGCGCCGCGACCCGGAGACCGACCGCGTCGACCCCGGCATCCGGCGGATCCGGCACGACCCGGGACGACCTGGGGACACACCCGCGCCGAGGGTCGACGGCGACCCCGGGGTCTCCGCCCTGGCGGACGCGCTGCCCGCCGCCGCCGGCCCCGAGTTCGGAACCCGGCGGCACGGGCGGGGAACGACCGCGGCGGCTCGTCGGCGACCGGTCCTGACGAGCCGCCGCACGCCTCAGGGGCGGTAGACGACGCCGGGCAGCGGGACCGCCGGGGCGAGCAGCTGGGAGAAGGTGACCACGGTGTATCCCCGCTCGCGGAGGGTGTCGATGATGACGGGCACGGCCGGAGTCGTTCCCTTGTACCGCTCGTGGAGGAGGATGACCCCGTCGCGGTGGGTCTGGTCCAGGACGCGGCGGATGATCGTCTTGGTGTCCGTCGTGGCGTAGTCCTTCGCGGTGACACTCCACAGCACCTGCGCCAGACCGAGCCGTTTCACGACGGCCGACACCTTGTCGTCCGTACGGCCCTGCGGGGGACGCATCAGCGTGGGGGTGTGTCCGGTGATCGCCCGCACCTCCTCCTGCACGGGGACGAGTTCGCCGGTGATCCCCTTCTCGTCCAATGTGGTGAGGTTCTTGTGCGACCAGGTGTGGTTGCCGATCTCGTGGCCCTCGCGGGCCATGCGCAGCACCGTCTTCGGATAGGTGTCCGTGTGGCCCTTTCCCTGGAGGAAGAAGGTGGCGTGGACGTGCTTTTCCTTCAGGACGTCCAGCAGTGCCGGGGTCGGTCTGCTGGGGCCGCCGTCGAAGGTGAGCGCGACGCACTTGTCGGTGCGGCAGTCCACCGGCCGCTGCGGGCCCGGCGTCCCGGCCGCCTCCGCGGCCTCCCGCGCGCCGCGCGGGGACGTCACCCCGTGGAGTGACGTGCACGCCGCGGCCGATGCCGCGACGGCCGCGGTGACCAGGGCGAGGGCGGTACGGACGGCGCGTCCGGTCCGCAGCCTCACGAGTCCAGGTCCGGGTGGGCGCGCCGGACCCCTCGGCGGAGCAGGGCCGGGGCGGCCAGAAGCAGGACCACGCCCGCCGCGAGCACGACGCCCGCACCGAGTCCGGGCACCTGGATCAGGGCCAGGGTCGCGTGGGCCCAGATCCGCTCCATGATGTGCGCGGCCGCGTAGACCGTGACGACGACTCCCAGCAGCGCGGCCACCATGGCCGCGATCTCGGTCCGGGAAAGGCGGTGGGAGAATTGCTCGAGGTTCATGGCCTTCACATTACGGAAATGCGGGACCGGGGAATTCGGCCAGGGGGAGACGGTGTCGCGGCCGAAGGAACCACCAGGTCCTGGCGGCCTTCATCCTTTGGTACAGGAATTCCCCGCGCGTGTCGTCGGGAGTTGGCCGGCGGGCGCGGCGCAATTACCGTGGCGAGCGTGATCGATCTTCGGCAGGTGTGGCGCGAGCGGCCGCGTCTCGGGGACGGGCTCGTGGCGGCCGCGGCCGCGGCGCTGACCGTGCTCGTGGCGCGGGCCGACGCGGCCGGTCCGCCGGTCTATCCCCATCTGTCGGCGCACGCCGCGCTGTCCTGGCTCCTGCCGCCCGGCTGGGGGGTGGGAGCCCGGGGCACGGCCGTGCCGCTGCTGGCGTGCGTGGCGCTGTACTGGCGCAGGCGCTTTCCGGTGGCACTGGCTGTGACGCTCGTCGTCCTGGCCGTCGTATGGCCGACCGATGTCCCGCTGCTGGTGGCACTGTTCACCGTCGCCGCCGGCTGTCCGGGCCGGGTCACCGCGGCGGTCAGCGGTTTCGCGCTGCTGCCGGTACCGGCGCGGCCGTTCGTGGGGCTGTTGCGGCTGCTCGGGGAGCGCGAGCGGGAGGTCGCCCTCGCCGTCGCCCAGGGCATGACCAACGCGGAGATCGCCGCCTCGTGCTTCATGAGCCTGCCGACGGTCACGTCGCACGTCTCCCACATCCTGACCAAGCTCGGCCTGAACAACCGGGTCCAGATCGCCCTGCTGGTCTACCGCGCGGAGCTGGTCTGACCGGTCGGGCAGCCGTGCCCCGGAACGCGCCCCCGTTCTGCGCGGTGGGCCTGCGGGCGCGGGCCCGGCAGTGGAACACTGGGTCCTGAAGAGTCGTTCAGGGGAGTCGAGATGAGCGCTGCTGGGCCGGGGGGCGAGGCCGCGGCCCGTTCCTGGACCGACACGCCCCAGGGCGGCCCGACGGTGCTGCGCATCGTGCTGGGAACGCAGTTGCGCCGGCTGCGCGAGGAACGGGGCATCAGCCGCGAGGCCGCGGGGGACGCGATCCGAGCCTCGCACGCGAAGATCAGCCGCCTGGAACTGGGCCGGGTGGGATTCAAGGAGCGCGACGTCGCGGATCTGCTCACCCTGTACGGCGTGAGTGACGAGCAGGAGCGCGGTGAGCTCCTCGGCCTCGCCCGCCGGGCCAACACCCCGGGCTGGTGGCACCAGTACGCCGACGTCCTGCCGGGCTGGTTCGAGACGCACATCGGTCTCGAGGAGTCCGCGCACACCATCCGGACGTACGAGGTGCAGTTCGTGCCCGGGCTGCTGCAGACCGAGGCCTACGCCCGGGCGGTCACCCGGCTCGGCCACCCCCGGGCGACGGAGAGCGAGGTCGGGCGTCGCGTCGCCATGCGGATGACCCGTCAGAAGCTGCTGGCCAGGCCGGGCGCGCCGCGCCTGTGGGTGGTGCTGGACGAGGCGTGTCTGCGCCGGCCGCTCGGCGGTGTCGAGGTGATGCGCGGTCAGCTGGAGTACCTGATCGAGGCCGCGAGGCTGCCGCATGTGACGCTGCAGATCGCCCCGTTCGACGTCGGCGGCCTGGCCGCGGCGGGCGGCCCGGTCACGATCCTGCGGTTCTCCGAGCCCGCGCTGCCCGACATCGTCTATCTGGAGCAGCTGACCAGCGCCCTCTATCTGGACAAGCAGGAGGACGTGGAGCACTACCTGACGGTCATGGACCGGCTGGCGGCCGAGGCCGAGCCGCCGCGCAACTCCGCCCGGTTGCTGGCGGGCCTGATCGACCGTCTCGGCTGACGGCCGGCACGCCGTCGGATCGGCACACTATCCTTGCGCACAAGGGTGGTTGGGCAGCGGCGGTGTGGAGAAGGATGGCCGGCATGACGGATCAGGATTCCTGGGTCGACCAGACCAGACCCAGCATCGCGCGCGTGTACGACTACCTGCTCGACGGCAAGGACAACTACGCCGTCGACCGGGAGATCGGTGACGTCTTCAAGCGGGACATGCCCGGTTCGGTGGCGATCGCCTTCGCCAACCGCGCCGCGCTGGTCCGCGCGATCCGGGAGATCGCGACCACCACCGATGTGCGGCAGTTCCTCGACCTCGGCAGCGGTCTGCCGACGGCGGACAACGTCCACCAGGTCGCGCAGCGGCACGCGCCGGGTTCCCGGGTGGTCTACGTCGACAGCGACCCGATCGTGCTGGCGCACGGCCGGGCGCTGCTGGAGGACAACGACGACACCCGGGTGATCCAGGCGGACGTGCGGCAGCCCGAGGGCATCCGCGAGCACGCGGACACCTTGGAACTGATCGATTTCAGCCGCCCGGTGGCCGTCATCTTCAGCGCGATCCTGCACCATGTGAACGATGACGAGGACCCCGCGAGCATCGTCGGTTACTGGCGCGACCAGGTGCCGTCGGGCAGCTACTTCTTCGTCAGCCACTTCCGGTCGGGCAACAACCCGCAGACCGTGGAGGCCGAGCGGGTCCTGCAGCAGACCTTCGGCCGCGGCCGGTGGCGCACCGACAAGGAGATCGAGGGCCTGCTGGAGGGTCTGGAGATCCTGGAGCCCGGGATCGTCCCCGCGGCCCTGTGGCGGCCCGAGGCGGCCGACACCGCCCGGATCGGGCAGGCCGAGCGGGAACTGACGGTCTGGGAGCACCTGATCTCGGCCGGGCTGGCCCGGAAGCCGTAGTCCGCGACGGCGGACCGGCGGGCGCCGGTCCGCCGGTCGGGCCTGGACCCGGCCGCCGCTGCGACCTCCTCGGGCCGGCCGGCCCGCTGGAGCGGTGTCCGGTCCGCGGCGCCGGGTGGAGGACTCGTGGTCGGCCCGGTGCCCGGCCGGGTCCTCGATGCCGCGTCCGGCCGTCGGGCCCGGGGTGAGGAGTTCCCCGTGCCCGGGACACCCTGGACGCTGACGCCGAGGACCAGGTCGTCGTCCTCCCGCCACGGCCTCCGCCAGGCCGCCCGCGACGCCTGGGCCGGCATCGGCGATCACGGAGTCCAGGTGCCCTCCGCCGGCGCGGTCGAGGCCGGCGGCCCCTGGCACGTCGCACCGCACGGCGACCGCGGCGCGGCCGTCTCCGCGGTGGCCGGCGAGGCGCTGGGCGGTCGTGCGTCCGGCGCCGCCGGAGGCTCCGTGTGACCGGGGCTGTCTTTCCGTCCATGGGGGCTTCGCGGGTCCTTGCGGGGGAAGCCGGAGCGACCCCCGCGGTGTGCGGGGGTCGCTCCGGCCGCACCCCTTTCTGGACCGCGCCGTCAAGAATTGGTACGGTAGGGCCATGGCACGACCCCGAAGCTTCGACGAGGACCAGGTACTGCGCGCTGTCAGGGACCGGTTCTGGTCGAGCGGCTACGCGGGGACCAGCGTCGACGACATCCTGCGCGACACCGGACTCGGCAAGGGCAGCCTGTACGGCGCCTTCGGCGACAAGCACCAACTGTTCCTGCGCGCTTTCCGCGAGTACTGCGATGGGCTCGTCACGGCCATCGGCGGCCGGCTGGAGGGACCGGACAAGGGTGCGCTGGAGCGCCTGAGCGCCCAGGTGCGGGAGATCGCCGAGGCCACCGCCGCCGACGTGGCCCTGCGCGGCTGCCTGCTCGCGAACGGCGCGGCGGAGCTCTCCGGCCGCGACCCGGAGGTCCAGGCGATCGCCCGCCGCACCTTCGCAGCCCTGCAGGAGCTCTTCACCTCCAGTGTCGCGGCCGCCCAGCGCGCGGGCGACATCGCCCCCGGCGCCGACCCGGGGCACCTGGCCGCCCTGCTGCTCGCCGTCATCCGCGGCATCGAGGCCCTCGGCAAGGGCGGCAGCAGCCCCGAGTCCCTGCACGCCATCGCCGACACCGCTCTGTCGCTGCTGCCCCGCCCGTAGGCCGCCCCGGTCCCCGGGGCCCCTGGTCAGGGACCCCGGTGGACGAGCCCGCCGGTCCTACGGGATGCGGTCGGTGAGTTCCAGGACCGGGGGATCGGTCCTGAAGGTCTCCGGGTACTTGGCCGCCGCGCCGGTGTTGAGCACCACGACCTCCTCCTCGCCCGAGAGCCACCCCCGTTCGCGCAGGACGCGCACCGCCGACAGCGTCGCGGCTCCCTCGGGGCAGAGCAGGGCGCCGTCCGCGGCGGCGCACGCGTCCCGGTCGGCGAGCAGTTCCTCGTCGCTGACGGCCACGGCGTGGCCCTTGGTCTCGTAGAGCGCGTCCAGCACCATGAAGTCGCCCAGTGCCTTGGGAACGGTGATGCCGAACGCCACCGTGCGCGCGTCCTGCCAGGGCTCGCTGGTCCGTTCGCCCCGCTCGAAGGCGCGCACGATGGGGGCGCAGCCGGTGGACTGGACGCTGACCAGGCGCGGAAGGGGGCCCTGGAGCCAGCCGAGCTCGCGCAGTTCCAGCAGGGCCTTGTGGATGCCGATGAGGCCGACGCCTCCGCCGGTCGGGTAGACGATGACATCCGGCGCCCGCCAGCCGAGCTGTTCGGCGATCTCCAGGCCCATCGTCTTCTTGCCCTCGATGCGGTACGGCTCCTTGAGCGTGGCCGCGTCCATCCAGGTCCCGGGGTCGCTCTTGATCTTCTCCGCGACGAGCCGGCCCGCGTCCCCGATCAGTCCGTTCACCAGGTACAGATCGGCGCCCGCGGCCGCGCACTCGGCCCGGGTGATGGCGGGCGCGTCCACGGGCATGGCGATCAGCGCGTCGAGGCCGGCGCGCGCGGCATACGTGGCCCAGGCCGCACCGGCGTTGCCATTGGTGGGCATGGCGACGCCGCGTGCCCCCAGTTCACGGGCCCTGGCCACGCCGACCGCCGCGCCGCGGGCCTTGAAGCTGCCCGTGGGCACCAGTCCCTCGTCCTTCATCACCAGTCCCGGGACGCCGATGGACCGGCCGTAGCGCGGCAGCGGCACCATCGGGGTCATGCCCTCGCCCAGGCTGACAACGTTGCCGGGGTCACGGACCGGCAGCAGCTCGTGGTACCGCCACAGCGACGGCTCCCGCCCCGCCAGGTCGGCGGGGGTGAGCGAGGCGCGCAGCCGCTCCAGGTCGTAGCGGGCCAGCAGGGGTGAGCCGCAGGCGCAGAGGTTCTGCACCCGGTCGGCGTCGTGGCGACGGCCGCACCGCGCGCACTCGAGGTGTGTCAGCGTGCTGAAGGGCAAGGTCATGACTCCCTTCCTACCCCGGGAGGGCGGCCCGGGGGAACACCTGCCGGGTGCGGGTGAGGGCTTCGCGGTCGTTGTCCGGAAGGCGCCGTCAGTCGGCTGTCATCGGATCAATGCGCGAAAATCCTTGAACGTCAGCCCCGTTGACAGTCAATCATGTACGGCTCAATCATCAGACGTCCGATGAATCGAGTCGCCTTCTTTGGGGGCTGATCATGGCCATGTATCCACGACGCCAGGTGCTGGGAGCCGCGGCCGGTGCCGCCGCCCTGGCCGCCGTACCGCTCGCCGGCCCGGCCGCTGCCGCGGAGCGAGCGGCGGGGGAGGCGGGGGAGCGGGGGACCGGCCCCTGGGCCGCCGTCCCGGATCCGGTGCCCGTCCCGCTCGACGCGCTCTTCGACAACGACGGCATCGACACCGCGGCCGCCGGCGGCGGGAGCTTCGACGGTTCCGGCTACACCTTCCCCGGTGAGGAGCTGCCCTCGGGCCGGATCGAGGTCGGCGGCATCCCCTTCCTGTTCCCGGCGGCCGGGGCGGGGACGTACAACAACGTGGTCGCCAGGGGCCAGCGCATCGACCTGCCCAGGGGCCGCTACCTGTCCGCGCTGTTCCTGACGTCCGGCAGCTACGGCAACGCCTCCGGAACGGCCACGGTGCACTACGCCGACGGTTCGACGACGGCCGCGGGACTCGGCGGCGCCGACTGGTACGCGACCGGCGGTTCGCTGTCGGCGCCGTACCGCTACACGCCCGGCGGCGGAACCGACCGGCACAGCGTCGGCATCGGGGTCGCCGAGGTGTGGATCGACGCGGGCCGGGAGGCCGTCGCCGTCACCCTCCCCGACGTCGGCCCCGCAGAGGAGGGCCGCACCGCCCTGCACGTCTTCGCCCTCTCCCTCCAGGCGCCGGCCGAGGGCCGGGCGCTGCTGGTCAGGGACGCGCACTCCACGCACTCGCTGCTGGAGTCCACCGGCGCGCAGAGCGTGGAGGCCACCGTCCTGAACGCGGGCACCGTGGCGGTCCTCGCCGACGACGCGGTCTCCGTGACCGTGGACGTCCCCGGCGCCAGGACCGTCGAGCCCGCCCGTATCCGGCGCCTCGGCCCCGGCGAGCAGGCCCGCGTCCGCGTCGGCATCCGCAACCGCCCCGGCACCGCGCCCGGCACCCGGCAGGACGGCACGGTCACCGTGCACGGCCGGGGCACCCGCGCGGCCGCGGCCGGCGCCGGCCTGACCCTGGGGACCGCCGACTACGAACCCACCGAGACCTCGCTGTCCGGCCACCAGGCGCCGTACTGGTTCCAGGACGCGAAGTTCGGCATCTTCATCCACTGGGGCGTGTACTCGGTGCCCGCCTGGTCACCGGTCGGCAAGCAGTACGCCGAGTGGTACTGGAACAGCATGCAGGACCCGGGCGACGAGGTGTACGCCTACCACCGGGCCACCTACGGCGAGGACTTCGCCTACGACGACTTCATCCCGATGTTCACGGCGGAGAAGTTCGACCCCCGCGCCTGGGTGGAGCTGTTCCGCGACGCCGGCGCCCAGTACCACGTGCTCACCTCCAAGCACCACGAGGGATTCGCCCTGTGGGACAGCGCGGTCTCCGACCGCAACGCCGTGAAGCTGGGCCCGCGCCGCGACCTGATCAGGGAACTCTTCGACGCCTCCCGGCGGTACGCCCCCGAACTCCGCCGCGGCCTGTACTTCTCGATGCCGGAGTGGTTCAACCCCGACAGCCCCTGGATGGGCCATGCCCCGCGCAATCCGTACACCCTGGCGTCCGTGCCGTACACCGGCTACACGGCCGGCAAGGACTTCGTGAGGGACTACCAGGCCCCGCAGATGCTGGAGCTGATCCACCACTACGACCCGCACGTGCTCTGGTGCGACATCGGCGGCGACAACGACAGCGTCCACGTGCTGGCCGAGTACTTCAACCACGCCAAGAACCGGCACCGGCCCGTCGACGTGACCGTCAACGACCGCTCGGGCATCGGGTTCCACGACTACACCACGCCCGAGTACACCACGTACGACACCACCGTCGTCGCCAAGTGGGAGGCCAGCCGCGGCCTGGACCCGCGCAGTTACGGATACAACCGGGCGACCCCGGACGACGCCTACATGACCGCCGAGGAGGTCGTGCACAGCCTCGTCGACATCGTCTCCAAGAACGGCAACTTCCTCCTGGACATCGGGCCGCGCGCCGACGGCACCATCCCGGAGATCATGCAGCGGCGGCTGCGGGAGACCGGCCGCTGGCTGCGCACCAACGGCGAGGCGATCTACGACACGACGTACTGGTCGCTGATGGCGCAGCTCGGCGAGGACCTGCGCTTCACGGTCCGGCCGAACCGGGCCTTCTACATCCACAGCCTGGTCCGGCCGGGCGCCCGGCTCACCGTCGAGGCGCCGGTGCCCGTCCGCGGCGGAGACACGGTGACGATGCTCGGCCACGACCGGCCCCTGCACTGGACGGTCCGGAACAGGGCCCTGGTGATCGACGTCCCCGAGGCGGCCCGCAGGGCGGGGGAGCACGTGTGGGTCTTCAAGGTGGCCTGGCACGACTGAGCGTCCCCCGGCCGGCCCCGCGCCCTCTCCGCGCCCGCCTTCGCCGGAGGAGGGCGCGGGGCCGGGCGTGCCGGCTCAGGCGGCGCCGGGTGCGGGCTGCCAGCTCCAGTTGGGGCGCTCGTAGGCGACCTCGAAGCCGAGCCGGAGCATGTTGTGCAGGGAGGGGTTGCGGGTGCCCGGGTCCTCCGTGCCGGTCTCGGCGATGAGGAAACGGCAGCCGAGGTCCCGCGCCGCCCGTGCGCGGGCGGCCAGGAGGGCGGTCTGGCCGCCGCGGTTGCGCGCGTGGGGGAGGACCGCGCCCGCGAACAACTGGGCCGTGTCGCCGTGGACGTGCATGGTGCCGGTGCCGACGATCTCCCCGTCCAGCCAGGCGGCGAAGGCGTGCCATCCCGGCTGGGTGGCCGACGACGCGGACAGCTCGGCGTAGTGCTCCTCGGGCATCCCGAACGCGCGGACCAGGACCGTGCCCCACTCCGCGGCGTGCTGCGGCTCCACCGGGGTGACGGTGATGCCGGCGGGTGCCGTCTCCAGGGCGTCGGCGCGGGCGATGACGTCCTGCGTCGCGCCGACGAGCTTCACCCAGGACGACCCGGCGGTGATGCCCTCCCTCGCGCGGATGGCGTCCCAGTCCTCGGGGAGGAACGCGGGGGCGATCTGGAGGACGGCGTACGGGGTGCGCTCCGCCCGGTAGAAGTCGCAGACCTCGCGGATCAGCTCGGCGGTGACGGGGCCGGTCGTGCCGAAGCCCAGGGCCTTGCTCCAGAAGCGGGTGGGGTCATTGCGCACCGACAGCACGACTCCGCCGCCGACCCGTGCGGCGTTCATGCCCATGGCGGCGCGGAGGGACTCAGGAGCGCCGGTCTCGAAACGGAACAGCGCCTCTGCCTCCGACTGCTCGGCGACCGACGGGTGGACCAGGGTGTTCATGGGGCTACCGGCTCTTTCGGGTCTGGTGCGTGTACGGACGGTTCGGACTGCACGGGGCCCGGCGCCGCGCGGGGCGCGGCGGCGGACACCGACATGACGTCGCCGCCGGGCGGAAAGTTCGAACCGGTCCCTGTGATGCGGACCACTCGTCGGGTTCCGGTGTGTCGCGTCCTCCCACCATGACCCACGGACACACGGTGCGCCGGTTTGTCGCGCTTCCTGCCGTGCCGTCCTGTCGCGCTGCACACCGTGTGCGTCCCTGACCTGCGGTCGGACGGGAGGGCGTCCTGAACCGTCGACCCCACGGTGTGCACCGGTTGTTGTGACAGCTCCGCGTGCCGGTCCCGCGGCGGGGCCGCTCCGCAGCGTGACGCCCGGGCCAACGCCGGCTCGGCGTCCGGCGAACGCGAGATCTACGCGGGAAGAATTATTGTCATGGACACTTCCCAAGGTGCCGGAACTGGCGCTACTAAGTGGTAGTCAGTTCACCGCTCAGGGAGGTTCCGTGAGACCCACGAAGTCGTTGTCGGCCCTGGCTACCCTGATCATGGCCATGGTGTTCGGCCTGCTCCTGTCGAGTCCGGCACACGCCGCCGGCCCTGCCTACGTCGCGCTCGGAGACTCGTACTCCGCGGGCAACGGCGCGGGCAACTACGACAGTGCGAGCGGCAGTTGCCACCGGAGTTTCAGCGCGTACCCGTACCTGTGGAAGAACGCCCACGCCCCGTCCTCGTTCGCCGACACCTCCTGCTCCGGCGCGGTGACCACCGACGTGACCAACAGTCAGCTCGGTCCGCTGAACGCCTCCACCGGGCTGGTCTCGATCACCATCGGCGGCAACGACGCGGGCTTCTCCGACGTCATGACCACCTGTGTGACCGGCTCCGACACCACCTGCGTCAACCGGGTCAACACGGCGGAGAACTACGCGCGTAACACCCTCCCGGCCCGCCTGGACGCCACCTACGACGCGATCCGTGCCAAGGCCCCCAACGCGAAGGTCGTCGTTCTGGGCTACCCGCGGGTCTACACCCTCAACGTCTTCTGCGTCGGCCTCTCCGACACCAAGCACCGCAAGATCGACGAGGCGGCCGACGTCCTCGACAGCGTCATCGCCGCCCGGGCGGCCGCCCACGGCTTCGTCTTCGGCGACGTCCGCGGCACCTTCAACAACCACGAGCTCTGCTCCGGCGACGACTACCTGCACTCCCTCGTCATCTCGCCGAGCTGGGAGTCCTACCACCCCACCGCCACCGGCCACTCGAGCGGCTACTACCCCGTCCTGAACGCCAACAGCTGACCCCGCACCGGTACCGAGCACCGGCGTCCGGCCGGGAGCCCGCCCGCGAGAAGTCGCGGGCGGGACCCCGGCCGCACTGGTCGTCAGGTGCCGGTGCCGGGCCCGTCGCGCGCCCTGTCACGACGACGGAGCCGGCGGCGGGGAAGCCGCTCGTCCGGAGCTCCCGGGGGCCTCGGCGGGCGTCGGCGCGGCGGACGGCGGTCCGCCGCGCCGGAACGGGCTCAGGTCAGCGGGTGGCCGCGTCGACGAGCGCGCGGATGGTGTCGGCGGAGGCCGGGGTGGCCGCCGCGTTCGCGAAGTCGGCGGAGCCGCCCGCGTACGGCGGGCCGTAGACCGGAGTGCCCGGCTGCGAGCGCCAGCTGTCGGCGAGGGTGCCGTAGGCGAGCGCGTCGTAGCCGAGCAGGTCGAGGAGCTCGGCGGCGTGCGCCACGGCGGCCGGGTCGTCGCCCGCGACCGGCAGCGCGGTGCGGTCGGGTGAGCCCTTCGGCCGGGCGAGCGCGGCCAGGTGGCGGAAGAAGATGTTGTTGAAGGCCTTCACCACGTGGGACTCGGGGAGGTGGCTCTGGAGCAGCTGGCTGTCGGTGCTGCTGCCGTCCTTCAGCACGGCGATCTCACCGTCCCGCTGCGGGTAGTAGTTGCCGGTGTCGATGACCGTCTTCCCGGCCAGCGGTGCCACCGGGACCTGGTCGACGGCCTTGAGGGGGATGGTGACCACGACCCAGTCGCCCGCCGCCGCGGCCTCCTCCGGGGTCGCCGCGCGGGCCCGCGGGCCGAGCTCGGACACCAGGTCCGCGAGCGTCTCCGGCCCCCGGGAGTTGCTGAGGACGACGTCCAGCCCGGCGTCCGTCGCGAGCCGCGCCAGAGTGCCGCCGATCGATCCGCTGCCGATCAGTCCAAGAGTTGCCATGGTGTGACCTCGTCCTTCACAGTCCAATGCGTTCGGTTCTGGTGCAACGATCGTCGCCAAGTGCTTTCTTCCGCCGCTTCGACGCGCCTTGACTTCGAGTGCGCTCGCATCCGTAGCGTGTGCGGCATGAGCGAACTGCGGGCGGACCGCCCGGTGAGGGTGCTGGTGACCGGCGGGACGAGCGGCCTGGGCCTGGCCATGGCCTCGGCCCTGGCCGAGGCGGGCGCGACGGTCGCGCTGACCGGCCGCTCCGGCACGCGTGCCGACGAGGTCGCCGGGCGGCTGCCGGGAGCGGTCGGCGTCGCGATGGACGTGCGCGACGAGTCCTCCGTGGCCCGGGCCGTCGACCGGGTGTGGTCGCGGCTCGGCGGCATCGACCTGCTCGTGAACAACGCCGGGATCGGCATGCGCACGGTCAACCCGCGCTTCATGACGGAACCGCAGGCCTTCTGGGACGTGCCGGCCGACGGATTCCGCGCGGTGATCGAGACCAATCTGACCGGCTACTTCCTGGTGGCCCGCGAGGTGACGCCGCGGATGCTGGCCGCGGGCGGCGGACGCATCGTCAACATCGCGGTGAACGAGTCGACCATGCTCAGGACCGGGTTCGTCCCCTACGGGCCCTCGCGGGCCGGCAGCGAGGCGCTGTCCCGGATCATGGCCGCCGACCTGCGCGGCACGAGCGTCACCGTCAACCTCCTGCTGCCGGGCGGAGCGACCGCGACCGGCATGCTGCCCCGGGACGCCGCGCCCGGCAGCATGACGATCCTGGACCCCTCGGTCATGGGTCCGCCGATCGTCTGGCTGGCGTCCGACGCCGCGGCGGGCGTGCACGACGAGCGCATCGTCGCCGTCGACTTCGAGCGCCGGCCGCCCGCCGGGAACGGCCCGGGCTGAACGCCCGGGGCCGGGGCGGCCGGAACCGCTCGGGACGGTGCCGCCGCCGGCGGGCCGGCCCCGCGATTCCCTGGGCACATGAGCGGTTGCGCCCGGTCGGTGCGAGAAGGCCGCGGCCGTCGGGCTCACGGCACCAGCTGCGCCATGACGTCCGTCGGCAGGGACGGGTTGGCCGCCGCTTGCCGCACCACCTGCCCGTCGTCGTCGCCGAGCAGCTCGGTGATCGCGGAGGGCGGCAGGCCGGGATGGCCGGCGGCGATCGGCCTGGCCTGCCGGTCGGACAGGCAGGCCAGCAGCGCCGCGGCCGGGGCGGCGGGATGCCGGGCGATCGCGCGCAGCGCCTTGGGGACCGGTGGCCGGTGCCGGGTCAGTTCCTCCAGCAGGGCCGGTGTCGCGCCGGGATTCGTCGCCACCTTGGCGACCACGCGCACGCCGTGGCGTCCGATCATCGCCCGCAGGCCGGCCTCGGAGAGACCCGGGTGCGGGGCGACGGACTTGACCACTTTGGCGTCGGGGTCGCCGGCCAGGGCGTCGCGCACGGCGTCCGGCAGGTCGCGTCGTTCCGCCACGAGCATCCGGACGACCGGGTTCCGGGACGCCGCCATCTCGTCGACCTCGGCCCGGGAGGCCGCCTCGACGCGCGGCAGCCGTGTCGGCCCGATCCGGGCGACCCGGGTGAGGTGGTCGAGGACGTCGAGCGGCAGACGCGGATGGTGCGCGAGCCGCCGTCGGACATCGTGGCCACGGTCGTCGGCCAGCGAGCGGATCAGGGGCTCGCCGATCGCGGGATTGTCCGCGAGCCGCTCGCGGACCCAGGGGACCGGATCCTCGGCGAGACGTGCGTACACCTCGTGCGGCAGGTCCGTGCGGGCTGCCAGTGCCTGGCGCAGCAGCACCGAGGGGTGACCGGCGAAGCGCGCCGCCGCCGCGGGCGGCGTCGCCGGGTTGTCCAGGGCCTTCTGCCGGATCTCGTGCAGCGTGGACTCGTGGGAGCCGTCGCAGGCGGCGCCCGGCGGCAGTTCGCAGTGGGGCCTCGCACAGTTCGGGTCGTGGACGAAGGGGATCGGTTCGCGGTCGCAGACCCGGCAGGAACGGGCAGGGGGCAGTCCGGAGCCGGTGAGCAGAGACTCCAGCACGCCCGGTGGTGTCGCCTCGTTGGCCGCCACCGAGCAGCGGACGTCGGCGTGCGGATGCGCCGCGAGACGGGCGGCGTCCTCCGGGACCGTTGTCCACAGCGCGAGTTCCGCGGCGACCTGGACGTCCGGGTCCTCGGCGAGCGCCGCCACGACGTCCGGCGGGAGATCCGGGCAGGCGGCGAGCTTCTCCCGGTACTGCGCCCCGGGGTCGGCGGCCAGCATGCGCGCCCACTCCTGGCGGCCCCTGCCTTCCTCCAGCAGGGCCAGGGCCGCGCGCGGCTGCGCTGCCGGGTCGATGTCGTCGGCGGTCAGCCTGCCTTCATGGGCGAGCCGGATCCCCGCTCCCTCGAACCGCGCGGCAAGTGCGCGCACCTGAGCGCGGCTCAGGTCCGGGCGGCAGACGAGGGCCTCCGCGAGGTCGTCGTCCGCACCGGCGACCATTCGGTCGATCAGCCCTGACGGCAGGAGCGGGTTGACGGCCAGGCCGTGCAGTACAGGGTTCACGGGGGTACATGCTGCCCGAAGGACGTCCGAACGGCCCCTGGATTACCCGGGCGCCGTCCTTCCGGCGACCGCGGCGCCGGGCCTGGGGGCCGAGGGCCACGCGGATGAACGACGCCACGAGGACGTCGACACCGGCCCGGCACGCCTGCCCGGACCCCGAAGTCCTGGCCGACGCCCGCCTCGGCACTACCTCGCCCTGCCCGGCGGTGACCGTCGCTCAGGCCACCCGCAGGTCGTCGATCGCGTCCTCGTCCCAGTCGATGCCGATGCCCGGGGACTCGGGGGGCACCACGCAGCCGTCCACGATGCTCAGCGGGGTGCGCGTGATCGCGGCCAGCTGCGGGATGTGCTCGACGTACATGCCCGCGGGCACGGCGCAGGCCAGGCTGGCGTGCAGTTCCATGAGGAAGTGCGGGGCGACCTGGACGTTGAACGCCTCGGCGGTGTGGGCGGTCTTGAGCCACGGGGTGATGCCGCCGACGCGGGCGACGTCGACCTGGACGATGCCGGCGGCGCCCGCTGACAGGTACTCGGCGAAGCGGCCGACGGCGTAGAGGGACTCGCCGACCGCGACGGGGATCGAGGTCGAGGCCGCGAGGCGGACGTGCCCCGCGAGGTCGTCGGCGGGGAGGGGCTCCTCGAACCAGGCGATGTCGTACGGCTCGTACGCGCGGGCCCGGCGGACGGCCTCGGCGCCGGTCATGGACTGGTTGGCGTCGACCATGAGCACCCAGTCGGGCCCGACCGCCGCACGGACCGCGGCCAGGCGCTCGGTGTCCTCGCCGACGGTGGGCTTGCCGACCTTGACCTTCGCGCCGCGCAGGCCGCGTTCCCTGGCCCGCACGGCGCTGCTCGCCAGCTCGTCGGGGGTCAGGTGGAGCCAGCCGCCCTCGGTGTCGTACAGCGGGAGCCGCTCGTGGGCGCCGCCCGCGAGCCGCCACAGCGGCTCGCCGGCGCGCAGGCAGCGCAGGTCCCACAGGGCGGTGTCCACGGCGGCCAGGGCGAGCGAGGTGATCGCGCCGACCGAGGTGGCCCGGGTGACCGACAGGAGCCGCTGCCACAGCGCCTCGACATTGCGGGCGTCGGCCCCGACGAGCAGCCCGGCCAGGTGGTCGCGGAGCAGGGCGAGCACCGAACTGCCGCCGGTGCCGATGGTGTACGCGTAGCCGGTGCCCGTCAGGCCGTCGTCCGTGGTGAGGGAGACCAGGATCGTCTCCTGGCGGACGAAGGTCTGCAGGGCGTCGGTGCGCAGCACCTCCGGTTCGAGGAAGACCATCCGGCACTCGACGCGACTGATCCTGCTCATGGGGACGACCACGTACCTTTCGGGATCACGGAGAGGGTCACTTCGTGGGGGCGAACACCCGTTGCGCGGCCACCGCCGCACCCCCGCGGGCCCACTCCTCGAAGGGCAGCGGACGGACCTCGATGTCGCAGTCGGCCGCGGCGCCGAACGCGTGGCCGGCGAAGGTCTGCCGGAGCTGGTCGGCGAACAGGTCGTACGAGGCGACGCCCTCACCGGAGATGATGATGCGCTCCGGGCCGATGAGGTTGGCCACCGACGCCATGGCGAGCCCCATCACATGTCCGGCGCGGGAGAAGACGGCGCGGACCGCGGTGTCGTTCGCATGGGCGAGGCGGACCGCCTCCTCCATCGTCAGGGCCGGGTTGCCGGTGGCGTGGCGGGCCTGCTCGGTGATGGCGTGCGTCGAGGCGACGGTCTCGACGCAGCCGGTGTTGCCGCAGGTGCAGGTGCGGTCGGTGCCGCCCACCGGCAGGTGCCCGACCTCACCGGACACCCCGTGCGCGCCGGAGACCACCCGCCCGTTGATGGACAGCCCGCAGCCGATCCCGGCGCCCACCGTGACCAGGGCGAACGACGACAGCCCGACACCGGCCCCGAACCACTGCTCGGCGACGGTCAGGGCCCGTACGTCGTTCTCGATCACCGTCGGGATGCCGGTGGCCGTCTCCACGAGCTGGGCCAGCGGGACGCGGCGCCAGTTGAGGAAGGGGGAGAAGTGCACGATGCCGGTCTGCCCGTCCACGTCCCCGGAGATGGTGACGCCGACGCTGTGGATCGCGCCGTCGTCCTCCGCACCGGCGGCGGTGCGCAGCTGGGCGATGAGCCGGGAGATGGCCAGCACCACCGTTCCGACGTCGCGCGAGTCGAGGGCGGCGCGCCGCGAGGCCAGCGGCTGGGCCGTCAGGTCGGTGACGACGCCGATGAGCTCGTCGCCGGTCACCTTCACGCCGACGAAGCGCGCGCGCTCGGCGTGGACGGCGATCAGCGTCGGCGGGCGGCCGTGGGCCCGTTCCCCGGACGGCCGGCCGAGTTCGGTGATCCATCCGTCGGCCAGCAGGGGAGTGGCGGCCTTGGTCACGGCCCCGCCCGACAGCCCCGTGCGCCGTCCGATCTCGGCCCGGGTCAGGGGGCCGTACGCGAGGAGTGTCTGGAAGACCAGGACAGCGGCGGGGGGCTGGTCGGCGAGGCTCATGGCCGGGACCATACCTTTCCAATGGAAAGTAAGAAAGTGGCGCGGCGAACCTCAATGATCCCACCTTTTCCTTGATCTGCTGGGGAGTTGCTGGGCATCTCCGGGTGATCACCGGTGGTGGCGGGGCAAGACATCGGATTTCTCCCGCCGGATATGTTGACGCTGGAAGGAAACCCTGGCTACATTCGCCGCACTCCTCGTCGGTGCGGACGAGACGGTCCTCATGGGGGAGGAGTGCGACCGGCCCCCGGTCGCAGCACTTTCCGGCCTCGGTGGCGTTCCGGGACGACCGCCACCGAGGAAGGCTCCGCGGGCAGGACTGTCCTCCCGCACCACCGTCGATATCCCAGCGGACGCCGAGCGCCGGCCCACCCGGTCGCGCGCCGCAGCGTTCTGCCGTACCCCGTCGCGCCGAAATGGAGTACACCCATGGCTCGTTCAGCTGCACGCGCACGTCTGAGATGGCCCAGGCCCCGGACGCGCAGCGGCATGCGCAGGGCCTTCATCCTCCCCGCCCTCGCGGTGGGCGCCCTCGCCGCGCCCCTCGTCGCCCCCGCCGTCGCCGCCCCCGCCACCGCCCCGGCCCCGGCCGTCGCGCGGACCGCCGGCACGACGACGGCGCCGGTGCTCGCCGCCAAGCCGTACATGGGCTGGAGCAGCTGGAGCCTGGAGTCCACCAACTTCCCCGGCTACGGCGGTCCCTGGCTCACCGAGTCGCACGTCCTCCAGCAGGCGGACATCCTCGCCTCGAAGCTGAAGTCGCACGGCTACGAGTACGTCAACGTGGACGCGGGCTGGAACGTCAACCCGAACACGCAGAAGAACGTCGTCGACGAGTACGCCCGCCCGGCCGCGGACCCCGTCAAGTTCCCGCACGGCATGAAGTACCTCGGGGACAAGCTGCACGCCAAGGGCCTGAAGTTCGGCATCTACATGGCGGTCGGCCTCTACATCGACGCGTACAACGACGGCAAGAGCCCCATCCTCGACGCGCCGGGCTGCACCACCAAGGACATCGTCTACCCCGACCTGCGCAAGACCAGCGGCTGGGACAACGTCTCCTACCAGCTGAACTTCTCCAGCCCCTGCACCACGAAGTACATCGACTCGATCGCGCAGGAGTACGCCGACTGGGGCGTGGACTTCCTCAAGATCGACGGTGTCGGCCCCGGCTCCAACCAGGGCGACGAGGCACACAACAACGTCCCCGACATCCAGGCCTGGCACAGCGCGCTGGAGAAGACCGGCCGTCCGATCCAGTTCATCCTGTCCTGGTCGCTCAGCCACGACAAGGCCGACGTCTGGAAGCAGAACTCCAACGGCTGGCGGATCGACACCGACGTCGAGTGCTACTGCGACACCCTGGTGACCTGGAACAACTCCGTCAAGCAGCGCTGGAACGACGTCGTCCCGTGGATCGACGACGCCGGTCCCGGCCACTGGAACAACCTCGACTCCCTCGACGTCGGCGCCGGCCCCCTGGACGGCCTCAACGAGGTGGAGCGGCAGAGCCACATGACGCTCTGGGCCATCGAGAGCGCCCCGCTGTACATCGGTGACGACCTCACCCACCTGGACCCGTACGGTCTGTCGCTGCTCACCAACGACGAGGTCATCGCGGTCGACCAGGCCGGCAACCCGGCCCGGCCGGTCAGCCAGGACAGCCCCGAGCAGGTCTGGTACGCCCGCAACACCGACGGCAGCTACACCGTGGCGCTGTTCAACCTCGGCAAGGGCTACGCCGACGTCACCGCCGACTGGAGCGACCTGGGCATCAGCGGCAAGGCCGCGGTCCGTGACCTGTGGAGCCACAAGAACCTCGGCAAGGTGAACGGGAGCTTCACCGACAACCTGCCGCCGCACGGCTCGCGCCTGCTGCGCGTCACCCCGGAGGCCGTCACCGGCAGGCCCGGCGTCCCGCTGGCCGCGCACGCCACCGCCTCCACCGCGACCACCGTCTCGCTGGCCTGGCTGCCGGTGAACACCGGTACCGCCACCAGCGGTTACGACGTCTACGCGAACGGCACCAAGGTCGCCACCACGAGCGGCACCTCCGCCACCGTGACCGGCCTGAAGGCCGCCACCGGCTACGCCTTCACCGTGGTCGCCCACGACTCCCGCGGCCGTCGGTCCGCGGCGGGCAAGGCCGTCCCGGTGACCACCCCGGCCGCCGACGGACCCGTGGCCTACGAGGCCGAGGCGTCCGGCAACACCCTCACCGGCAACGCGAGCGTCAACGACTGCTCGGCCTGCTCCGGCGGCAAGAAGGTCGGCAACCTCGGCGGCGGCAACGGATCGGTGGCGATCAACAACGTCGCGGCGCCGGAGGACGGCACCTACCTGATGAAGCTCGACTACACCGACGGCTCCTCCGGCCGCACGGTGGTCGTCACGGTCAACGGGACGGCGTTCCAGCTCCCGCTGCCCGGCGGCAACGACAACCAGTGGGGCCGGCCGCGGACCGTCACCGTGCCCGTCCGGCTGAAGGCCGGCGCCAACACGGTCAGCTTCGGCAACCCGTCCGACTACGTGTCCGACATCGACCGCATCACCGTCTGACCGGCGGCGGAACCCGTTTCCGAACCACCGGACCGCCGATCCGCCGCACCACTGGGCGGACGCACCACCGAACCACCCGTTCGACCGATGCAGGAAAAGGAGAGTGCCGTGGTGGTCACATCGCAGGGCAACCACACGACGCCGGTGACACCACCGTCCGGCGCAGCCGGCGCGGAGGCCACCACGGCCGCCTCATCCAGCGCGACCCGCCGGATCCGCACCACGAAGTCCCCGGGCAGGAACGGGGGCAGGACCAGGCGCACGGCCGCCACCAGGTCGGTGGCGGCCCGGCGCAGGGACCTGCCGGTCGCCCTCCTGCTGATCCTGCCCTCGGTGGTCGGCTTCGCGATCTTCTACGCCTATCCGACGCTCCGCGGCATCTACCTCGGGTTCACCGACTTCCACGTCCTCACCCCGCCCAACTGGGTCGGACTGGCCAACTTCCGTGAGATGTTCGGCGACGACGTCTTCTGGCACTCGCTCCTGGTCACCGTCTACTTCGTGGTCCTGTCCGTCGTCTTCGGCACCCTGGTGTCCCTGGTGACGGCGGTGATCCTGCACCGCGTCACCAGCTCCTCGACGCTGCGCGGCGTGATCCTGCTGCCGTTCCTGATCTCCAACGTGATCGCCGCGCTGGTCTGGCAGTGGATGCTCGACCCGCACCTCGGCGTCATCAACATCGTGCTCGACCATGTCATCGGCCACTCGATCCTGTTCCTCGGCAGCGGCCCGTGGGCCATTCCCTCGCTCGCCGCGATCAGCGTGTGGAAGTGGATGGGCTACTACGCGCTGCTGATCTTCGCCGGACTGCAGACCATCCCGTCCACCATCTACGAGGCCGGCCGGGTCGACGGCGCGTCCGAGTTGCAGATGTTCCGCCGGCTCACCGTGCCACTGCTGCGGCCGATCCTGGTGATGGTGGTCGTCCTGACGGTGATCAACGCCTTCCAGGTCTTCGACATCGTGGCGGTCACCACCAAGGGCGGACCGGCCAACGCCTCGAACGTGCTGCAGATGTACATCTACGACAAGGCCTTCCGGCAGTTCGACTTCGGCTACGCGGCGACGATGTCGCTGGCGCTGTTCGTCCTGCTCATCACGGTCACCTTCACCCAGTTGCGGCTCGCCCGGGCCGACGAATCCGACCTGAACTGACGGAGGCCCCGATGACGGTCGCTCTCGCGCCCCGCACGAAGTCCGTGCGGCGCCCCCGCACCCGGAAGGCCGGCCCCGGCCGGATCCTGGCCTGGACCTACCTCGGGATCATCTCCCTGGTCACGGTCTTCCCCTTCTACTGGATCCTGCGCACCGCGCTGTCCAACAACTACCAGCTGGCCACCAACCCCTCGTCGCCGCTGCCGGTCGGCTTCACCCTCGGCGCCTTCAAACGGGCACTGGGCCTGGCCTCGCTCGCCGAGGCCCAGGCCCAGGGCGGCTCCGGCGCCTCCCTGGACATCGCGCTCTACCTGCGCAACTCCCTGATCTACGCCTCCGTGCAGACCGCGCTCATCGTGCTGTTCTCCGCCTGCGCCGCCTACGCGTTCTCGCGGCTGCACTGGCGCGGCCGGAACCTGGTGTTCTCGATCCTCATCAGCGCGCTGATGGTGCCGAGCGTCTTCACGCTGCTGCCGAACTTCGTCTTCATCAAGGACCTCGGCCTGACCAACACCTTCGCGGGCCTCATCCTGCCCGGCGGGCTCTTCCAGGCGTTCACCCTGTTCTTCCTGCGGCAGTTCATGCTCGGTCTCAGCAGCGAGATCGAGGAGGCCGCGATCATCGACGGCGCGGGGCCGCTCCGGATCCTCGTGCGCATCGTCCTGCCGATGTCGGCGGCCCCGATCGCCACCGTGTCACTGCTGATGTTCGTCAACGCGTGGAACGACTACATGTGGCCGCTGCTGGTCACCAACGACGCGAGTGTGCAGCCGCTGACCCTCGCCCTGGGCGTGTTCAAGCAGTCCTCGCCGCAGGCCGCCCCGGACTGGGCCGGGCTGATGGCCGCCGCGCTCATCGCGGCGCTGCCGATGCTGCTGCTCTTCCTGGCCTTCGGCAAGCGGATCGTCAACTCCATCGGCTTCTCCGGCCTCAAGTAACCGCGTAAGCGCACCTGGACGGCACCCTCATGAACCCCACTGATCTCCTGCTCGGCTGGCCCGCGCCCGCGGCCGCCTGGAACGAGGCCGCCCCGGTCGGCAACGGCCGGCTCGGCGCGATGGTCTTCGGCGGCGCCCACCGCGCCCGGGTCCAGATCAACGACTCCACCGTGTGGTCCGGCACCCCCGCGGGACCGGCGAGGGCCCTGGCCGACGTCGTCGCCGCCGGTGCCGGCCCGGAGCGGCTGGCCGAGGTCCGCGCCGCCCTGCGCGCCGGGGACCCGCACCGCGCCGAGGAACTGCTGATGGCCTTCGAGGGGCCCTACAGTCAGGAGTACCTGCCCTACGCCGACCTGTGGCTGACCGTCTCCGGGGGAGCGGACGCCACGTACCGGGGGCGGACCCTCAACCTCGACAACGGCCTCGCCGAGGACGCCTTCGAGCTCGCCTCCGGCACCGTCGTCCACCGCAGGACCTGGGCCGACGCCGGCACCGGGACCCTGTGCACCGACCTGGTCGCGCAGGGCGGCAGCCTGGACCTGCGGCTCGAACTCACCAGCCCGCTCAAGGAAGTCCACCGCGCCGCGGACGCGAACGGCGTCGTCCTGGGCGTGGAGATCCCCGTCGACGGCGCGCCCGCGCACGAACCCGGTGTCCAGGAGCCGCTGCGGTACGGCGACGGCCCTGTCGACGGCTACGACCCGTTCGGCGCTCTCGCTCTGCGGGTGGACACCGACGGCGAGGTGACCGCGGACGCCGGCCGACTGCGGGTGACCGGCGCGACCCGGCTCCTGGCGGTGGTGGCCAGCTCCACCGCGGCACTGCGGCACTGGCGGGGCCTGGCCGGAGCCGCCGACCGCGCCGGACATCTGGACACCGCCGCGAGCAGCGCCGCCCGGGCCGCGGAACGCGGGACCGGGGAACTGCTCAAGGGGCACGAGAACGACCTGCGCGGCCTCCTCGGCGGCACGTCGCTGCGCATCGGTCCGCGCCGCTCGGGCACCTACGACGTGGCCCGCGACATCCTCGGCGGCGACGACGAGCTCCTCACCGCCACCGTGCTGTTCCAGCTCGGCCGCTACCTGCTCGCCTCCGCCTCCCGCCCGCAGGCCGGTCCGCCGGCCAACCTCCAGGGCATCTGGAACGCCGACCTGCGGCCGGCCTGGTCCTCGAACTACACCATCAACATCAACACCCAGATGAACTACTGGGCCGCCGAGGCCGCGGGCCTCGGCTCCTGCCACGAACCGCTCTTCGACCTGCTGGACCGCGTCGCCGCGAACGGCAGGGAGGTGGCCAGGGACCTGTACGGCGCCCGCGGCTGGGTCGCCCACCACAACACCGACATGTGGGGCTGGGCCCTGCCCGTCGGCATGGGCCACGGCGCGGCGTCCTGGGCGATCTGGCAGATGGGCGGCGCCTGGCTGGTGCAGCACGTCTGGGACCACTACGAGTTCACGCAGGACAGCGCCTTCCTGCGCGAGCGGGCCTGGCCCCTGCTCAGCGGCTGCGCGGAGTTCCTGCTCGACTGGCTGGTCGACGACGGCGCCGGCGGGCTCGACACCCTGCCGTCCACGTCGCCGGAGAACCACTTCCTCACCCCCGGCGGCGCCCCGGCCTCGGTCACCCGCTCCACGGCGATGGACATGGCACTGATCCGCGCGGTGTTCGAACGGACCCTGCGCTCCGCGGAACTGCTCGGCCTCGGCACCCCGCTGACCGCGCGCATCGGCGAGGCGCTGCCGAAGCTGCACCCGCCGCGCATCGCCGCCGGCGGCTGGCTGCAGGAGTGGGCCGAGGACCTGCCCGAGCAGGACCCTCACCACCGCCACCTGTCGCACATGGTCACCGTCCACCCGCTCGGCCGGATCGACCCCGACGCCACCCCGGAACTCGCCGCGGCCGCCACCGCCCTGCTGGACCGGCGCGGACCCGGCGCGATGGGCTGGTCCTGGGCGTGGAAGATGGCCCTGCGCGCCCGGCTGCGCGACGCGGCCGCGGCCCGCTCCCTCTTCGACGAGGCGACCCGGCCGCTCGCCGGCGACCCGGGCACCGACGCGCCCGTCGACGGATCGCAGTGGGGCGGACTGCTGCCCAACCTCTTCTCCACCCACCCGCCGTTCCAGATCGACGGCAACTACGGCTTCACCGCCGCCCTCACCGAAATGGTGCTGCAGAGCCACACCGGCACCGTCCACCTGCTGCCCGCCCTCCCCTCCGGGTGGCCCGACGGCCAGGCGGCCGACCTGCGCTGCCGCGGCGGGCTCGGCGCCGACTTCACCTGGCGCGACGGCGAGCTGACGGCCGTGACGATCCGCCGGCACACCGGGGACGACGCGGCGCCGGTCCGCGTCCGCCACCGCGACCGCACCGTGGAACTGCGCGTTCCCGCCGGCACCGCCGTCACCCTCGGCGCCGACCTGCGGCAGCACGGGGAGGGCCGGCCGTGCTGACGGAGAAGGACGTCCCCGACCTGTGGTCCTACCGCAGCACGTACCAGGAGCCCGCCGACTTCGACGGTTTCTGGAAGGACACCCTCGACAGCGCACGGACCCACGACGCCCGCCTCGAACTGACCCCGGTCGACACCGGACTGGAGGCCGTGGACGTCTTCGACGCCGTCTTCCCCGGATTCGACGGCCACCCGGTGCGCGGCTGGCTGCGGATGCCCCGGCACCGCGGCGGCCCCCTGCCGGCGGTCGTGCAGTTCCACGGCTACGGCAGCGGCCGCGGCGCCCCCGTCGACGACCTGATGTGGGCCTGCGCCGGCTACGCCCACCTGCTGGTCGACGCCCGAGGTCAGGGCGGCGCCTGGGCGGGCGGCGGCGCCACGCCCGACCCGGTCGGCAGCGGTCCCTCCCACCCCGGGTTCCTCACCCGCGGCATCGAGGACAAGGACACGTACGTCTACCGGCGGGTGTTCACCGACGCCGTACGCGCCGTCGAGGCGCTGCGCGGCTCGCCGCACGTGGACCCCGCCCGGGTCGCCGTCGCCGGCCCCAGCCAGGGCGGCGGCATCGCGCTCGCGGTCGCCGGGCTCGTACCGGACCTGACGGCCGCACAGTTCCAGTCCCCGTTCCTCTGCGACATCCGCCAGGCCACCCGCCTCACCGGCGAGCAGCCCTACGCGGAGATCGTCGGCTACCTCGCGGCCCGCCGTGACCGGGTCGAGGAGACCTTCCGCACGCTCGGCTACTTCGACGGCCTCGCCTTCGCCCGCCGCGCCACCGCCCCTGCCTGGTTCTCCGCCGGGCTGCGCGACCAGGTCTGCCCGCCCGCCACGGCGATCGCCGCCTACCACGCCTACGGCGGGCCCAAGCAGATGCGGCTGTGGGAGTTCAACGGCCACGACGCCGGCGGCTCCGAGGACCTGGCCATCACCCTGAGCGCCTTCCGCGCGCTCCTCAAGACGTCGTCCCACGCCCACCCGGAACCGTCCCGAAAGAAGGAATCATGAGAATACGCAAGGTCGTCGCGCTGGGCGCCACGCTCAGCCTCGCGGCGGTGCTCTCCGCCTGCTCGTCCGGCTCGTCCTCGGCCGGCGGCTCGCAGACCGTCAACTGGTGGACCTGGGACGACAAGCAGGCGGCCGCGTACAAGGTCTGCGCCACGGACTTCGAGAAGGCCAACCCCGGTACGACCGTCAAGATCTCGCAGTACGCCGTCGACGACTACTTCACCAAGCTGACGGCCGGCTTCGTCGCGGGCAACGCCCCCGACGCCTTCCAGAACAGCGTGCAGTTCTTCCAGGCCTACGCCACGCAGCACCAGCTCCTGGCGATGGACGACTTCATCGCCAAGGACAAGTTCGACATGTCCCGGTTCTCCGTGGGCGTGGACGCGTGGAAGTTCACCGACGGCAAGCAGTACGCGCTGCCGCTCGACTGGGCCGCGGCCGCCCTGTACTACGACCAGGACGCGCTGACCAAGGCCGGCTACACCAAGGAGAAGCTCGACTCGCTGAAGTGGAACCCCGACGACGGCGGTGACTTCGGCAAGCTGATCGCCCACCTCACCATCGACGAGAAGGGGCACCGCGGCGACGAGAAGGGCTTCGACAAGGCCCACGTCAAGACCTTCGGCTTCGGCCAGATCGCGGCCAAGGACTTCATCGGCCAGACCACCTGGAGCCCCTTCGTCTCCAGCACCGGGTGGCGCCTGGGCGACAAGCAGAGCTGGCCGACGGTGTTCAACTACGGCGACCCGCGCTTCATCAAGACGATGAAGTGGGTGCGCTCCCTCACCGACAAGGGCTACGCGCCCAAGATCGGCGAGTTCACCTCCAGTGTCAGCGACGTCGACCTGCTCTCCTCCCACAAGGTCGCCCTGGAGATGGGCGGCTCCTGGGAGGCCTCCACCTTCGCGAAGATCCCCGGCATCAAGGCGGGCATCGCGGCGCCCCCGTACGGCCCCGACGGCACGACCCGCGCCGTGATGAGCAACTCCAACGGCAACAACATCTGGGCCGGCACCAAGAACCCCGACCTGGCCTGGAAGTGGGTCTCGTACATGGGCTCCGAGGCCTGCCAGAGCAAGGCCTCGCTCACCGGGACGTTCTTCCCGTCCATCCCGGCCTCCATGGACGCCTCCGCCAAGGCGCTGTCCGCCCAGGGTGTCGACCTGACGGTCTTCACCGACATGCTGAAGAACAAGGTCCTCTACCCCTCTCCCGTCTACGGCAACGGTGCCGCCGTCCAGGACGCGATGAACCCGCTCTTCGAGGCGTACTTCGCCGGGCAGAAGGACGACTCCGTCTTCACCGGCATGCAGGATCAGAGCAAGACGCTGCTCGCGAAAAACTGATCCACTTGCAGTGACCCGCAGAACCGCCGCCCGGACGCGGCCCCTCCTCGGGGCCCCTCCGGGCGGCGGGGCACATCGAAAGGAAGGACCCCCATGGCAGACACCACCGCGCGGATCGTCACCCTGCGCGCGGCCGGCACCGCGTTCGTCCTGGAGCTCACCGAGCCGGTGCCCAGAGTCCTGCACTGGGGGAAGGACCTCGGCGACCTGTCCACCGCGGACCTCGCCGCGCTGGCCCTGACGGCCGAACCCGCGGTCCTCAACAACGCCGTGGACATCCCGCGCCGGTACACCATCTGGCCCACTGAGGCCGACGGATGGGCCGGTACCCCCGCCCACAACGGGCACGTCGACGGCGGCTCCGCGGCGCCGCGGCTGACCACCACCGGCATGTCCCTGCGGGAGGACCCCGAGGGCGGCGGCGAGCTGACCGTCTCCCTCACCGAGGGAGCCGCCGGGCTCGACATCGCCGTCACGTACCGGCTGGACCCGTCCGGGGTGCTGGCCGTCCACGCCGGGATCACCCGGCACACCACCGCCGACCCGGCACCGTACGACCTCGCCCAGGCCACCGTGTGGCTGCCGCTGCCCCGGCGGGCCGGCGAGATCCTCGACTTCACCGGCAAGTGGAGCCGTGAACGCTCCCCGCAGCGGCGCCCGGTCGGTTTCGGCACCCATGCCCGCGAGGTCCGCCGAGGCAAGCCCGGCCTCGACTCCCCGTACCTCGTCGCCGTCGGCGTGCCCGGCTTCGGCTTCCGCGACGGCGAGGTGTGGGGCCTGCACGTCGCCTGGAGTGGTGACCAGCGCTACCTGGTCGAGCGGTTGCCCGAGGGCGCCGGCAGCCACACCGCGGTCCTCGGCGGAGGCGAACTGCTGCGCGCCGGCGAGATCCGGCTCGCCCCCGGCGAGAGCTACCAGACCCCCGTGTGCCACTACGCCTGGTCCGGCGCGGGCCTGGACGGCCTCGCCGAGCGCTTCCACACCCTGCTGCGGGCCCGCCCCAGCCACCCCCGGCGCCCGCGCCCGGTCATCCTCAACAGCTGGGAGGCCGTGTACTTCGACCACGACCTCGACCACCTGCTGCGGCTCGTCGACCGCGCCGCCGAGGTCGGCGTGGAACGGTTCGTGCTCGACGACGGCTGGTTCCGCGGCCGCCGCTCGGACCACGCGGGACTCGGCGACTGGACGGTCGACCCGAAGGTGTGGCCCGGCGGGCTCACCCCGCTCGTCGACCACGTGCGGTCCCTCGGCATGGAGTTCGGCCTCTGGTTCGAACCGGAGATGGTCAACCTCGACTCCGACCTGGCCCGCGAACACCCCGAGTGGGTCCTCGGCCCCGCCGCCGGCCTCGGCCCCACGGCCCGGCACCAGTACGCCCTCGACCTGTCGCAGCCCGGCCTCGCCGCGTACCTGCTGGACGCGCTGGACACCCTCATCACCAGGTACGGCATCGCCTACCTGAAGTGGGACCACAACCGGGAGCTGTACGAGGCCGTGCACGGCCCCGGGGACCGCCCCGCCGGCCACGCCCAGGTCGTGGCGCTCTACCGGTTGCTGGACGCGCTCAAGGAACGCCACCCGGCGCTGGAGATCGAGAGCTGCGCCAGCGGTGGCGGCCGTGTCGACCTGGGCATCCTCGCCAGGACCGACCGCGTGTGGGCCTCGGACTGCAACGACCCCGTGGAGCGGCAGTCCATCCAGCGGTGGACCGGCCAGTTGCTGCCGCCCGAGCTCGTCGGCGCCCATGTGGGCGCCACTCCCAGCCACACCACCGCACGCGTCAGCTCCGACGCCTTCCGGATGGCCACCGCCCTGTTCGGTCACGCCGGCATCGAGCAGGACCTCACCCGCTGCACCCCCGAGGAGATCGCCCGGCTCGGCGCGTGGACGGCCCTCTACCGCGAACTGCGTCCCCTGCTGCACGGCGGCCGCACGGTGCGCGCCGACCTCCCCGACGACGCCACCCTCCTGCACGGCGTCGTCGCCCACGACGGCACCGCCGCCGTCTACTGCTGGGCCCGCGTCGCGACCTCCTCCGAGGGCCAGTCCGGCCGCGTCCAGTTCCCGGGCCTCGATGTCGCCCACCCCTACGAGGTGCGCGTCCGCACCGACCTCGGTCTGCCCTCCTTCCATCAGACCAGCGGTCCCGCCTGGCTCCCCGCGGCCATCGACGGCTGGCTCCCCCTCCCGGGGGCGGTCCTCGCCTCCGCCGGCCTCCCGATGCCCCAACTCAACCCGGAGCAGGCACTCCTGATCGAGGTGCGGCGCGCGGGCTGAGGCCCGGGGACGCCCGAGCACCGGAAGCGCCCTGTCTGTCGGTGGTGGCTGCGAGGATGTGCGCATGGAGCGGACACTGAGCCGGCAGGAAGCCTCGGACGCGGTCGAGGACCACGGGTGGCGGTATGTGCTGGGCACGTTGCAGACGTCGGTCCCCGTCGGGTCGATGGCCCGGGGGACCGGCCTGGCGGCGGACGCCGTCGCCGCGTGCGGCGACGACGCCGACCGTCACCTGCGCGTCGACATCCGTCCCGGGCGGGTGCTGCTCGCCCTGCAGTCGGTCGCGCACGCGACGGTCACCGCCCGGGACGTCGACCTCGCGCGGCGGATCACCGCCGCGCTGCGTGCGGCCGGGTTCGCGACGGTTTCCGAAGCCGGCGCGGGGGCGCCGAGATCGGTGCAGCTCCTGGAGGTCGCGATCGACGCGCTGGACATCGCCGGGATCAGGCCGTTCTGGAAGGCGGTGCTCGGCTACGCCGACGAGGCGGGCGCCGACGGTCCCGAGGACGCGCTGGTCGATCCGCACTGGCAGGGCCCGGCGGTCTGGTTCCAGCAGATGGACCGGCCGCGCCCGCAGCGCAATCGCATCCACCTCGACATCAGCGTTCCGCACGACGAGGCGTCCCGCCGGATCGACGCGGCGCTGGCGGCCGGGGGGCGGCTCGTGTCCGCGAGCCGCGCCCCGGCCTTCTGGGTGCTCGCCGACCCGGAGGGCAACGAGGCCTGCGTGACGACCTGGCAGGGCCGGGACGAGGTTCCCCCGCGGGTGGCCGGTCCGTGACCCCGCACTCCCTGGCGTTCTACCTGGACGTCGTCACGACCGGCACCGTGCTCGGCGTGGGCCCGACGGAGTCCCCCGACCGTGCGACGGAGGTGCTGGGACCGGATGTCGCCGAGAACGTCATCGGCAGGTACAGCATGGTCCGCGACTACGGCCTCGCCGAGTTCCACTGGACCCGCGCTTCCCGCGGCGAACCGTGGGAGGGGCACCATGTCACCCTGCAGGTGCACCGGCTCGCGCACCGGGACCGCCGCCTCGTGAACGAGACGCTGCGCGCCCGGTACGGAAGATTCGCGCCGCGGCTCCGGTTCGAGAAGCTGCGACGGCTGCTGGAGCGACGCGGCGTGTCCTTGGTGGAGATCCCGGAACACACGGCGAACGCACCGTACTTCCGTACCTTCTGGCAGCCCCGCGCCCAGGTGGGCATCTCCGTCATCGGCACCCACGGCGAGTACAGCACGCCGGACCGTCTGCGGGTCGGTGACGTGTACAAGATCCACGTCCCCATGACCACCCGGGAAGTGGAGTGGCGCAGGACCCAGGTGGCGTCCGGCGGGGCGGTCGCGCCGTGACCCGGCGACCGTGCGGGAGGCACGGTCGCCGGGCCGGGGATCAGCGGCGGCCCACCGTGATGGTGCGCTCGGTGCTCATGCCGTTGACGGTGACGCGGAGCACCGCGGTGCCGGCGCGGAGCGCGGTGAGGTCGCCGGTGGCCGGGTCGTAGGAGACGACCGCGGACCCGTCCTCGGTGCGGCCGGCGATCTCGACACGCGAGCCGGTCCAGGAGGCGCTGACCGGCCAGGCCACGGGGACGACACGCGTGCCGTCCTGCGTGACCGTCGCCGACGCCTCGGCCCGGTCGCCGACCGTCAGCCTGTCCGGCGCGCTGAGGTCCACCGCGTCCGTGCGGACGTGCACCTCGGCGCGCAGCCAGGCGTCGGCGTCACGGGCGGGGACGGCGAACGCGTCCGGGACCTTCCCCTTGGCCGGGTCGATGCCCAGCATCGTCCAGCCGGTGAAGCCGCCGTTGTCGGGCGTACTGGCAGGGTTCTTGCCGGAGTTGCCGTTGACCAGGTAAGAGACGCCGTCGATCGAGGACGCCGAGAACGCGCCCACGTGACCGCCGACGAACGCGGCGGACTTGTGCCCGTCGGCCCGGAAGTCGGCGAGCCACCGCTCGACGAGCGCGGCCTCCTTGCGGTCGCCGAGCTGACTGGCCTTGTCCGGCAGCGGGTCCTCGGTGGGGTGGTGCTCGAACACCACGACGCCGCTGACGGAGCCGTCCGCGGCCGCGTCCGCGAGCTGGTCGTGCAGCAGCTGGAGCTGGGCGAAGCCGCCGCCGCGCAGGGTGCCGCTGGAGGAGTCGAGGGTGATGAAGCGGGTGCCCTCGGAGTCGAAGACCGACGTGGTGGCGCCGAACTCCGCCGTGAAGTTGACGGGTGTTCCGGGGCCCATGACCTCGTGGTTGCCCGGGACGTAGTGCCACGGGACCGTGCCGCCGGTGCGGGCGTCGAACTCGTCGAGCAGCGTGCGGGCCAGCGCGAAGTCGGCCGGCGAGCCCTCGTCGACGAAGTCGCCGTCGATGACCAGCATGTCGGGCCTGGCGTCGGCGATCTCGGCCAGCGTCCGGCGGGCCGCCTCCACCAGCGGGCTGCCGGGGTCACGGGCCACGAACTGGGCGTCGGACATGACGGCGACGCGCAGCGGACGGCCGTCCACGGTGCCGTTGGTCACCACCACCGGGTCGGCGACCGTCGGCCGGGCGGGCAGCTCCACGTCCGGTGCGACCTTGACCCGCAGGTCGCTGACGGTCACCTTGCCGGTGTACGAACGGGCGGCACTGGTCTCCAGCAGCCGGACCCGCTGGAAGGTGAGCGGGTAGGGGGTGCCGACGGGTACCGGGAACTCGACCTTGCGCCAGCCGGTCCAGGTGATCAGCGGGCCGTCGAGGTTGGCGGTCACGCCCGCGCCCGTGCGGTACTGCAGCCGCGGCCACTCGCCGTTGCCGTCGCCGTTGATCCACATGGTGACGGCCTGCGGCTGACCGGGCAGCTGGATCTGCTGCGGCGGCACGGCGTACTGGCCGCGCGTGGCGGTCGACTTGGTGAAGTCGTAGGTGAGGGCCAGGCCGGGCGCGCCGTCGTGACCGGCGGCGGGGGTGACCGAGCCGCCGGGGGCGCGGTCGTTCGCCGAGGTCCAGGCGGCCGCGTCGGACAGGTCCGCGAAGCTCTTCTCCGCCAGGCCTACGGTGACGGCCACGTCGGTGGTCATCTTCCCGACCGTCAGGTGCAGGGTGGTGGAGGCGCCGTCCGCCAGGCCGCGCACCGTGAAGGTCGCGTCGCCCGCGGGCGTCAGCGAGACGACGCCGTCGCCGCCGGTGACCTCGATGTCGGACGCCTCGATCGGGGCGGAGTCCCCGAGCGCGTCGTAGCCGGTGATCGTCAGGCGGGCGGAGTCCTCCGGACCGTCGAGCGCCACCAGGCTGCTGCTCGGGGTGATCCGTACGGCGGGCGCGAGCACGGTCAGCTTCGTCGTGCCGCTCACCCCGTGGGCGGAGGTCGCCTCGATCTCGCTGGTGCCGGAGTGCTTGCCGGTCACGACGGCGATGGTGCCGTCGCCGCCCTTGACCGCGGCGAGGGAGTCGTCCCGCCAGTGCACGCGCGGCGTGGGCGCGGGCGCGTAGGTCTCGTCATGCGCCAGGGCCTTGAGGGTGCGGTGCAGCTCGGGGAAGACCTTGTCGGAGCCGTCCGCCGTCAGGGCGGGCAGGACCCGGAAGCCGCGGGCCTCGCCGGAACCGGGGGCGGCGAACAGGCCGAGGCCGTTGGCGACCTGGCGCTCCGAGCCGTCCGAGGGGCTGTTGACCAGGCCCGTCACGCTCTCGCCGGGCAGCCGCGCGGCCATGGTGGTGGAGCCGCCGCCGTCCATGTTGAGGGCGTTGACGGCGCCGAGGCCCTTCATGAAGGCGCCGAGCTCATTGAGGTCCATGCCGCGGCTGTTGGTCTGCTTGCCGTCGATCGCGACCAGGTACATGGTGCGGCCGTCGCCCGAGAAGCCCACGCTGGTGCGCGAGGTGGCGGTGACGGTGTCGCCGTCGGTGTAGTGCTTCACCACGCCGTCCGCGACCAGGACCTGGCCGCCGCCGACCGCGACCGCCACGTCGCCGAAGTCGGCGCGCGGGCGGTAGGCGACGTTCACGGAGTCACCGGGTACGAGGCCGGCCAGCGCGTCGGCGCCCGCCTCACGGCCGAGCAGCACGCTGGTGCCGGCCGGTACGGGGCCACCGCTGACCGAGGTGTGCACCTCGGTGACCTTGCCGTCGCGCAGCCAGACCTCGGCGACACGGCTCGCACCGCTCACGGGCTTGGTGCGCGGGGACGGGCCCCACTGGTCGGTGAACAGGCCGATGCCGCCGGCCGCCAGGACCGGGGAGTTGACGCTGGACAGCTTCAGGTGCTGCGAACCGCCGACCGTGACCTCGCCCTCCAGGAACACCTGGGCGAGCCTGCCGAGACCGTCCGCGCCGATGGCGACCGTCTGGCTGCGGCCCTCGGTCGGCGAGTTGATCAGGCCGCCGTCCCGCGACACGGCACCGCCGACCGGGGCCTCGGTGTCGTTCATGTCGAAGTAGTCGCCGTTGATGGCGGCGACCGCTCCCGCGTGCCTGGCCTGCTCGGTCACCGGGGCCTTGCCGGTGACGGTGCCGGAGGAGATGTAGTCCACCTTGACCCGGTCGTCGGCGAGGTCCGCGACGAGCACCTGCCCGCGCACCCATCCGTCCGCCTCGAAGCGGTCGAATCGGGTGAGGTTCAGCCCGGGCGCGATCGGCGTGCGGTCCTCGCGCGTGACGATGGACTGGCCGGGCGTGCTCGGGATCAATTCCTGAACGGAACCGGCGGGCTTCGGCGCGTCGACGGACGCCGGCATCAGATGCACGGGCGTGAGCGCCTGGGCGGTCGTCATCATCCCGGCGCCGATGCTGAGCGCCGTGGCCAAGGCCAGGACGACGGCACCGCGCCGGGCCGCGGCACGCGGCCGCGCGACGACGGAGTCAAGGGGGAGGGGCACTGGCCGGCTTCTTTCCGTGCGGGTGGTCGGGGTCAGGCTCAGTCGATGTGCCGTTGGTGTCGCCGTGCCCCGAAACAGATGATCATCGGGGATGTTCGCTGTGAACTTCCTGTGACGTGTCCCGCTGTGAGCGGGCGTGTTGGTGTAGAGCCCGGCTCCTGTGCGGTGGGCGCGTGGCCGCTGTGCCGGGGTGTTTACCCGCCCGCCCTCCCTCCCCCAACCTCCGGCCGGGGGTGCCCCCAGCCCTGTGAAGTCACGCGCCCGGCGCGCGTTTCGTGGGGAACGGGTGCGGAGCCTCCGGGGCTGGGCATTCTGGACAGCACATTTAGGTGCCTCGGGTACCTGCTCATCTCATCCCGGGTTGTGCACCCACATATGCTCCACAGTCCAGAACGCCCACCCTCCCCCAGCCTCCGGCCGGGGGTGCCCCCAACTCGCCTGCCCCCTTCGTAGGTTGTCGCGCCTGTTCCCCGGAGGGGGGTAGTGACGGCACCGTGTCCGGGGCCGCCGCACCATCGCCCCCGCCGGCCGTGCATGTCGGGTTCCGGCGGCTACGGCATCAAATTGTGCGAATGGCGCGCGTGTTCGCAGGTTTTCCGACGTCGCACCGTGCCGCCCACCGGTCATTGCAGACGTGCCGTATTCGGCCATTCCGTGGTGCGGCTCCCCATCGCGGCGGGTTCATATTCGTGCCAGTGATCACTGGCCGCGAACTCCGGTCGGCGGAGGCGGAAGTCATGACCGTATACAGCAGGTGCGGGACGATGTGGCCAGGTCCCGGCGGTACGGGCGCGCCCGGCCGGGCGCGCCCCCGACGACGCGATCGACTCCGGTTAATTGTTACCGAGCCGTCGGGTCGGAAAGGTCATCGAAGCTTAACGCGGGGGCTCCGGCCTGTTGCCGGTCCTCCGGGAAGATGAATGCCGGCAGCAACGTGGCTGTTGTGCCGGGGGTTTTCGCGCTGCGTGGCGAGGATTCCCGAGAGCGCGTTTCGCCGGCCGTGACGGGACGGGTCCCCGTGCCCGGCGGGCGTGCCCGGGCTGCCCTGGAACCGAGCAGAGGCGTCGCTCCCGCACGCGTGGCCACGGTGTACGCCGGATCGACGACGTAGCCAGTGACAACGAGCCGGATGCGGTCCGGCGGCACCGGAGGGTGGGGACCCTGGTATGGCGCAAGCGGTTGGACTGACCCTGTTCGTCCTGCATTCTTCTCCCCTGATCAGGAAAGCGCTTCTGGACCTCTTCCAAGACGACCCGGGCATCACCGTGCTGGGGGCCTTACCGGCGTTCCGTACCGCGCACGACATCCCCCCGGGCCGGCCGGACGTGATGCTGGTGGAGCACGAGCAGTGGCCCAGGTGGCGGGACGCCCTGATGCGCCGGAGCGGAACCCGGGTGGTGCTCTACAGCCGGGACAACACGCCGCGCCTCGTCGTGGAGGGCATCCGCAGCGGAGTCGCGGGCTTTGTGCACGAGTCGTGCCCGCCGGAGGTCATCGTCAAGGCGCTCCACGATGTCTTCGGCGGCGGCACCTTCTGGTACCTGGGGGACGAGGACCGGCCCGGGCGCCCGGTGCCCGGCGCGGACGTCCCGCCGCAGGGCACGTGGCAGCTGAGCGGCCGTGAGGAGCAGGTGCTCGCGCTGCTGCTGCGCAGGCGCTCCAACGAGGAGATCGCCGACGAACTCGTCCTCACCCGCCAGACGGTGAAGAACTACGCCAGCCGGGTCTTCCGCAAGGTGGGTGTCTCGGGGCGCAAGGAGCTGTTCCAGTTGATCGAGGCAGGGTGACGGGGGACATGACGGAGGCCGCGGAACTGCTGGTCGAGGACGACGGCGCGGTGGTCGTTGTCACGTTCAACCGGCCCCGGGTGCGCAACGCGCTGTCGACGGGGCTGCTCGCCGAACTGGACGGCGTGCTGGGCGGCTTCGCCGGAGCCCCGGCGGGTCGGGCGCCGCGCGCCCTGCTGCTCGCGGGCGCGGGCGGCACGTTCTCCAGCGGTGCGGACACGCGGGAGCCCGACTGGCGGGATCTGTCGCGGCGGGCGGTGCGGCGCCGCCACTTCCGGTCAGTGCTGGCGTCGCTGCACCAGGCGCCGTTCCCGTTGATCGCCGCCGTGGAGGGGTACGCCCTCGGCGGCGGCCTGGAGTTCGCGCTCGCCTGCGACCTGGTGGTGACCGGCGAAAACGCGTTGTTCGGCCTGCCGGAACTCGAGGTCGGCGCGGTGCCCGGCGGCGGGGCGGTGCACTCGCTGATCCGCAGGGCCGGGCGCGGCACGGCCGCGCGGCTGCTCCTGGTGCCCGGACTGCGGGTCACCGGCGCCGAGTTGGGCCGGCTGGGGGCCGTGGAGGCGGTCGTGCCCGACGGCACCGCGCTGGCGGCGGGACGGGAACTGGCGGCCCGCGTGGCGGGCCGGCGCGCGGACCTCCTGACGTCGGGCGTGCGCCTGCTGCGCGACTCCGGGCACCTGGACCGTACGGCCGCGCTCGCCGTGGAGGACGGCCACTGGTGGGCGGCGGCGATGGGCCGGCCGCAGACCGGCGGCTGATCCCCTTGTTTCGTGCTTCCGCCGTCGGTGGGGTGGGGTGGGGGCTGCGGGCTCCGGGACCGTGTGTCCGCGCCCGCGTGCGCAGCGCTGGGCTGAGGGCTGGCCTGCCCTGCTGGGGCGTCCTGAGCGCGGTCGTCTGGCGCGTGCGGCCGCGCTAGTGGGCGGCGGCTGACTCCCTTGCTTCGTGTTTCCGCCGTCGCGGTGGGGAGGGGGCTCCGGGACCGCGTGTCCGCGCTCGCGCACCGGTGGCCGAGGGACCGGGTGCGGTGCCAAGCGCTCTGGGCGTTTGCGCCGTTGTGGCCCACAGTCGCGTGTCGGCGACTTGGGGTCAGGCGGGACCTCCCCACCGTGACAGCGCCGGAGGTATCGGCAGACCACTGACGAGCGGTCGGCGCGACGGTCCTCCCGGTCCGGGAGCTCTCCGGAACAAGGGGGCCCGGTGCGCTGACGCGCCTCGCCCGTACTCCCGTCGGCGCCGCCGGGGGACGGTCCCGGCCGCGTGCCCCGGAGGCATCGGCAGACCGCCGGCGAGTCATCGTGCGCCCGCTTCGCCCGGGCCGGAGGTGCCCGTCGATGACGTGGAGGTGGCGGTCCGGTGCCGCCCGGGTGGCGGGCTTCGCCCGATGGGTACCGGGGGTCATGGGTGAGGGGGACCTGAGAGTACCCGGCGGCAATTCCACCGCCGTCGGGGCCGGCCGTAGCTTCGTCGCATGGACAGCAGGACAGCTTCCGTCCCCGACCCTTCCGACTCCGTCGTACTGACCGGCATCGGGTGTGCGCTGCCCGGCACGCCGGACGCCGAGGTGTTCTGGAGCCACATCGAGACCGGTACCTCCCAGGTCACCGGGCTGGACCGGCCCGAGTTCGCCGCCGCGGGCCTGCCCGTCCACGCCGCCGCGCAGCTGGGCGCGTTTGACCACCCGACGCGGCTGCCGGGGCTGCCCGAGGCGCACGCCGCCAAGTACAACCGCGAGATCCTCGCGACGATGGCCGCCGTCCGCGACGCGCTGGACGACGCCGGGCTGGCGCGCGGCGAGGTCGCCCCCGAGCGGCTGAGCATCGTCCAGTCGTCCTCCCGCGGCCCCCTGTCCTGGTGGCGCGAGGCGATGCACGCCGAGCCGGGAGCGGACCCCTACCAGGGCAAGGGCACCGGCATGTTCCGCGGGCTGGCCGGCTGCCCGGCCACGCTGGCGGCCATCGACGTCGGCGCGCGCGGCCTGGTCACCACGATCAGCAGCGCCTGCGTGGGCGGCCACCACGCGATCGGACTCGCCCTGCGCGAGCTGCGTTCCGGCGCGGCGGACGTGGTGCTGGCCGGCGGCCACGAGTTCCCGATCGTCCCCGAGGTCGCCCGCTGCTACCTGGCACTGGGCGACGGCGTGCTCTCGCCGGAGAGCGAGGACCCGGCGACCGCGGTCCGGCCGTACGACCGCGACCGGCGCGGCTTCGCCCTGGGCGAGGGCGCGATGACGCTCTGCCTGGAGCGGGAGTCCTCGGCCCGCGAGCGCGGCGCCCGGATCTACGCCCGCGTCCTCGGCCACCGCGCGCTGAACGAGGCGCACCACGCGACGAGCATGGACCTGGTCGGCGACGTCACGGCGTCGGTCGTCTCCGGACTGCTCGACGAGGTCGGGCGCAAGCCCGAGGAGCTGGGCTACGTCTGCGGCCACGGCACCGCCACCCGCTACAACGACATCGCCGAGAGCCGGGCGCTGCGCCGGCTGCTGCCCGGGCACGCCGACGAGGACCTGCCTCCGCACGGCTCCAACAAGCCCGTCTACGGCCACACCTTCGGCATGGCGGGGATCATCAATGTCGCGGCGACCTCGCTGATGCTCCGTCACCAGCGGCTGGCGCGGACCGCGAACCACACGACGCCGGACCCCGAGTGCGCGTACGACCATGTCGCCGAGGGCCCGCGGGACGCCGAGTTCGACCTCGCGGTGTCCCTGTCGTTCGCCTTCGGAAGCCAGACGTCCGTGATCGCCCTGGAGCGGGTGTGACCGCGGTGCGGCCGTACCTGGCGGCCGACCCCGACGACCTGGTGCGGCGCTTCGTCCGGCAGGGCGCGCACGTGCACGCCGCCGCGACCATGTCCCGGCCCAACGCCCTGCTGAACGCGGTCTGCCGGGTCTTCGCGGGCACCGGCAGCCTCACCGTGAGCACCACCGCCGTGCACTCCAACGCGCACGCGCTCGCGCTGTCCGGCGCGGTGCGCAAGGTCATCACCGGCTTCGTCGGCGACACCTATCCGTCGCCCCGCCCCAACCGGCTCTACCGCGACCTGGCCACGGGCGAGCCCTTCGAGGTCGAACTGTGGTCGCTGCTCGGCTACACGCAGCGCCTGATGGCCGCCGCGCTCGGCCAGCCGTTCGCCACGACCGGTTCGCGGCTGGCGCAGACCGACCTGCGGCACGGCAAGGAGGGCACCCTGCACGTGGTGGCCCACCCGGAGGACCCGGGCCGCACGGTGACCCTGCTCAGCCCGCTGCGGCCGGACGTCACCCTCTTCCACGGTGTCTGCGCCGACCGGCACGGCAACGTTGTCGCCGTCCCGCCGCTCGGCGAGGGCGCCTGGGCCGCCTACGCCGCCACCGAGGGCGTCCTGGTCTCGGTGGAGGCGATCGTGGACGACGAGGTGGTGGCCGCGATGCCGGACCGGGTGGTGATCCCGGCCCGGCGGGTGCTCGGCCTGTGCGAGGCGCCGCTCGGCGCGCACCCGCAGTCCCTGCGCACCGGCGGCCTGGCGGGAGTGAGCGGCTACCTGGACGACTACGCCTTCCTGACCGACATCGTGAACGCCTGCAAGGACCCCGGGACGGCGGCCGGCTGGTACGACACCTGGGTCGGTGGCGTCAGCGGCCACGAGGAGTACCTGGAACGGCTCGGCGCCGGCCGCCGCGACTCTCTCGCCTACCCGCCCACCGCGGCGACCGCGCGGGACACCGGCCGTCGCGTCACGGCGGCGGAGGCGGCCCCGCCCACCGAGCAGGAGCAGTTGATCGTGCTCGCCGCCCGCGCGGTCGCCGACCTGGTCGAGGAGCGCGGCTACGACACGCTGCTGGCCGGGATCGGCACCTCGCACATGGCGGCATGGCTGGCCGTCCGCCTGCTGGCGGACCGGGGCATCACCGTCGACGCGGTCGCCGAACTCGGCCTGCAGCAGATGGCCCCCGAGCCCGGCGACGTGTTCCTCTTCAGCCAGCGGCACGCCGAACGGTCCCGGATGCTCGCCGGAGTGGCCGAGACCCTGGGCGCCGCCGTCGCCGCCAACCCGCGCTGCCTGGGGGTGCTGTCGGCCGCCGAACTCGACGCGGACGGGAACATCAACACCACCCTGCTGCCGGACGGCCGCTGGATCACCGGCTCCGGCGGCGCCAATGACATCGCCTCCACCGTGGACTGCGTCGTCGTCGCGGCCGCCTCGCCGCGACGGTACGTTCCCCGGCTCGCCCACCTGACCAGTCCGGGTGAGCGGGTGCGCGACGTGGTCAGCCAGTTCGGCCGGTTCAGCCGGCCGGGACCCGGCACCCCCTTCCGGCTGACCACCTGGCTGCCGCCGGTGCCCGGCCGCGGCGCCGCGGAGCCGCCTGACACACCCGCCCGCGCGGTCCGCGAACTGACCGGCTGGTCCTTCCCCGGACCCGAGGACCCCACGGCCGCCGGCGGCGTCGGCGACCGGCTCGTGGACGAGAAGGCCGTCACCACCGAAGAACTCACGCTGCTGCGCAGCATGGACCCGGAAGGCCACTACCGATGACCGCCACCGAGCACGTCACCGCACTCCGCCGTCCGCTGCCGCCGACGGCCATCGCGCCCGTCCGGCTGGCCGGCATCGGCCACTACTTCCCCGGTGAGCCCATCACCAACGAGCACTTCGAGCGGATCGACGCCCTCGGCATCGACGACGCGTGGATCCGCGAGAACACCGGGGTGGTCAGCCGCCACTGGCCGGGCGACGAGAAGGAGCGCGCGGTCGAGATGGCCGCGCTGGCCGTCGACGCGGCGCTCGCCGACGCCGGTCTGGAGCCGGACGACATCGACCTGGTGATCGGCACCACCTCCACCACCCGGCCGCGCACCAACCCGTCCAGCGCGACCAACAACTACATGGACATCTCACTGCCTTTGCAGCGGCAGGCCGGACTGCGGCACGCCACCTGCTTCGACGTGACCTCCGTGGCCTGCGCGGGCTTCATGTACGGCACGGCCGTGGCCGCCTCGATGCTGCCCGCGCTCGGCATGCGCAACGCCCTGGTGGTCTGCGCCGAGAACCCGCGCCCGATCCTCAACTTCGACTACCGCTACTCGGTGCTGTTCGGCGCGGGTTCCGCGGCCGCCGTGTGGTCCGCCGACACCCAGGGGCCGGGCCTGCTGGACGTCGCGCTGCACGCGGACGGCTCGTACTTCGACGCGTTCGACATCGACGACAACGACAAGATGGTCATGCGCGGCCGCCAGGTCGGCGAGGTCGGGCCGCAACTGCTCTCGCAGGTCGGCCGGGAGATCCTGGAGCGCAACGGGCTCACGGTCGACGACGTCGACTGGTTCGTGCCCCACCAGGGCAACCTGAACATGATCAACCAGGTGTGCGCCACGCTGGACATCCCGCGGGAGAAGGTGCTCACCAACATCCAGCACCGGGGCAACACCTCCAGCGTGTCCATCCCGAGCTGCATCTCCGAGAACGTCCGCGCCGGGACGATCCGCCCGGGCGACCTGATCGTCACCATCGGCATCGGCCGCGGCTACAGCTGGGGCGCCATGCTGCTGCGCCACTCGTGACCGCTCCGCCGGGCGCGACCAGCTGAGACATCCGATCCCCCGAAGGACGAGGCATGGACGACGAGATCCCCCTGTGGCGCGGCAGCGGCCTGCGCCTGGCCGGGTACGGCCACTACTACCCGCGCCACCGTGTGGAGAACGCGATGGACGACGCGGACGGGGGCGGCGGCAACGCGGTGGACGCGGCCGTCATCGGCCGGCTCGACGTGCGCGGCCGGCACGTGGCCGACGAGGAGGAGACGCCGCCGTACATGGGGGTGCGGGCCGCCCGGGCCGCCCTGGAACAGGCCGGCAAGGACGCCGACGAGGTCGACCTGCTGGTCTTCAGCAACTGGACCGACCGGCAGTTCGTGCCCGAGTGGGGCCCGGAGGCGGCCCGGCTGCTCGGAGCCCGGCGCGCCCTGGCCTTCGACGTGTGCGCCGCCTGTGTCGGCTTCGTCCACGGGGTGCAGACCGCGTCGGCGATGCTCGCCACGCATCCGCACTGGCGCACGGCCGTGGTGATGTCCAGCGAGCGCTTCTCGCGCCGGGTCCGCCCGGGCAGCAAGGGCGAACTCATCGTCGGTGACGCGGCCGGCGCCGCCGTGCTGACGCGGGACACCGCCGCGGGCGACGACGACGGTCTCTGGGACTCGCTGGTGATCAGCGACGGATCGGCCCGGGAGACGGTCACGGTCTACCCGCCGAACGGCTGGATCAAGAGCCAGGCGGACCTGATCAAGGTCGCCGCCGAGTCGCACGCCGACCTCGCGGAGCGCGTGCTCGCGCGGTCGGGCATCACGATGGACGAGATCGACTGGGTGGTCCCGCACCCGGGGACCGGCCAGCTGCACACCGCGGTCCGCGAGCTGCTCGCGATACCCGAGGAGCGGTTCGTCACCAACTACGAGACGCGCGCCAACACCGGCAGCGCCTCGGTGCCGATCGTGCTGTCGGAGATGTCCCGCGACGGGCGGCTGCGCCCCGGCGACCTGTGCTACACCCCGGCCGTCGGCTCGGGCTGGTACTACGGAGGTCTGCTCTTCCGTGTCTGACGTGAACCGCTCCGGCCCGGGCGCCCGCGGCACCGCCCTGGTGACCGGCGGCAGCCGCGGACTCGGCGCCGCCATCGCCAGGCGCCTGGCGGCCGAGGGCCGGCACACCGTGATCTGCGGACGCGACCGGGACAGCCTGGAGCTGTGCGTGAAGGAGGCCGCGCGCGACGGCCTGACCCTGCACGCCGTACCCGCCGACGTCACCGACGAGGCGTCGGTGGCCGCGCTGTTCGCCCGGCTCGCCGCGGACGCGCCGCCGCTCGCCCTGTGCGTCAACAACGCCGGGCACAACTTCTCCCGCCGGCTGGTCGGCGTCCGCGACAGCGGCGACGGCACGCCCCTGCTGTCACCGCACCCGCTGGCGGACTTCGAGGACACGGTACGGCTGCTGCTGACCGGCACCTTCCTCGTCGGCCGCCACGCGGCCCAGGCGATGCTGGCCGCGGGGACGCACGGCGTCGTCGTCAACATCTCCTCGACCGTCCGGCACGGCGCCTACGGGCAGTCGGCGTACTGCGCGGCCAAGGCGGGCGTGGAGTCGCTGACCCGGACCTGGGCCGTCGAGTTGGGGGAGTACGGCATCCGTGTGGTCGCCGTGGCACCGGGTGTGCTCGACGGCGAGGCGCTGCGCCGCCGCACCGCGGCCAGCCCCCGGCACGCCGCGTACATGGACGACCTGCTCCGCCACGTGCCGCTGGGCCGCTGGTGCGACGAGGGGGACGTGGCCGACGCCGTCGTCTTCGCCGCGGACAACCCCTCGCTCACCGGCACGGTGCTGGAGGTCGACGGCGGCGGACTGCCCGCCCGGGTCCCGCCGCCCGCGGCCGGCGCCCGGCGGCCCGCGGCCACGCCCCGGCCCGCAGCCACGCCCACGACTCACCCGACGACGGTGGAGGACTCAGCATGATCAGCGGCTTCGCACCCACCCTGCTGGCGGGTCGGACGACCCTGGTGACGGGTGCCAGCAGCGGCATCGGCGCCGTCCTGGCGGCCGCGCTCGCCGCCCACGGCTCCCAGGTCGCGCTCCTGGCCCGCAACGAGAAGCAACTGCGCCTGCTGGCGGAGGACATCGAGGCCGCAGGCGGCCGGGCGGTGGCCGTGCCCGCCGACCTCACCGACGCCGAGGGCGTACGGTCGGCGGTCCGGACGGCCGAGGAAGCCCTCGGCCCGGTCGACCAGTTGGTGCACTGCGCGGGCGAGGCCCGCAACCAGGCGTTCCTGTGCGACCAGGACGAGGCGCAGTGGACGGCGACCCTCGACAGCAACCTCGTGGGCGCGTTCCGCGTCGCCCGGGCGGTCGTGCCGGGGATGATGGAGCGCCGCAGGGGCGGCGTCGTGATGGTCTCCTCCGTCGCGGGCAAGCGCGGACTGCCGGCCAACACCTCTTACTGCGCGGCGAAGTTCGGCCTCAACGGGATGACGCAGGCGCTCGCCGCCGAGCTCGGCGCCTTCGGGATCCGCGTCAACGCGGTGTGCCCGGGCCTCACCGACAGCCCGGCCGCCACCGACGGCGACCGCTACGGCGACGCCTTCATGGCCGCTGTCGCCAAGCACCACGGACCGCCCGACCTCACCTGGGAGCGGTACCTGCGGCGCGCGGTCGGCAGCACCATCCTGCGGCGCCTGGTCCGGCCCGAGGAGGTCGCCTCCCAGGTGCTGTTCATGCTCTCCGACCTGTCCGGCGGCATGACCGGGCAGGCGGTCAACGTGGACGCGGGCGCCCTGTGAACGACACGTACCGCGCAGCGGAGGCCGGACGCCTGCCCGGCCCGCCCGCCCGGCCCTTCACGCCGGGCCCCCGCGACACCCTCGTGACCGGCTGGGGCTTCTGCCTGCCCGGCGCGGGGGAGGAACCGGTGCGCACCGGCAAACAGGTCTGGGAGACCGCGTCCACGGGCACCAGCCACGTGGAACGCGACGGCTTCCACCACGGCGTCGTCCGCGGCGCCCGGGAGGCGTTCACCGAACTGCTGCCGGAGATGCCCACCCGCTACCTGCGCAGCTACGCCGACGTCCACCTCTACGGGCTGGTCTCGCTCGCCGAGGCCTGCGCGGACGCCGGACTCGACCACCGCGCGGGAGACCTGCGGCAGGCCGCCGTGCTGACCGCCCGCGCCGGTGTCGACAGCAACTACGACAGCTACCGCGCCTGGCACGACGCGGACCCCGCGACGATCAGCCCCGCCGACGCCAAGTCGCTCTTCGTCCGCCTGGTCGTGGCCGGCACCTCCAGCGACGTCGGGCCGGTGCAGGCCGCGCTGCTCGCCAGCACCGGCGCCTCCTTCACGGTCAGCTGCGGCTGTGCCTCCTCGTCGGTGCTGCTCGGCCTGGCCCGCATGATGATCGCCGACGGCTCGGCCGACCTGGTCGTGGTCACCGGGGTCGACCGCTTCGACACCGAACGCGTCCTGCACGGGCACCGGTTGCGCGAGGTCGTCGAGCGCGAGGGCGCCGTCGCCGTCCGGCACAACAGCGACCCGCCGGCCGACCCCCGCCACGACCGGCCGATGCGGCCCTACGACGCGGCCGGGGACTGCATGAACTACGGCGACGGTTCGGTGACCCTGGTCCTGGAGAGCCGGGAGCACGCCGCGGCCCGCGGTGCCCGGGCACACGGGGCGCTGCTCGGCCAGGCCACCACCAGGGGCGGCCTCGACAGCGCCGTGGCCATCGACACCGAGGGCACCGGGCTCGCCGAGGCGGCCCGCCGCTGCCTGGGCGACCACACCTCGCTCGACCAGGTGCCGTACGTCAACGGGGGCGGCGAGGGAGACCCGCTGTTCACCCGCATCGAGGCCAACGCGGTGCGCCGGCTGTGGGGCGACCGCTCCCACGAGGTGCTGCTCAGCTCCCAGGAGGCCTGCTTCGGGCACAGCGGCGCACCGCTGGGGAACCTGGGCGCGGCGCTGACGCTGATGATGATGCGCGAGAGCCAGGTCTGCCCGACGGCCAACTGCCGTACCCCGTCGCCGGTGTGCACCTTCGACCCGGTGCCGGGCACCGTTGCCCGGCCACTGAGCTTCTCCCGGGCGCTCAGCTTCAACTACCAGGTGGGCGGGGTCAACAGCGCCCTGCTGCTGGGCGGTGCCGATGTCTGCTGAACCGATGTCGGCCGAACCCTCGCCGCCGCCCCTGCTGCGGCTGGCCGGTGCGGGGATGGTCCTGCCCGGTCCGCACGGCACCGCCTGCACCGGGATCGGCACCTTCTGGGACCTGATCCGCGACGGTGTCAGCTGCCTGTCGCCGTACGCGCACCCCGAGTTGCCGCTGCGGCTGGCCGGAACCGTGAACGGCTGGAACCCGCTGACGGAGCTGCCGCTGCCGGAGCGGACCCTGCGCCGCTCCTCCCGGGCCGGGCTGCTCGCCACCGCCGCGGTGCGCCAGGCGCTGGCCCACGCCGGCCTCACCGCCTCGGACCTCGACCCGGACCGCACGGCGCTGGTCGCCGCGTCGCTGCAGTTCGCGTTCCCCGAGTCCGAGCGCTACTACGCGACCGCCCAGGCCAAGGGCATGACCGCGATCGGCATGGACTACTGGCTCACCGGGACCCCGCCCAGCGTCGTCGGCACGGTGGCCTCCGCGCTCCAACTGCCCTGCCAGACCCTGAGCGTGGCCGGCTCGTGCAATGTGGCGCTGCGCGCGCTCCAGGTCACGCAGCAGATGTTCCGCTGCGGAGACATCGACCGGGCCGTCGTGGTGGGGGTCGACCAGACCGTCGACCCGGTCTTCGTCGCCGGGACCGCGCACACCGGGCGCAGCGGCTACCGCGCGTCCTCGCTGTCCGGCGACCCCGCCGACGTACGGCCGCACGACGAGACGCAGACCGGCAACGCCACCGGCGAGGGCGCCGTCGCCCTCGTCCTGGAGAACCCCGCGGCCACCGGCGCACGACCGGGACTGCTGCACCGGGCGCATCTGCGCAGCTCCCGCAGCAACGGCCCGTCCACGGTGGCCACCGGCCCCCCGGACAACGTCGTGCGCGACATCCGCGCCGTGCTCGCTTCGGCCGGCCGGACACCCGGCGACGTGGCCTTCGTCAACGACTACGCGGACGGCAACCGATTCGTCGAGGACCACCTGTGCCAGGCGCTGACCTGGGCCCGGGAGGCGACGGGCTACCGCGGCGAGCTCGTACTGACCAACCAGGAGGCGGTGTTCGGGCACGTGGCCGGGACCGGCGGTCTGGTGAAACTGCTCGGCAGCCTGCTCATGCTGCACCACGGCCGGATCGCGCCCAGCGCCAACACCGTCGTGCCCTACCGGCACCTGCCGGGCACCCCCGTGCTCGCCGGGGGGCGGCCGACCACCGGCGACAGCGCCCTGGTGCTGTCCTCCGGGGCGGGCGGCGACGCCACGAGCATGCTCCTGGAACACGAAGGCGGCGACCTGCCATGACCGACGTCCACAGCGCGGCCGAGCTGCCCGCCGCGGCCGACGCGGGGCACGACGCGCCCCGTGCGCCGTTCGGCGCCCGTGTCGTCATCGACGCCTCCGGCGCCGGCCCCGCCGCGGCCGACGCGCTGTCCGGCGCCCTGGCCGGCCTCGGGTTCGCGCCCGAGGCCCCGTACGAACACCCCGGGCCGCCCGGTGCCTACTGCGCGCTGCTGATCGGCGAGGAGGCCTACGGCGCGGACGCCGCGCGCGGCCTCGACCGGGGCCGCGTGCTGGCCGCCGCCGACGCCATGGCCGCCGCCGGCCGGGGCCGGCTGGTACTCGTCACCGACGCCGGCAGCGGCACCCACACCGGCACCGACCCCGAGCGGCACGCCCGGCTCGCCGCCGACCTGGCCTGGTGGCAGCACCTGGCCACCGGCATGGCCGGGTACGGCGTCGCCGCCAACACCGTCCGCACCGGCTACGCCCCGGCCCTCGGCCACGCGCTGCCGGCCACGGCCGAGGCCGGGCTGCTGCGCTACCTGGTGCAGCGCCGGGCCACCACCGCCGCCGACGTGGCCGGCACCGTGGGATTCCTGCTGTCCGCGGGCTGCTCCTACCTGATCGGCGAGACGGTGCCCGTCGACGGCGGCGCGGGCCTCGGCCAGATCCCCGCCCTCGCCGACGCGGCGGCGGCCCCCGCCCCGGCGCGGCCGTCCCGTGAACCGTCCCAGGAGCCGTCCGCGGCACCGCCGGTGACCGGACCCGGCACCGCCGGCGCCCGCGTGCTCGTCACCGGCGCGAGCAGCGGCATCGGCCGGGCCGCGGCGCTGCACCTGGCCGAACGCGGCGCCGACCTCGTGCTGGCCGCGCGCCGCACCGAGGCCCTGGACGACGTGGCGTCGCAGATCACCGCCCTGGGACGGCGGGCCTGGACGCTGCGGTGCGACCTGGCCGACCCCCTCGACGCCGCCACGCTGGGGGAGCGCGCCCAGGAAGCCGCGGGCGGGGTGTCCGGACTGCTGTACGCGGCCGGACACCTCGGCTTCAGCCCGCCCGGCGGCGACCCGGCCTCCGCCGGCCGCACGTTCGCGGTCAACCTGCACAGCTACATCGCTGTCGCCGAGGACCTGACGAGCCGTTGGCGCCAGGACGGCGTGCCCGGGTCGCTGGTCGCGGTGGCCTCGGTCAGCTCGACGCTCAGCCCGGTGGCGGGCCTGGACTACTACGGGGCCAGCAAGGCCGCGATGGTCCAGTACACCCGCTGCCTGGCGGTGTCGGTGGCCCGCCACGGCATCCGGGCCAACTGCGTCGCGCCGGGCATCATCGAGACACCGATGGGCGACGCCGCCGGTCCCGCCCACCGGCGCGGCTGGATCAGCCGCATCCCGGCCGGCCGGGTCGGCCTGCCCCAGGAGGTCGCCGCGGTCTGCGGCCACCTGCTCGGCCCCTCGGCCGCCCGGGTCACCGGCGCGGTCCTGCGCGTCGACGGCGGTTTCGGACTCGGCGACATCGCCCCTCTGCGTCCCGGTCACACCACCAAGGAGCCCGCGTGAACGACCCGTTGAGCACCGCCCTCTACCCGGAGGTCGCCCTGGTGGCGGGCGCGTCGTCCGGGATCGGCGCGGCCGTGGCCGAGCGGGTCGCCGCACGCGGCACCGCCGTGGCACTCGTGGGGCGCCGTGCCGCGGAACTGGACGCGGTCGCCGACCGCATCCGTGCCGCGGGCGGCGTCGCCCTGCCGCTGGCGATGGACCTGGCCGGGCCCGGCGCCGCGGAACGGGCCGTGACCGGGGCCGAGCGGGTCCTCGGCCCGGTCGACCTGCTCGTGTGCAGCGCGGGAACCGTCCGGCTGGCGCCCATCCACGAGAGCGAGGAGCGGCACTGGCACCGGCAGCTGCAGGTGAACCTCACCGTGCCGTTCCTGCTCGCGCGCCATGTGCTGCCCGGTATGCGCGAGCGCGGCTACGGATGGGTCGTCACCATCGGCTCGGGCGCCGGTGCGGAGGTCGTCCCGGGCACCGGCGGATACGGCGTCAGCAAACACGCCCTCAACCGGTTGACCGAGCTCATCCACGAGGAGAACCGGGACCACGGCATCCGCGCGGTCACCGTCGCCCCCGGCTGGGTGGCCACCCGGCTCGCGGCCCGCCCCGCCGACCTCGGCGTGTCCGACGACGACGTCCTCACCCCCGACGACATCGCCGACACCGTCGACTGGCTGCTGCAACGCCCCGCACGGGCCTGCGTGGGACCGGTCATCCGCATCGAGCCGACCGCGAGCCGGGCCGCCACCCGGCACGCCATGACCGACCACATCAACGGCACCCCCGATACGCCGGCCCACGCCCGTCCGGTCAGGGAGACCACCCCATGAGCCCGCACAGCGCCCGGCCCGTGGACGAGTGGGCCGGCGCGGCCACGCAGTCGTTCGCCGACTTCGCCGACCGGGTCGACGGCGACGACGGCGTGCCGCTGCGCGCCCGGCAGTCCGGCGGCGTCGCCACCCTCACCCTGGACCGGCCGCACCGCCGCAACAGCCTGACCGCCGGGCTCTCCCGGCACCTGCTGCTGGGGCTGCTGTGCGCCGGCGACGACACCAGCGTGCGCGTCGTCGTCATCACCGGCAACGGCGGGGCCTTCTGCGCCGGAGACGACGTCGACAGCGTCCGGCGCTGGAGGCTCGGCGACCGCGCCGACGCCCCCTTCGACCCGCTCACCTCCGACGCGCACTACCTGCGCGTCTGCGAGGCGATGCTCCACCTGCCGAAGCCGGTCGTCGTCGCGCTGACCGGCGCCGCGGCGGGGGCGGGGGCCGAGATCGCCTGCGCGGCGGACTACCGGCTGGCGGACACCAACGCGGCGATCGGCAGCTGCCTGGCGGGTGTCGGGCACGTCGGCAACGTCGTGCTGATGTCGCGGCTCACCGGGCCGGCCCGGGCCACCGAGATCTACCTGACCGGACGGATGGTCGCGGGCGAGGAGGCGCTGCGGCTGGGCCTGTTCGACCGGCTGTGCGCGCCCGATGAGCTCGACGGTGAACTCGGCGCGCTCACCGCGGCGTTCGCGGCCCTGCCCACCGCCTCCGTCGGCCTCTTCAAGGAGCTGCGCGAACGCAGCTGGGGCCAGCCGGCGGAGTACGGGCTGCGGCTGCAGGACGCGTACCACCTGCGGACCCACGCCACCGTCGCCGACGCCGCCGAGGGCCTGGCCGCCTTCACCGAGAAGCGGCGGCCCCGCTTCACCGGCGCCTGACCCCCTGCCCGCCCGGCGGGCGGAAGGCCAGGCCGCCCACACCCCCGGAGCGATGTGAACACGCCCGCAACGTCCCCCGCCGACAGCGCCCCGGGCGACCGCCCGCCCGTCGTGGACGCCTGCTCGCTGGTCTACGACGACATCGGATGGCGCCTGTACCTCGCCCGCCTGGCACACAACGCCCCCGAGTACCTGGACGTCTTCTCCGGCGCCTTCTGCCGCACCTTCGGTGCCGCGCACCAGGACTACCGCGACGCGCTCGCCCGCCGCTGGCAGGACGCGGTCGACGTGCTGCTGCCGCCCGGGCGGCCGCGGTTCGACCTCGACGCCCATCTCGCCGCGCGGCAACGGCAGGGCGTGGTCGCCGAGTTCGCCATGGGATCGCAGGAGCTGCGCCCGGACGGGCGCACCGTCAACGCATGGCTCCTCGACACCACCGCCGCCGTACGCGACCGTGTTCACGTCTGGGCCGGCATCGGCCTGCGCGACCCGGCAGCGGCACTGAGGGAGCTGGAGCGGGCCGTCGCCGGGGGAGCGCGAGGGCTCTGCGTCATCCCGTTCCTGGACGGCACCGACCCGCTGGACCCGCGCTACGCCCCGGTGTTCGACGCCGCCGCCGCGCTGCGCCTGCCGGTGTGGCTCCACACCGGCCACCACTTCGCCGCACGGTACCCGACCGGCCTCGGCAGCTGGCGGACCGTCGAGACCCTCGCCTCCCGCCATCAGGACCTGCTGCTGGTCGCGGGCCACGCTGGCTGGCCCGACGTCCAGGACATGCTCCTCACCGCCGCCCGCCACCCGGGTGTGTACCTGGAGTTCTCCTCCCACCGCCCGCGCCGCATGCCCGCCCCGGGCTCCGGCTGGGCCCCGCTCCTGCACCACGCCACCAGCCTGGCCCGCCACCGGGTCCTGTTCGGCACGTCCACCTGGGTCAACCCCGTCCCCGTCGCGGTCCTCGCCGACGAACTCACCGCGCTCCGGCTGCCCTCCGACGTGACCGCGGCGTGGCTCCACGGCAACGCCCGAGCGCTGCTGGCCCGCAGCGAGGGCGAGGTCTGAGCCCCGGACGCGACCGCGCTCAGGCGGTCCAGCAGTACAGGCGGTGTCCCCGCCCGCCGATGCCGCGGGCGAGAGCGGCCAGGTCGCCCAGGATCAGGACCGCCGTCTCCGGGTCGATCACCTCGCCGTCCGCCGCCCGATCGAGGGACCGGGTGCGGCCGGCCTCGGCGATCCGGTCCGGGCCCGCGACGGCGAGCGCCTCCGTGAGAGCCGTCGACACCGCGAGCAGCAGGGGGCCTTCCCCGTCGTCGGGGCCGGCGACGACCTCGGGTTCACCGGCGGCGACGAGCTCCTCGAAACCGCGGCCGGTGAGGATGCCCTGCCACTCGACCAGTGCCTCGTCCGGGTCGAAGTTGCCGAAGTACGACGACTCGAAGACCCCTTCGGGGCCGCGCTCCACGACGGCGGCGGCCGCCTGGTGGTCCGGGGCGGCGAAGAACCTGACGATGACGCTCACGCCGGCATGGTGCCCGGAACCGGGGCTCCGGGTCCACTCGCGGGCCTGCCGGCCAAGTCCCGCCGCCGAGCGGGCCGGTGGGAGGACATCCGCGCGGTTGGGGGGTCCGTCGGGGGATAGACGTCCGCATCCTCGGGTAAGCAGGCTCGGGGGCCCGCAGCCGCGGGGGCCCGTCGGCGCACCTGGGTGCGCTGCCACGTCGGCACATGTAGGGATGGACACGGTGGCATCTGGAGTCGTGAAGTGGTTCAACGCCGAAAAGGGCTTCGGCTTCATCGCACAGGACGGGGGGCCGGACGTGTTCGCCCACTACTCCAACATCGTCGGTAACGGCTACCGCGAGCTCCAGGAAGGCGAGCAGGTCACCTTCGAGGTGACGCAGGGCCAGAAGGGCCCGCAGGCGGAGAACATCGTTCGCGGCTGATCCGCCCTCTGCTCGCGGGCCGTGCCCGTACGAGCGGGGCCGCCCTCCGCCGGGAGGACGGCCCCGCTCGTCGTGCTTCCGGCCGACACAGGGCGCTGGTGCCCGCGGGGTCGCGGTGACGAGAGCGCGCCTTGAGACACCCTTGACTGGCGCGTGAACTTCTTATGGTATTGGCGTTCTTGTCGAGACCCATGTGAAGGAGAGTCGTGAGACCCAGAGTCTTAACGACCGTCATCGCCGGCGCTCTCATACTCTGCAGCGCGGCCATCGCGCCCGTCGCCCAGGCCCGGGGCCCGATCCCGGCCGGCGGCGACGCGGACGAGGTCAAGGTGTTCCGCGCGGAAGTCACCAAGAGCCAGATCCCGTTGCTGCTCGAAGCGGGGCAGGACGGCCACGAACTGAGCGAGCAGGCGCCGGAGAGCGGCACCGCCACGGTCGAGGTCTACCTCACCGACCGGCAGGCCGCGCAGCTCGAGGAGAAGGGCGTGCCCCTCACCGAGCACGCCCTCGCCGCCAGGTCCGAGGCGCGCGTGCAGAGCGCGGCCGAAGGCGTGTTCCGGCCGTACAGCGGGGCGGGCGGCATCAAGGAGGAGATCCTGGCCGCGGGCCAGGCGAACCCCGGTCTGACCAAGGTCGTCTCCATCGGCAAGACGGTGCGCGGCCAGGACATCCTGGCGCTCAAGCTCACCAAGGACGCGAAGAGGTCCAAGGACGGCTCGAAGCCCTCCGTGCTGTACATGTCCAACCAGCACGCGCGGGAGTGGATCACGCCGGAGATGACCCGCCGGCTGATGCACTACTACCTGGACCACTACGCGACCGACGCGCGCATCAAGAAGCTCGTCGACTCCACCGAGCTGTGGTTCGTCGTCTCGGCCAACCCGGACGGCTACGACTACACCTTCCAGGACCCGGGCAAGCGCCTGTGGCGCAAGAACCTGCGGGACGTCAACAACGACGGCGTGATATCCGCCGGCGACGGCGTCGACCTCAACCGCAACTTCGGCTACAAGTGGGGCTACGACGACGAGGGCTCCTCGCCCAGCCCCGCCAGCGAGACCTACCGCGGCGCGAGTCCCGCCTCCGAGCCCGAGACGCGCGCGCTGGACGCCTTCGAGAAGCACGTCGACTTCACCTACGGCATCAACTACCACTCCGCCGCCGAACTGCTCCTGTACGGCGTCGGCTGGCAGGTGGCGACCGACACCCCCGACGACGTCCTGTACCGTTCGCTCGCCGGCACGCCGGACAACTCCGCCATCCCCGGCTACCACCCGCAGGTCTCCTCGGAGCTGTACACGACCAATGGCGAGGCCGACGGCCACGCCTCCAACGTCAACGGCATGGCGATGTTCACGCCCGAGATGTCGACCTGCCAGACCGCTTCCAACAGCGACCCGGACGACCAGTGGCGGGCGGCCGACTGCCAGTCCGTCTTCAACTTCCCGGACGACGAGACGCTGATCCAGCAGGAGTTCGAGAAGAACATCCCCTTCGCGCTCTCCGTCGCGGAGACCGCCTCCCACCCGGACACCCCGTCCTCCTCGGTGGGCCTGGACGCGGCCGACTTCACGCCGGCGACCTTCACCACGTCGTACTCCCGCGGCTCCGACCAGGAGGTCTCGGTCGTCGTCCGTGAGGCGCTGCGCGACAAGAGGCTCAACTACCGTGTCAACGGGGGCCCCGCGAAGGGTGAGGCCCTGCACTCCTGGAACGGCGGCGAGACCTACGGCGGCGAGGACAACCTCTACTTCGACGAGTACCGCGCCAAGGTGAGGGACGGCGACCCGGGCGACACGGTCGAGGTCTGGTACACCGGGGAGACCAAGAGCGGCGAGCGGGTCTCCAGCACGCACTTCAGCTACACCGTGGCCGACCGGCCCAAGGCGGACGTGCTGGTCGTCGCCGAGGAGGGCGCCGCGGCCACCCAGACCCAGGTCTACGTCGACGCGCTCAAGGCCAACGGCCAGAAGGCGGCGGTCTGGGACGTCGCCACGCAGGGCGTGCCCGACGCGCTCGGTGTCCTCGGGCACTTCCGCACGGTGGTGCACTACACCGGCGCGGCCGCGCCCCGCAACGCCACCCAGCTGCAGCTGCGCGCCTTTCTCAACGAGCGCGGCAAGGTGATCGAGGCGGGCGAGCAGGCCGGCGGGTCGGTCGACCTCGGTGGCGGCAACCTGTCCAACGACTTCAGCCAGTACTACCTGGGCGCCTACTCGCGCACGTCGACGGCCGGGCCCACCGCCTTCACCGGGTCCGGCGCGCTGGGCGGCGTCGGCGGTCCCCTCGGCGCCGCGCCGGGCAATCCGCTGGACCGGGCGGGCACGTACCGCGTCACCTCGGACAACCTCGCGCCCGAGGACTACCCGCAGTTCACGAGCGCGGGCGCGGGCAAGTTCGACGGGACCGCGCCTCCGAACGCGCCGTACGCGGGCTCCTTCATGGCCGCCGCCGTCCACGCCGACGACGCGTACAACCGGCTCACCCGCACCATCGACCTGACCGGGGTGAGCGCGGCCCAGGCGCCCGCGCTCCGCACCCGTCTACTGTGGAGCACCGAGCCGGGCTACGACAACGCGCTGCTGGAGATCCACACCGTCGGCGCGGACGACTGGACCACACTCCCGGAGACGGGCGGCGCCACCGGCACCGACGTGCCCGCGGAGTGCGAGGCCGGCTTCTACATCGACGAGCACCCGTGGCTGAAGCACTACCTGACCCCGGGGACCGACGGCTGCACCGCGACCGGCACCACCGGGCAGTGGAACAGCTTCACCGGCTCCTCCGCGGGCTGGCAGCCGGTGAACTTCGACCTCAGCGCCTACGCCGGCAAGACGGTCGAGGTCTCGCTCAGCTACGTCACCGACCCGAACTCCGGCGGCCAGGGTCTCCAGGTCGACGAGGCCTCGCTCGTCATCGGCGGCGCGGTCACCGAGACCGAGGGCTTCGAGACCTCGTTCGGCCCGTGGACCGTCGCGGGGCCGCCCCCGGGCAGTCCCGCCCTCGTCCACGACTGGGCGCGCACGGGTGCGCTGTTCCAGACGTACGGAGCGGTCACCACGGAGGACACCGTGCTGCTGGGCTTCGGCCTGGAGCACCTGGCCTCGGCGGCCGACCGCGCGGCACTGCTCGGAAAGGCACTCGGCGCGCTGCGTCGGTGAGGCGCACCGCACACTGATCGTCCGGCGGGCGGTCCGCATCCCTTACGGGGGCGGGCCGCCCGCCCCTTTTGTCCGTTGAGTGCGCATCTCGCAGGCGTGGGCACCGGTAACGCCGCGTCATGCCTGCCGGGCCGAGGGGTGGTCGGTGCCCTTGATGGCATTTAGGACATTTCGCTCAAAATAACGCGTATCGACGTGCGTTTCCAAACAACTTCTTGACACCCGGCGTCATCGCGGCCATGGTTCCTGACATCGCTCGTTTAAACCGGTTCAAACGCCAAGTGACGCAAGCGCTTCGCCGTTATTGCACCGTTATGCGAGCACAGAACGTGTTGCTTCCGGCGTCGAAGGTGCCGCCGGACGGCGTGCCTCGACGCGCGCCGCCCGACGGAGCCCACGATGCCGAGGTGGCGCCCGTCCGCAGCCGTCCCCGGAGAGTTCGCCATGGCCAGACGCCCCACCATCGCCGATGTCGCCGCGCTGGCCGGCGTGTCCAGGGCCACGGTCTCGTTCGTCCTCAACGACCGCCCCGGAGTGGCCGCCGCGACCCAGCAACGGGTCCGCGCGGCCGTCGAGAAGCTGGGCTGGACACCGAGCCGCAGCGCCCGCGCCCTGTCGACGGGCCGGGCCCGCGCGGTGGGCCTGGTGCTGACCCGTGAGCCGGACCTGATCGGCAGCGACCCCTTCTTCCCCGCCTTCATGGCGGGCATCGAGTCGGTGATAGCCGACTCCGGTGACGGACTGATGCTGCACGTCTGCCGGCCCGAGCGCGAAATGGACACCTACCGCCGCCTGGTGGACGACCAGCGCGTGGACGGGGTCTTCCTCACCGACCTCCGCGTGGACGATCCCCGGCCGGGGCTGTTGCGGGAACTGGGTCTGCCCGGCGTGGCCGTGGGGGCCGACGGCGGCATCGAGGGCCTGGCCACGGTGAACCTGGACGACCGTCCCGTGGTCGCCGGTGCCGTACGCCACCTGGTCGAGTTCGGTCACCGGAACATCGCCTACGTCGCCGGCCCCGAGGAGTACCTGCACGCCCAGCGGCGCCTGCGGGCCTGCCAGGACGCTCTCGCCGAGGCGGGCCTGCCCCCGTGCCCCGTGCTGCCCGGCGGGTTCACCGCCGAGGGCGGCGCGCTGGCGACGCAGGCGCTGATCTCACGCCCCGACCGGCCCACCGCCATCGTGTACGCCAACGACCTGTCGGCGACCGCGGGCATGGCGGTCGCGCAGGAGGCGGGCCTGAGACTGCCCGAGGACCTCTCCGTGGTCGGCTTCGACGACGTGCCGCTGGCCTCCTGGACCCGCCCCTCGCTCACCACCGGACGTGCCGACGCCGCCCGTTGGGGCCGTGCCGCCGCGCTGGCCCTGATCGAGACGATCGATACCGGCGCGACCCCGCATGTGGAACTGGAACCCGCGGCGCTCATGCTGCGCGGTTCCACGGGTCCGGCGCCCAGTGGGAGACCGCATCTCTGACCGCGCCCCGCGCGCCCCCGACGTTTTTCTCTCCTGAAGGCAGTCACCGTGGCCGGACGACGCCTCGGAACAGCCGTTTCATCCGCATTTGAGAAGATGGAGCACACCGCAATGAAGAAGACCCTCCTCGGAGTACTCTCCGCCGTGGCCCTGACCGTGCCGCTCGCCGCGTGCGGCAGCGGCGGCTCCGGCACCGGCGGCGGTCAGGACGCCCACGGGCCGATCACCGTCTGGTACTCCAACAACGCCCAGGAAGTCGCCTGGGGCAAGAGCATGGTCGCCGACTGGAACGCCGCCCACCCGAAGGAGAAGGTGAAGGCGCAGGAGATACCGGCGGGCAAGAGCTCCGAGGAGGTCATCGGCGCGGCCATCACGGCCGGCAACGCCCCGTGCCTGGTGCTGAACACCGCCCCCGCCGCGGTTCCCGGCTTCCAGAAGCAGGGCGGCCTGGTGGCCCTCGACGACTTCCCGGGTGCCGAGAAGTACCTCCAGGAGCGGACCGGCGAGCGGCTCTCCCAGTACGCCTCGCCCGACGGCAAGCACTACCAGATGCCCTGGAAGAGCAACCCCGTCATGATCTTCTACAACAAGCAGCTGTTCAAGAAGGCCGGCCTGGACCCCGAGCACCCCGAGCTCGCCACCTACCAGGACTTCCTGAACACCTCGCGCACCCTGGTCAAGAGCGGTGTGCACGCCGCCATCTGGCCCGCGCCCACCTCCGAGTTCTACCAGTCCTGGTTCGACTTCTACCCGCTGTTCGCGGCCCAGACCGGCAAGCAGCTCGTCGAGGACGGCAAGGCCCAGTTCAACTCGCCCGACGGCGTCAAGGCCGCCGAGTTCTGGAAGACCATGTACGCCGACCACCTGGCGCCCAACGAGCAGTACAACGGCGACTCCTTCGCCGACGGCAAGGCGGCCATGGCGATCGTCGGCCCGTGGGCGGTCTCCGTGTACGGCGACAAGGTCAAGTGGGGCGCCGTGCCGGTCCCCACCGCCACCGGCGCGGCCGCCAAGGGCACCTTCAGCGACGAGAAGTCGATCGGTATGTTCACCGCCTGCCAGAACAAGGGCACGGCCTGGGACGTCCTGAAGTTCGCCACCAGCAAGGAGCAGGACGGCAAGCTGCTGGAGGCCACCGGCCAGATGCCGATGCGTCACGACCTCGTCACCACGTACCCCGCGTACTTCGCCTCGCACCCCGAGTACAAGACCTTCGCCGAGCAGGCGGACCACACCGTCGAGGCCCCGAACGTCCCGAACTCCGTCGAGATCTGGCAGACCTTCCGCGACGCGTACACCAAGTCCGTCATCTTCGGGAAGGGCGATGTGAGCAGCGCCCTCAACGAGGCTGCGGGCAAGGTCGACGGCCTCGCGAAGCAGTGAGCCGACGCCATGTCCTCCACGCAGCATGACCTCGTCCGCCCCGGGCCGGCCCGGCCCGGGGCGCGCCCCCGGGCCGGCCGCGGGCCGCGCGCCGGCGGGCTGCGGTTCGCCGGCCGGCACCCGATCGGCATCGCCTTCGTCTCCCCGTACGTGCTCTACCTGGCCGCGATCTTCCTGTACCCGCTCGGCTTCGCGGTGTGGATGTCCTTCCACGACTACTTCTTCGCCGCGCCGGGCGCCCAGGTCGACCGCCCCTTCGTGGGGTTCGCCAACTACACCAGCGTCCTGACCGACCCGGCGGTGTGGCACTCCTTCCTCAACATCGCGATCTTCCTGGTCATCAACGTGCCGCTGACGGTGGGGGCGTCCCTGGTGCTCGCCACCGCCCTCAACTCCAAGCTGCGCGGGCGCGCGTTCTTCCGCACCGCCTACTACGTGCCGTACATCACCGCCAGCGTCGCGGTCGTCGGCGTGTGGCTGTTCCTGTTCAACTCCAACGGACTGGTGAACCAGGCGCTCGGACCGCTGGCCCCCAGCCCGTCGTGGCTGGTCAACTCGCACCTGGCGATGCCGACGATCGCGGTGTTCGTCGCCTGGAAGCAACTGGGCTTCTTCATCGTGCTCTACCTGTCGGCGCTGCAGAACGTGCCCGGCGAGCTCTACGAGTCGGCCTCGCTCGACGGCGCCGGCAAGGTGCGGATGTTCTGGTCGATCACCGTCCCGGCGGTGCGCACCGCGACGCTGCTGGTGCTGGTCATGGCGACGGTGACGGGCGCGAACCTGTTCACCGAGCCGTATCTGCTGACCAGCGGCGGCGGTCCGGACGGCGCGACCACCTCGCCCGTACTGCTGATGTACCAGCGCGGTCTGCAGCAGGGCCACCCGGACGAGGCCGCGGCGATCGGCGTGATCCTGGTGGTGCTGATCACCGCCGTCTCCCTGGTCTACCGCCGCGTGCTGGAGAGGGACTGACATGGCCGACGCCCACGCCCCCACCTTGATGCACGCTCCGGTGCGTCACACGCCGCACCGGCACACGCACACCCGCGCGCGCCGCATCCTGTCGCGCCTGGCGCTCCTCCTCGGGGCGTTCGCCTTCCTCTTCCCCTTCTACTACATGCTCATCGGCTCCCTCCAGCGTGAGCCCGACAGCAGCCCGGCCGGGGCGTTCCCCCGCCCGGGGAACCTGTCCCTGCACAACTACTCCGAGATCAACTCGGCGATCTCGCTGGGCCGCTCCCTGGTCAACTCCGGGATCTTCACCGGCGGCGTCATCATCTGCACCACCGTCTTCGGCCTGCTGGCGGGATACGCCCTGGCCCGGCTGCACTTCCGGGGCAAGGGGACCACCTTCGCCATGGTGCTGCTGGTGCAGGTCGTCCCGTTCCAGCTGCTCATGATCCCGCTGTACGTGCTGATCGTGCGGGACTACGGCCTGGCGGACTCCTACCTCGGCATGATCCTGCCGTTCGCCATCAACACCAGCGCGGTGTTCATCTTCCGGCAGTTCTTCCTGCAACTGCCGCAGGCGATGTTCGAGGCCGCCCGCATCGACGGCGCCAGCGAACTGCAGATCCTGCTCCGCATCGCGATCCCGCTGTGCAAGCCGGCGATCGCCTCGGTGGTGCTGCTCAGCTTCACCGGGCCGTGGAACGAGTTCCTCTGGCCGTTCCTGGTCACCAAGGAGCAGAGCATGCAGCCGCTGGCGGTGTCCCTGGCCAACTACATCAGCACCGTCTCCTCCGCCGCCGCCAACCCGTTCGGCGCGATCCTGGCCGGCGCCTGCGTGCTGGCCGCGCCCGCGGTGGCCCTCTACCTCGTCTTCCAGAGCCGCTTCACCTCCACCGACATCGACTCCGCCACGAAGGGCTGAACCCCTGTGAACGACCGCACCACCGGCACCACCTCCGTCCCCTACCGCCTCACCCGCGTCGGCGTCGTGATGTCCCCGCTGCCCGGCGAGGCCACCGAGGCCGAGGGCGTGCTCAACCCGGCCTCCGGCCGTACCCCCGACGGCACCTTGCACCTGCTGCCCCGCCTCGTCGCGGAGGGCAACATCTCCCGCGTCGGCCTCGCCGAGGTCGTACTGGAGGACGGCGTGCCCACCGGCGTCGAGCGCCGCGGCGTCGTCCTCGCCCCCGACGCGGGCTGGGAGCGCGGCAAGAACAACGCGGGCGTCGAGGACCCCCGCACCACCTGGATCGAGGCCCTCGGCCTGCACGTCATGTCCTACGTCGCCTACGGCCCGCTCGGCCCCAAGCCGGCGCTGGCCGTCTCGAAGGACCTGGTCACCTGGGAGCGCCTCGGCCCGATCCAGTTCGCCTACCAGGCCGACCTCGACACCGACCTCAACCTCTTCCCGAACAAGGACGTCGTGCACTTCCCCGAGCCCGTGCCGGGCCCGGACGGCGAGCCCGCCTTCGCGATGCTGCACCGCCCGATGTGGGACCTCGGCTGGTTCCGGCCCGGCGAGGGCGTGCACCTGCCCGCCGGCGTGACCGACGAGCGCCCCGGCATCTGGATCTCCTACGTGCCCGTCGCCGAGGTCGAGAAGGACCTCAGCGCCCTGGCCCGCCCCCGCGACCACCGCCTGGTGGCCCTGTCCGAGCACCCCTGGGAGGAGCTGAAGATCGGCGCCGGTCCGGCCCCGATCCGGGTCGAGGAGGGCTGGCTGCTCATCCACCACGGCGTGTCCGGCAGCATCGACGACCCGTTCGCCCAGCAGCAGAAGGTCAGCTACGCCGCGGGCGCGATGATCCTCGACCCGCAGGACCCGGCGCGCATCCTGGCCCGCACCGACGAGCCGCTGATGGCGCCGGAGACCGAGGAGGAGCGCTCCGGCACCGTGCCCAACGTGGTGTTCCCGACCGCCATCGAGGAGATCGACGGCGTCCGCTACGTGTTCTACGGCATGGCCGACGCCCACATCGGCGTCGCCCGTCTGGACCGCGTGCAGTGACCGCCCTCGGTGTCGGCCTCGCCGGCTGCGGCGCCTTCGGCGCCTACCTGCTGGACGCGATCGCCGGCCTTCCGGACGTACGGATCGTGGCGTGCGCCGATGCCGACCGCGACCGTGCCGCCGCCCTCGCGCGGCGGCACGGAGCCGCCGTCTGCCCCGACGCGGACGCACTGGCGGCGTTCCCCGGAGTGGACGTGGTGGCACTGGCCACCCCGCCCGTCACGCACGCCGACCTGGCGGTCGGCGCGCTGCGTGCCGGACGGCACGTCTTCAGCGAGAAGCCGATGGCCACCACCCTCGACGACGCGCTGCGCGTGGAGGCGGAGGCCGGCCGTTCCGCCGGTGTGCTCGTCGTCGACCACGTCCTGCGCTACAACCCCGTGCTGCGCGTGCTGGAGCGGCTGCGCGGGGAAGGGCTGCTGGACCCGCTGGTGCGGTTCGCCTTCGAGAACGACGCCGCCGACGAGGCACTGGACCCCGGCCACTGGTTCTGGGACCCCGCGCACAGCGGCGGCATCCACATCGAGCACGGCGTGCACTTCTTCGACGCCGCCCGCGCCCTCATGGGGAGCGACCCCGTCGCCGTCCAGGGCACGGCCGTCCGCAGGGACGGCGGTGATCCGGCGGGCGTCGTCGACATCGTGGTCGCCACCGCCACGCACCCCGGCGGCGCCGTGGCCACCCACACCCACTCCTTCACCCACGCCCACCGTGCGGAACGCCAGTTGATGCGCCTGGACTACGGCTTCGCCGAGGCCCGCGTCACCGGCTGGATCCCGACCTATGCCACGATCACCGCCTGGACGGACGAGGACGGAGCCCGCCGCTGGGAGCGACTCCCCGGCCGCGCCGCCGACCTGCTGGCCGTCCCCGGCCTGCGGCCGCACGGCGAGGAGCGGATCGCCGTCTTCGTGGAGCGCGACGCGGGCTCAGCCGGGCCCGCGCGGGGCCGCGGCGTGGTGCGTACCGTGCCCCACCGGGTGACCTGCGTGGTCGACCTGGGCGGCGAGGCCCGCAAGCAGCATGTGTACGCCGAGAGCGTGCGCGCGGCCTTCGCCGACCTGGTGCGCTGCGCGACCGACGGCGGCACGCCCGTGGCGGACGCCGCGTCCGGCCGGTCCGCGGTCGCCGTCGCGGAGGCGGCCACGCGGTCCGCGGAGACCGGCCGCACCGTGCTTGTCCCCGCTCCGCCGACCTTCGAGAGGACCCTGTGAGCACCCCGGAACCGGAGTCCGGCACGCCCTGGTGGCGCGACGCGGTCTGCTACGAGATCTACCCGCGCTCCTTCGCCGACGGCAACGGCGACGGCGTCGGCGACCTCCCCGGCGTCACCGCGCGGCTGGACCACCTGAGCCGGCTCGGCGTGGACGCGGTGTGGATCACCCCGTTCTACCCGTCGCCGCTGGCCGACGGCGGCTACGACATCGCCGACCACACCGCCGTCGCCCCCGACCTCGGCACCGAGGCCGACTTCGGCGCGTTCGTGGCCCGCGCCCACGCCCTGGGCCTGCGCGTCCTCATCGACCTCGTCCCCAACCACACCTCGGACACCCATCCCTGGTTCCGCGAGGCGCTGGCCTCCGCGCCGGGCTCCGCGGCCAGAAGCCGCTACCTCTTCCGCCCCGGGCGCGGCGCGCACGGCGAACTGCCGCCCAACGACTGGCAGTCCGCGTTCGGCGGCCCCGCGTGGACCCGCGTCCCCGCACCGGACGGCGGCACGGGGGAGTGGTACCTGCACCTGCACGCGCCCGAGCAGCCCGACCTCGACTGGCGGCACCGCGAGGTCGTCGCCGACTTCGAGCGGATCCTGCGGCACTGGCTGGACCGGGGCGTCGACGGCTTCCGCGTGGACGTCGCCCACACCCTTTTCAAGGCCCCCGGCCTCCCCGACGCCGGACCCGGCCAGCACCAGGACATCCTGCGCAACCACCTGATGCCGTACTACGACCAGGAGGAACTGCACCCGCTGTTCCGCACCTGGCGGCGGCTCCTGGACACCCACCCGGCGCCGCCCGGGGCGGTCCCGCCCGGGCAGCGCGTGATGGTCGCCGAGGCCGCCGTCTTCGACCCCGCCCGGCTGGCCCGCTACGTCAGCCCCGGCGAGATGCAGCAGGCCTTCAACTTCGCCTTCCTCGAGAGCCCTTGGGACGGGACGGAGATGCGCGGGGTCATCGAGCGCTCGGTGGCGTCCATGCGCGCCGTCGGGGCCCCGGTCACCTGGGTCGCCTCCAGCCACGACGCCGTCCGGCCCGTCACCCGCTACGGCGGCGGCCCCCTCGGGCTGCGCCGGGCCAGGGCCGCGGCGCTGCTGATGCTCGCGCTGCCCGGAGCCGCCTACCTCTACCAGGGCGAGGAACTGGGCCTGCCGCAGGCCGACATACCGGACGTCCGGCTCCGCGACCCGCTCTGGGAGCGGTCCGGCCACCGCGAACGCGGCCGCGACGGCTGCCGCGTGCCCCTGCCCTGGGAAGGGACGGCCGCGCCCTACGGGTTCAGCACCGCCCCCGCGGACGACTGCTGGTTCCCGCAACCCGGCGACTGGGCGGACCTCACCGTCCGTGCCCAGGAGGACGACCCGGCCTCGATGCTCGCCCTCTACCGCGCCGCGCTGCGCCTGCGGCACGCCGCGCCCGCCCCGGTGGCCGCTGCCCCCGAGGTCGAGGGCCCGGCGGACGGCTCCTGGCTCGCCTTCGACCGCGGACCCGGACTGCGCTGCCTGACCAACTTCGGCCCCGACCCCGTTCCCCTCGCGGCCGGGGACGAGGTCCTGCTGGCCAGCGCCCCGCTGGAAGGCCCCGCGGTGCCCGCGGACACCACGGTCTGGCTGCGCCGGCCGTCCTGAGGGGCGGCGGTGGTCGCGGAGGTGAACGATCCGCCGCAGCGGTGGGCGGGCCGGCGCTCCGTCCGCCGCCGGACGACGTCGAAGGGCGGTTCGCCCGCCCGCTCAGCCGTCCTGCTGGGCCACGACGAGGGCGTCTCCGGTCTCCGTCCGGTAGTACAGCACGGACCGGCCGGCGCGCCTGCGCCGAACCAGACGGGCGTCGAGCAGCACCTTCAGATGGCGCCCCACCGACCCCAGGCCCTGGCCGGTGAGGGCGACCAGCTGCGTCGTGCTCTTCGGAGTGCCGAGGAGTACGAGGACCGCCGCCCGCCCGGGACCGAGCAGCGCGCCCAGCGCCTCGGGGACCCGCGGCCGCCGGCCCGCCTCCGCCAGGGCCCCCGAGCACGGGTACACCACGGCGTACCGCCGCGGCTCGTCCCACGAGACCCAGCCCGCGGCGGGGGTGACGGGCACGAACATCAGCCGGGCGCCTGACAGGTCGCGCGGGGGGTAGTCGCGGGTGTTGACCTGCAAGCGGCCGTCGCCGAGCCAGCGCATGCCCGGACGGATCTCGTCCAGCGCCGCGGCCCAGCCGCCGCGGCTCAACTGCGCGGTGCGCGCCACGATGTCCGCCTCGATGACGCGCCGGCGCCGCTGCCAGTCCGGCAGGACGGAGCGCGTCCACACCCACGTGACGATCTCCGCGGCGCGCTCCGGCAGATCCGGCCGGCGCAGCGACGGGGGGAGCGGGCCGTCCGCCGACACCGCGAGATGCGCGAGGGCGAGGTCCGGCGGGGTGTCCCGGATCCGGGACAGTTCCTCCTCGAACCCGGGGTTGCCCTCACCGGCGGGCGTGGGGGTCAGGAAGTCGGCGTTCCAGGCGCGTCCGAGCGCGGTGCGCACGAGCAGCGCGGTCACCGGGTCGCCGGCCAGCCGCTCCCGGTAAGCGGGCAGATGGGCGTCCAGCCAGGCCCGTTCGCCGGGGTGGGCGGGGGTGCCCCGGTCGAGGAGTTTCAGGCTCGCGACGGCTTCCGCCAGGGGCGAGACGACGAACCGGCTGCCCACCAGCGTCTCGGTGTTCACCAGCCACCAGCCCACCGCGTACCTCCCGTCGTTTCGCGTCCGCGCGAAACATTAAACGCCCGGCGAGCCGCCATCGAGACTCCGTGTCATGCGCACCTACCAAGAGCTCTTCCGCACACCGGAGTTCACGCCGCTGTTCCTCATCGCCACCGCCCAGGTGGCGGCGCAGACGGTGGGCGGGCTGGCCCTGAGCACCCTCGTCTACGACGCCACCGGCTCGCCGCTGCTCTCCGCCGTCGCCATGTTCGGTCCGTCCCTCGCGCAGGTGGTCGGGGCGACGCTGCTGCTGTCCGCGGCGGACCGCCTGCCGCCGCGGGCCGCGTTGAGCGCGGTGTCCCTGTTCTTCGCCCTGGGCACAGGCGCCCTGGCCGTCCCCGGGCTGCCCCTGTGGGCCGTCTTCGCCATCCTGTGCGCCGAGGGCCTGGTGGCCTCCGTGGGCGGCGGGGTCCGGTACGGCCTGCTCCACCAGATCCTCCCGAAGGGCGGCTTCCTGCTGGGCCGTTCGGTACTCAACATGTCGACCGGCACCATGCAGATCTGCGGCTTCGCCGTCGGCGGCCTCCTGCTCTCCGCCCTGTCACCGCGCGGAGTCCTGCTCGTCGGCGCCGCCCTGTACCTCACGGCGGCGGCCGCCGCCCGGCTCGGCATCGGCGCGAGACCGCCGCGCGCGGTCGGGCGCCCGTCGCCCGCGGAGACCTGGCGGACGAACGTCCTGCTCTGGTCCGCCCGGCCCCGCCGCACCGTGTACCTCGCCCTCTGGGTGCCCAACGGCCTCATCGTCGGCTGCGAGTCGCTCTTCGTGCCGTACACGCCCGCGCACGCGGGGGCGCTGCTGGCCTCCGCCGCCTGCGGCATGCTCGTGGGCGACACACTGGCGGGCCGGTTCCTTCCGCCGCGATGGCGCGAGCGGGCGGGCGCGGTTCTCCGGCTCCTCCTCGCCGCCCCCTACCTGATCTTCGCCCTGCACCCCGGGCTGCCCCTCGCGGCCGGCGTCGTCGCCCTCGCCTCGGTCGGCTACGCGGCGAGCCTGGTGCTCCAGGAACGCCTGATGTCGCTCACCCCTGACGAACTCAGCGGCCACGCCCTCGGCCTGCACTCCTCCGGCATGCTCGCCTGGCAGGGCCTCGGCGCCGTCCTCGCCGGCACCGTCGCCCAGCACACCTCCCCGGCCACCGCGATGACCGCACTGGCCGTCGCCTCCGTCACCGTCACCCTCCTCCTGGCCCCCGGCCTCCGCCCGGTCCCGGCGCCCGTCCACCCCGCCGTCACGTGAAGCGCGGCAATTAACCGCTCAGGCCGCGCGTCGCCTTCACCGGCCCGGGCCGCGTGTGTTTTTATCGCGAAAGCGAAGGCAATGACGATGGCAATGAGCCGACACACTCGCCGTCATCGCTCCGCGGTGGCGCATGCGCAAGGCCGTGTCGGTCCGCTAATCCCGCTCGGCGAGCAGACCCCATGGGGAGACGTGGCAGAAGGCTGATCGGGTGCCGGCCCCGGCGACGGCGCACTCACGTGGTCCTCATCTTCCCCTTCAACCCCTGACCACTCGGACACCTATTCCACGGAGTCTGCTTTTCATGAAAGACGGCGACGACCACGCACCTGCGGGACGGCCACGCGGGAACGTGACCAGGCGACGCATTCTTCAAGGGACAGCGGGCGTCGGTGCCGCACTGGCATCCGCCGGCATCTACGAGATGATCGACACCCTCGCAAAACCCCCCTCCCGGCCCGTTGCCGCCGACAGTTCGCCCCTCCAGGAGCAGTACATCCTGCAGAACGAGCAGGTGGTCATGGTCGATGGTTCGGGCGTGAAGAGCCGCAGGGGTACGATCGCGGTGCGGGTACCGGCCCTGCACAATCATGTCATCACCGCAAGGCTGAATGTGCCGGGGAACGCCAAGGCGTTGCAGGAGGCGCAGCACCACTTCGAGTCCGTCCTCTTGGATGTGGAACGCAAACTCCCGGCCACTCCGACGGGAGTGGCTACCACGGTGGCCTGGGGACTTCCCTACTTCCACCACTACGTTCCCACCCTGGGTAAGGCGTCGGGATTCTTCAAGGCGGGAACACGCTACCCGGCGTATCTGCCGGTCGATGTGACGACCTCCAAGAAGGAGGGCCGTACCGTGTACGCGCTGCAGGAGGCCAGGACGTTCCCCAGCGACCAGTCCCCGCCGGGCTTCGGGCCGGTCCGCTTGGAACAGAATGACGTGGCCGTGCTCCTCCGCAGTGACTCGCTCGCCCATATCAAGGCAGCACAGGAAGCCCTTTTCGGGCCTGGAGGCAGCCGGGCGGGCAGCCTGTTCAAGGTGACGAGTATCCGCCGGGGCTTCTCCGGGGGCGGTTTCTACGGGCAACAGGGCCTGCCGAGCAAACTGGCGCTGGCAGCCGGTATCCCCGGTGCGGAGTCGATTCCTCGACAGGCGCAGGGCTTCCTCGGCTTCGCCACCACTTTGGACTCGAATATGGGCCCCGGCGTCATCGCCAATCTGGAGACCCTCCCCGGCCTCACGGATCAGTGGCCCAATGGTTACTTCAAACAGGGGACCACCATGCATCTCTCGCACCTGTTCCAAGATCTGGTGACGTGGTACGAGAAGAACTTCCCCCAGTACGCGGATCGCGTCCAGGCGATGCTTCACCCCGGCCTCTCGCCCGCGCCCGCGCCGGGTACGTTCGCCCTCCAACCGCCGGGTCAAAGCAAAGCCCAAGTGGCGGAAGGGGTCCGGAGGTACCACGCCTACGGTCACACGGGGAGCATGTCGGAGGTGGACAGCACCACGTCGCCGATGACCGGCAACTACGGGAAGGACTACCCCTCGGGGACCACCATCCCCGTGCGCGGCGATTTCGATACGCTGGACAATCCGTTCCACTACACGTCCGATCCGGCGGCGGACCATTACAGCAAGACACCGGCGGCCGGGTTGCACTTCATCCAGTTCCAGCCGACGACGGCAATTTTCAATCTCGTCCGGCTCTCGATGGACGGCCACTATCCCGACAGGACACTCCCCGTCGCACCGCGCAGCCCCCACGCCGGCATCAACTCGGTCCTGCACACGACCCACCGGCAGAACTACCTCGTTCCACCACGTCGCCATCGCTCCTTCCCCCTTGCCGAGTTCCTTGTCTGACACCGGCCGTGGGTCGCGCCCCCGGCCTGCCGCAGGCCGCCCATGTCGGACACGGGCGCCTGTTCACCTGCGCATCGGAGTCGAAAACGCCTGGCACGTCCGTGCGAGGAGCGCTAGGATCCCCGCGATGACGACTCACTCCTCGTACAGATCGGGGGTCCCGTCCGCGCAAGGTGAGTGCTGATGCTCACTCAGAACGCGTACGGGGATTCCCGACTTTCCCTGTGGCTGCGCGTACGCGAGTACGCCGTGCCCCCCTCGATGATCGAGACCGCGACCGTCCGCCGCCGAGCGGGGGACTGGGCGGGCGCGTGCGCCGCCGCGGGTGTCGACGTCGACCTCGATCTGCGTGCGCTGGCGCGCACTCACGGTGCGCGGCTCGCGGCCCGGGTCCGGGCGGATCTGCGCCATCTGGCTCCCGATCTGCTGCGCTGGCACATGCCGAGGGTCGCGCCCGACGGGCTGTTGCGGCCCGGGCTGACGATCGCCCTGGCCCGGTACCAGGACGACGGGCGTTCCGTGCACCTCGTGGTGCGGACCCCTCCGGCCTGGGCCGATGCCGGCCAGCGCATCAGCCTCGCCCTGTGGGACGGAACGCCGGCCGCGGCGGGCGCCCACCCCCACCCCCGTCCGCACCGCCGGTTCCGTCTCGACCTGCACCGGCACCTGTGGGACGCCCGCAGGGCGGCCGAGTTGCGAACCCGGTCGGGCGCCGACCGACCACCCGCTGACGGCCCGCCCCCTGCCGACCCACGCTGGGCCGTCGACCGATGGTCCGCCGAGGCGGAGATCGTGCTCCGCGCCGAAGGGCGGCGCGGCGGCACCGTCCTGGTCCGACTGGGCACGCGGGACCGGATGCTGGTGCACGTGGCCGACCCGGCCGCGACCGGGGACGGAAGCGCCCACCGGCTGCCGGTGCTGCCCGACGCGGCGACCTGGGTGCTGCCCGACCTGGAGCTGCTGCGCGCCGGCGCGCTCACGGCCGGCGGGCTGCACCCGCTGGTCGCCGCGGCCCTCGTGCCGGGTCACGCGCCGTCCGCGTCCCGCCGACTCCCGGACCCGGCAGGCCGACCGCGCATGGTGGAGTGCCGCGGTGCCCGGCACCGGATCGGTCAGGTCGACGGGGTCCTCGTCCCGCTGGACCACGGTCAGGACGAGATCCGCAGGGAGGAACTGCTGGCCGCGCTGACCGGCACCCCCCTTCCCTGCCTTCAGGCGATCGACGAGGCGCACCGCCGGCCGGACTGCCTCCCGGGCGTCCGCGAGCGCCTGGACCACGGCGACACCGCCGGTGCCCTGGCGGTCGTCGAGGGCCTGCTCGGTCCCGAGGCCGTGCTGCGGGACGGCCCGCTGCGGGACGCACTGGAGACGGCCGCGGAACGGCGGATCGCCCACGGGCTGTTCCGCGCGGGCCTCGCCGACCCCGGACCCCGCCGCGCCCCGGACCAGCGCCGTCCCCGCGACCGCCGCTCCCGCCCCCGGGCCGCGACCTTCCGCTGACCCGGTTCACGGACTGCCCGTCCTTCCACCACCCTTCACGAATCCAAAGGTGATCACCCATGCCCGCCACCGCCCTGCCGCCCGCGCCCGACATGCCCGCCGGTCCGGACGGCCCCGCCCGACTCGACGTCGCCGGCGCGCTGCTGGACCTGCTGCGCGACACGACCACGGAACCGCGGCCCGACCCGCAGCTGGAGGCGCTGACCCTGGCCGTGGCCGCCGACCTGCCCGTACTGCTCTGGGGCGAACCCGGCATCGGCAAGAGCGCGGCCCTGACGCAGCTCGCCGCCGCGCTGGACCTCCCGTTGACCACGGTGATCGCCAGCGTGCACGAACCGTCCGACTTCTCCGGCCTGCCCGTCGTCGGCGATGATCCCGCTGCGGACGGTGTCCCGATGGCGCCGCCGGACTGGGCCGTGCGCCTGGTGCGGGCCGGCCGGGGCCTGCTGTTCCTCGACGAACTGTCCACCGCGCCGCCGGCCGTCCAGGCCGCCCTGCTCCGCCTCGTACTGGAGCGGCGGATCGGCGCGCTCCAACTGCCTCCGGGCGTACGGATCGTGGCCGCAGCAAATCCGCGCTCTTCGGCGGCCGACGGCTGGGAACTGAGCCCACCCCTGGCCAACCGGTTCGTTCATCTGCAGTGGACCCACGACCCCGAGGTCGTGGTCCGCGGACTCGGCGGGACGTGGCCCCGGGCGGCCCTGCCGCGGCTGGACCCGCGACGGCTGCCCGAGGCCGTGGACTTCGCCCGGCGCGCGGTGTGCGGGCTGCTGGCCGTACGCCCCGGTCTCGTGCACAAGCTGCCCACCAACGAGACGCGCCGCGGCGGCGCCTGGCCGTCCCCCCGCAGCTGGGAGATGACCTTGCACCTCACCGCCTTCGCGACCGCCGCGGGATCCTCCCGGGACGTGCTGTCCCTCCTGGTCAGGGGAACGGTGGGGGACGGGCCCGGCCTGGAGCTGCTGGCGAGCCTGGACCGGATGGACCTCCCCGACCCCGAGGACCTGCTCGCCGATCCCGCGGCGGCCGTCCTGCCCGAACGGGGCGATCTGCGCCAGGCCGTGCTCGACGGCGTGGTGGACGCCGTCCGCAGGCGCCCCGAGAAGTCCCGCTGGGACGCGGCGTGGGCGCTCCTGGTCCTGGCGCTGGAGACCGGGGCCCCGGACCTGGTGGTCGTCCCCGCGACCACCCTCGCCGCGCTGCGCCGGCAGGACTGGGACGTGCCCGCCGCCATCGAACGACTCGCCGGAACGGTGACGTTGTCCCGCCGGGCCGACCAGGCCGCCGTCCGTGCCGCGCGGGCCGAGAAGGCGGCCCGATGAGGCACGACGCGCCGGGGCCGGCCCCCGCACCCACGCCCGAACCGGCACCCGCCACCCCCGCGGCCCTGGACCGCGAGAAGCTCTTCGCCGCCCGGCTGCACGCCGCCCGTGCCCGGCCCTACCTGGCGACGGCGCTGTTCGCCCTGCACACCGTGGAGTCCCGGCGAGTGCCGACGATGGCCGTCGACCGGCACTGGCGGTGCTACGTCTCGCCCGCGTTCGTCGACCGGACCCCGGTGGAGGAACTGGCCGGGGTATGGGTGCACGAAGTCTCCCATCTGCTGCGCGACCACCACGGGCGCGGCGACCGCGTCGCGAGGGAGCGCGGCCTGACCGGTCCGGGCGAACGGCTGCGGATGAACATCGCGGCCGATTGCGAGATCAACGACGACATCTACGGCGACGGCCTGGTGCGGCCCGAAGGCGCCGTCGTGCCGGCGTCGTTGGGCCTGCCCGCGGGCCTCCTCATGGAGGACTACCTGCGCAGGTTCGGACTCGTCCCGCTCACTCAGAGCATCGCCTGGCTGGACTGCGGCAGCGGCGCCGACGGCCTCGACCGCGCTTGGGACCTGGGTCCCGAGGGCGCGGACGGCCTCGGCGAACAGGAACGGGACGCCGTGCGGTTCCGCGTCGCGCAAGGCATCACCGGCCGGCCGGGGAGCGCCCCCAGTGGGTGGCGGCGGTGGGCGGAGGACGCCTTCCACCCGCCGCAGCCGTGGCGGGAGTTGCTGGGCGCCGCCGTCCGCTCGGCGGCTTCCGGCCCCGGGGTGGGGGAGGACTACAGCTACGGTCGCCCGTCCCGCCGCTCCGCCGGTGTCCCCGGGGTCGTCCTGCCGAGCCTGCGGCGCAGGCCGCCACGGGTCTGCGTCGTCATCGACACCTCCGGCTCGGTCAGCGACACCGAACTCGGCAGCGCCCTCCTCGAGGTCGCCGCCATCTCCCGTGCCGTGGGCGGCCGTCGGGACATGGTCACCGTCGTGCCGTGCGACGCGTCGGCCCGCATCGTGCACCCGTTGTGCCGCGGCGAGGGCATTCCCCTGGTGGGCGGTGGGGGCACGGACCTGCGGACCGGTTTCGCCACGGCGCTCCGCACGCGGCCCCACCCCGATGTCATCGTGGTTCTGACGGACGGTCAGACCCCGTGGCCGGCAACGAGCCCGGCCTGCCGCACCGTGGTGGGACTGTTCCCCCGGCGGCACTCGTCCGTGAACGAGGACGATCCGGACTACGTGCCGGACACGCCGCCGGACTGGGCGCGCGTGGTGGAGATCGGATAGCCCGGCCACCGGGGTCCGTCCGGCAGGACCGCGGGGTCGGGAGTTCTCCCCATGCCCGCGGGCCCGCGGCAGGAGTGCCGGTGCACGCGACCGGCGGCAAGATACGCAATCCTCCCGATGGCCGCGGCCCCCCGTCCTGACAGCATCGGTCCCCGAACGTGATCGGTGGTCCACCGGGCCGGTCCGCGACCGGACCGTGCCGCCGGGCCGAGGCAAGCATGCGAGGGGTTCATCGTGGCAACCGTACGAAGCGCTCACACCGTTTGGGACGGCGACCTTCTGGAGGGCAGCGGAGTCGTCACCTTCGACTCCTCGGACCTGGGTGCGCAGCCGGTGTCGTGGCCTGCGCGTGCCGGGGAGGCCGACGGCCGGACCAGCCCGGAAGAGCTCCTCGCCGCCGCGCACTCCAGCTGCTTCTCGATGGCGCTCTCCCACGGTCTGTCGGGTGCCGGTACCCCTCCCACCCAGCTGGTCACCTCCGCCGACGTGACCTTCCGGCCGGGGACGGGCATCACGGGTGTCCACCTGAGCGTCGAGGGTGTCGTCGAGGGCATCGGCAACGACGCGTTCGTGGCCGCCGCCGAGGAAGCCAAGGAGAACTGCCCCGTCAGCCAGGCGCTCGCCGGTACGGCGATCACGCTGTCGGCCCGGCTGGTCTGACCGGCCGCGGTCGTCGCGGCATCCACAACGTGAGAACGGGGTTCGAGTGAGTCCGGCAGTGAACGAGCCGATGGCCGATGTACGGGACATGTACATGGCCCACACCATGATGCGGCGGGAGTTCCGGCTGCTTCCGCAGCTCGTGCGGGACGTCGCGCCGGGGGACACCGGGCGCGCCGAGGTCGTCGCGGCCCACGCCGACAAGGTCTGCCTGATCCTGCACCTCCACCACGAGGGCGAGGACGCGATCGTGTGGCCGCGCCTCCTCGAGCGGGGCGGGGAGGAGACGGCGGCGATCGTGCCCACGATGGAGGGGCAGCATCATGTGATCGAGAGCGCCCTCCACGAGGCGACGGAGCTCCTGTCGCCCTGGCGTACGACGGCTCACGGCGGCGAGGAGCTCGCTGACGCACTCGACCGGCTGCTCACCGCGCTGCTGGAGCACATGGCGCTGGAGGAGAAGGAGATCCTGCCGCTGGCGGAGAAGTACATCACCGCCGCGGAGTGGCAGCTCCTCGGGGAGCACGGCATGGCCGGGAGCCCGAAGAAGGTCCTGCCGCTCGCCTTCGGCATGGTGATGTACGAGGGCGATCCCGAGGTGGTCAAGGCGGTGCTCGCGCACGCCCCGTTCGCCGCCCGCCTGATCATGCCGATCATCGGGCCCCGGCTGTACGCGAGCCACGCCAGGCGTGTGTACGGCACGTCCACCCCGCCGCGCGTGGGTACGTGACCGGCGCCCCGGCGCGGCCCTGGCCGCTGCGGGAACGGGCGGACGCAGCGCGCAACCGCGCCGCGATCCTCGAAGCGGCGGCCGGGCTGTTCGCCGAGCGCGGGATGGACGGCGTGACCATGGAGCAGGTGGCGGCGGCCGCGGGGGTCGGGAAGGGAACCGTGTTCCGCCGCTTCGGCGACAGGGCGGGGCTGGCCGCGGCCCTGCTGGCCGAGCGGGAGCACGACCTGCGGGAGGCCGTCACGCACGGGCCGCCACCGCTGGGCCCCGGGGCGCCGGCCGGCGACCGCCTCGCCGCGTTCGTCGACGCCTATGTCGATCACTTGATGCGGCACCTCGCCCTGGTGCGCGCGTACGAGACCGCGGCCGCCGGCTCCCGCCACCGGGCGGGCGCCTACCGCTTCTGGCACCGCCACCTGGTGAGCCTGCTCGACGGCGCGGCCGACCCGGAGGCCTCCGCCCACGTCCTGCTGGCCAACCTGTCCGCCGTGCACATCACGGCGCTGCTGCCCGAGGTGGGCGAGGACCGGACGCGCCGCTGCCTGTCGCACCTGGCGCGCGCGGCGCTGGGCCCCCGCTGACACGGACGGCGGCCGGGTGCCCGGGGCACCCGGCCGCCGTCGCTCGGCGCTCGGACTCAGGCGCTGACCGTCTCGCCGGGCAGTGACAGGTCGAGGTCGACCAGGTGCTCGTGGCCGGGGTGGGTCGCCGAGGACGCCAGCGGGCCGTGCCCGGCGGCACGTGCGGCCAGGACGTAGTGGCCCTCGGCCGGGACGGTGAGCGTGTACGTCCCGTCCTCGCCCGATATCGTCGCGCCCGCCTGACGGCCGCGGCGGTCGATCAGTGTGACCTTGGCACGGGCGACGGGCGCGCCCCCTGCCGCCAGCACCCGGCCGCGGAAGCCCCGCAGCACCTCCTCGGCGTTCGCCAGGCCGGCCTCCTCCTCGCTGCTGGTCCGCAGCTGGAGCGTGGCCGCCCGCCGTCCCGGCAGCCCCAGGGCGAGGAGCACGCCGATGACGACCGCGCCGGTGGCGATGACGAACGACACGCGGAAACCGTGCATGGTCGGGATGGTGAGGCCGTCGGCGTGGTTCGCGGTGTTGGCGAGCACCATGCCGATCACGGCGCTCGACACCGAGGTGCCGATGGACCGCATCAGGGTGTTGAGGCCGTTCGCGGCGCCCGTCTCGGAGGCGGGGACGGCGCTCACGATCAGCGCGGGCAGGGAGGAGTACGCCAGGCCGATGCCGGCGCCCAGGACCACCGCCGTGATCACGGTCTGCCAGGCGGCGTCCATCAGCCCGAGACCGCCGCCGTAGCCGAGCGCGATGATCAGCATGCCGACGATCAGGGTGACCTTCGGGCCGAAGCGTGCGGAGAGCCGGGCGTAGACCGGGGCCGTCAGCATCATCGTCAGGCCCAGGGGCGCCACGCACAGACCCGCGACGACCATCGACTGGCCGAGGCCGTAGCCGGTGGCGGCCGGCAGCTGGAGCAGCTGGGGGAGGACCAGCGAGACCACGTAGAAGCTGACCCCGACCATGATCGAGGCGAGGTTGGTGAGCAGCACTTCGCGCCGTGCGGTGGTCCGCAGGTCGACCAGCGGTGCCTTCAGCCGCAGCTCCATCAGGCCCCACAGCACCAGGATGACGAGGGCCGCGCCGAACAGGCCGAGCGTGGTGCCGGAGGACCAGCCCCAGTCGCTGCCCTTGGTGATCGGCAGCAGGAGCAGCACCAGGCCGGTGGTCAGGCCGATCGCGCCGGGCAGGTCGAAGGAGCCCTTCGCGCGCATCGGGGACTCGGGCACGACGATCAGGGTGAGCGCGATCGCGAGCACGCCCAGACCGGCGGCGGCGTAGAAGAGGGCGTGCCAGTCGCTGTGCTGCGCGATCAGGGCCGCGCCGGGCAGCGCGAGGCCGCCACCGACACCGATCGAGGAGCTCATCAGGGCCATGGCCGAGCCGAGCCGTTCGCGGGGCAGCATGTCGCGCATCAGCCCGATGCCGAGCGGGATCGCGCCCATGGCGAAGCCCTGCAGCGTGCGCCCCACGATCATCGTGAGCAGTTCGCTGGTGACGGCGCTGATCACGGCGCCGATCACCATGATCGAGAGGCTGGTGATCAGCAGGCGGCGCTTGCCGTAGAGGTCGCCGAGGCGGCCCATGATCGGGGTGGCCACGGCACCGGAGAGCAGGGTCGAGGTCAGGACCCAGGTGGCGTTGGTGGGAGCGGTGTGCAGCAGTTGCGGCAGGTCTTTGATGACGGGGACCAGCAGCGTCTGCATGACCGCGACAACGATGCCTGCGAAGGCGAGAACGGGGACGACGGCCGCGGTGGTTCTCCGCGTGGGCTGGTCGGTCGTCGTGTGGGTCATTGAGTGGGGCCTCCGGGCCGGGAAGAGGAGGTGGCGTCGTTCGTCACACCACGTCCCTTGCAAACCCGTATGTCGAGGCAACTATTCCGGCGGCTCGGACGAAAAACCGAGGGCGGACCGGCCGGGTTCCGGCAGGGCTTCCTGCGCGGGGTGGGCGGGGGCCCCGCGGCTGTCGGCCCCCGCCACCGTGCCGCGGCGGGGGCCCATTCAAGGCGTCAGGGCTGTGGCGGGTTCCGCACCACGGCCCTTCGCCCGCCCTCAGCCTGTCCCGGCCCCGCGGCGGCCGCGCGCGGAACGCGTCCTCCCCGGTGACGCGCGGGCCTTCGCCCGACCGGCATGGCGCTCGCGGCACACATCCAGCCGTCTGGTTGTTCCGGAGCGCAGGACGTCATGGTCGCCCTGGCCGCCACGCGGTCCCGGCTCCTCACGCCCCCCGGGAACCGGAACCCGGGCGGGGGCGACGAGACGGCCCGCCGCCACCGGCACCGGGCAGCGGTCGTGGCCGCGGTCGCCGCCATGACCGCCCGGCTTCTGCCCCTCCCCTGATGACCCGGTCCCAGACACGACGCACCGCCCCGTGTCCGCCCCCGCCGCAACTGTCCCCGCGGTGGCGACGGGTGGCATCCGGTCACCGGGCGCAGGCGCCGGCAGGCCGCGGGCGCGCCAACGGTCATCACCTATGAGGAGTACGGTGGGGGGACCGAAGGCATTTCGTGCGTTGGCATCAGCGTTGGCGTCGTCATCGGGAACGTGACCGCCTGGTGGTTCGACAGGCTGGAAGGCGGCGTCATGGCCGCGACGACGATGCCCGGCCTGCCCCCTCGCGCATACCGCGTACCCACCGCTGTCCCCACGGCCGCGCCACGGTCGTCGCGGCCCGCCGACGCGGGGCGCGCGGCCAAGGAGACACCGTGAGAGCCGAGTCGGCGCTTCCGGCATCCCCCCTCGCCGACGTGTGCATCACCGCCGCCTCACCGGAAGTGGCGCGGCAAGTGGCGGAAGTGCTCCGTGCCTGGTTCGCCAGCTCGGAACAGCGCAGCTACCCGGCCGGTCGCACCGGCCAGGGCACCCGGCTCCATCTGACGGTGAACACGGCCCGTACACCCGAACACCCCGGCGGATTCCAGGCGTGGCTGGCCGTGCCTCCGCGGACGGGCGGCTGACATGCCCCCCGGCCGCGGCCCCCGGGATCTTCCGCCCGGTCCTCCCGATCCGCCCACCCGGGTCAGACTGGTGCGCCGCGAACTCGGTCCCCACGGGCTGGACGGGGTCTGGTGGCCGCGGTCCCACGATCTCCGCGAGGGACTGCCCGGCCTGCTGGCCGCTCTGGACGCACGCTGGCCCGGCATCAGCCGGGTGACGGTGAGCGGGCCGATGTGGCGCACGGGGCCCGAGGAACTGCGGTTCGCCGACCGGGACGTGCACATCAACCGGTCACCGGCCGCGGCGCGCTCGAACACGATCTGCCTGCTGTCCTACGGCGTCGGCCGCTGCGACCTGCTGGTGGTACCGCCGGGAGCCACCGCCGACGAGGCCCGCGTCCTCATGGACTGCGTCGTGGCGTCCGAGGACGTCCGCGCCGCCGCCCCGCCGGGGTGAGGGCCCGCGCGCTCAGACGTCGGCGGGGGGAGTGGGGTGACAGGTGAACCCGAGGCGCTTCATGGCCCGGGTGACCTCCGCGGCGGTGAAGTCACGCCGGTCCTGGCGGGTGATCACCGCACCCACCTGCTTGACGGGGTAGGAGCGCTGACCGATGAGGACGCACTCGCCGGCGGCAGGCTCGGGAGCGATACCGCTCATGGCCCGCTGCACCTCGCTCGCGGTGAGGTCGAAGGGGTAACCGGCGATGATGCAGCGCACTGGGTCTCCACACGGTGGACGGATGAGCTGGCACAGCCAGCCTCGCACAAGACGGGGCCCAGAACGACAGCGCGGCGAGGGGAAACGGGGCGAACCTTCCTCGTCGCGCCTCCCACCCCCGCCGTGAATTCTGTGTTACGTTGGTTACGTTGCAGTTTTGGTACCCATGAACTTTATGTGCGCCTGACGGGATGTGACCCACAGGTGCATTTTTGTTTTTCCGGTCCTTCCGGAGGGTCATTGCGGCGACAGAAGTCCGCACAGTGCGGACTTGGTGTACTGCTCCCGAAGGAGTTTCATCATGGCAACTGGCACCGTGAAGTGGTTCAACGCGGAAAAGGGTTTCGGCTTCATCGAGCAGGACGGTGGCGGCGCTGACGTCTTCGCCCACTACTCGAACATCGCGACCCAGGGCTTCCGTGAGCTGCAGGAGGGCCAGAAGGTGAGCTTCGACGTCACGCAGGGCCAGAAGGGCCCGCAGGCCGAGAACATCGTTCCCGCCTGACGCCGACGGCATCGCGGTCCGGGGCCGGCACCCTCACGGGTGCCGGCCCCGGTCTGTTGTCGTACCGCGGGCGCGCGGCTGAGGCCTTGTCAGGTTCGCCCTGACGGCCTAGGGTTCAGGAAAATCCTGACCGTTCGGGGGCGCACCGTGACACTGTCCGAGACTCTGCCGGAACTCACCCGCTGCTCCTTCTGCGGCAAGCCGAACACCGAGGTCGACAAGCTGGTCGCCGGTCCCGGTGTGTACATCTGCAACGAGTGCGTGGCCCTGTCCGCCTCGATCATCGACGGGAGCCTCGGCAGCCCCGCGGGGCGGCCCGTGTCCGTCTGGGAGTCGATGACGGACGAGGAGATGCTCGGTCACATTCCGCGCGTCGCCGCGCACATCGACGCGGCCGAGGCCGACCTCACCGCCTGGGTGCGGGAACTGCGCCGACGCGGCGTCACCTGGAGCAGGATCGGGGAGACCCTCGGGATCACCCGCCAGTCCGCGTGGGAGCGGTTCTCCGGCGAGGAGTGAGCGCGCGCGACGGGCGACCGCCTCAGCGGAAGTCCCTGGGCGTGTAGGTGTCCGTCCAGTGCGCGTAGGCCGCACGGTCCGACGGGGAGAAGGACGCGTTCAGGATCCGGTACTGCCGGTAGTAGTGGCGGCCCTGGTCGATCCGTACGCCCCGCACCTGCAGATCGGAGCCCGGCAGCACGCGGACGTGGCCTTCCGCGCAGTTGGGCTCGCAGGTGTTGATCCTCAGGGTGCCCCGGCCGGTCGCCTCCGGCGAGCCCCAATGGGACCAGCGCAGACCCACCAGGGCGGCCGTGTTCGTCGCCTCGAAGGTCGGCGGCATGACCGACGGCCGCTGGGTCACGTCGTCCAGCAGCATCGGCGGATCCGCGCCCGCCGCGGCGGCCGCCGGAACGAGGGCGCCGGCGAGTGCGAGCAGGAGGCACGACAGGGGACGACGCGACATGGTGCTGCCTCCTCGACCGGCGAACTTCCGCGCGGCGGCCTCCCGATGGCGGGCCGCGCGGCGTAACGGCGCGGTGTCCGCGCCCGATGGGGTGGCCGTGAGGTGGCCGTGGGCTCGAAGGGCCTTTTGTCCCATCGTAGGACGCACCGTCGTGTCATGCCCGCGCGCGGCGCCGTCACATGAAATTGCGGGTGTGCAGGGCCGACAGGGCGGTGGCCTCGTCGTCGGGGAAGCCCAGCCGGGACAGCCGGTGACGGCGCGCCTCGTCCATGTCCGCCTGGAGGCGCTGCACCGCCCGCCAGCCGCGGGCGATCGCCGCCGGGGCCCACGAACCGGCGGCCAGGAGCACCAGGGCGTCGAAGACGTCCTGGTTCAGACCGGCGGAGCCCGCCAGCGCGTCGTGCCGGCGCTCCACCGCGGCCCGCAGCAGGCCGCGCAGTTGCGGGTCCACGTTCGCACGGTGCTCCAGGTGCCCCAGGCCGAAGGCCACGTGCCGTGCCTCGTCCTGGCGGACCAGGCGGCTGATCCGCCGGGTCACCGGGTCGGGGCCGTGCCGTTCGAGGAAGGCTAGCAGATTGAGGAAGCTGCCCTCGCCGAGCACCGACAGCAGGAAGGAGGCGATGGAGAAGTCCGGCTCGGTGAGCAGTGTCGTCAGTGACGCCCGGCCGCCGACCGTGGACGTTCCCATGGTGCCGCCCTTGAGCAGCGCCCGCCGGGTGAACACCTCGATGTGCCGGGCCTCGTCCGCGGCCTGCACGGCCAGGAGTTGGAGCACCTCACGGAAGTGCGGGTGCACCTGCACGAGCAGGCGGGCCGGCACGATGAGCGCGGCCTGTTCGTTTTCCACCAGGTACGTCATGACCTGTACGACGGCCGCCTCGACCTCGTCCGGCAGGGCGAACGCGGTGTCCCACGGGACGGCGGTCAGCGGGTCCCACTGCGCGGCCGCCGCCTGCCGGTACAGCCGCGGCGCGAGGTCCGTCCAGGCGACGTCCTGATCGGTGACCGCGAAGGGCACCTCCGGCCCGCCGGCCTCCACCAGGGCGCCGCGCGCGGCCAGGCCCCAGTGCAGCGGTGGCCGTCTGGCCACCTCGCGCGCGTCTGGGCCCCCGGCACGCTCGGCGCCCTCCCACCGGGCCACGGCGGTGTCGCCACGGCGCACATGGGCACGCACCGGGGCCTCCTCCGGCGCCGCGAGGGACACGGTGTGGCCCTCGCGGCGGCACCAGGCGGTGAGGGGGGCGAGAAGCGCGGGACCCATGCCGGTGACGGCGACCCTGCCGCCGGCCGCCACCTGGCTCAACGAGCGGCGCAGCAGCAGATGGGCGCCCTCGTCGAAGCCGGTCCCCGCCAGGTCCAGCACGAGGTGGGACGGCTCCCCGCCCGCGGTCACGGTCGGTAGCCGGCGATCGTGACGTTGCCCTCGGCGTCGTAGAACCCCGTCTCGTCCACGGCCGCCGCCAGGTCTGCGAAGCCGCTGTCGCGTCCAGGGAGCCACTGCCTGAGCCCTTCCAGGTCGAGCAGATGACGCACGCCGGGGTCGGCGTAGGACATCGACTGCAGCAGCTCGGACAGCCGCTCACCGCGCTCCGTGCCGAGCGAGGGCCCGGTGGCGAGCACGCAGTGGTCGAAGGGGGCGGTGCGCGCCAGCAGACGCGTGGTCCCGGCGGGCAGGGACCCTTCCAGACCGAAGGTGAGGTAGGAGGCGTCGCTCATGCAGGCCGCCGCGACCTCCCCGGCCAGGACCGCGCGGGCCGCCTCGCGCTCGCCCCCGATGTGGTCTCCGTGCAGCCCCACGCCGGTGTCGTGGCGCCGGACGCGGAAGTCGGTCCCCGGGATCAGGCCCGCGTCCCTGAGATGACGCAGGGGCAGGAGGGTCGCCTGGGGCGAGTCGATCGCGCCCACGGCGACGGTCTCGCCCTTGAGGTCGGCGACCGTGACGACCGGCCCGTTGGACCGCACCACGATCACCGAGGTGAGGTCGCGGTCGGTGTCGCGCATGACGAGCGGCCTGACCCCCGTGCCCGCGGCCTCCGCCATACGGCGGGTGCGCAGCCACGCGAGGGGGGACTGCCACGCCGCGTCGATACGGCCGCGGACCAGGTCCTCGGTCTGCCGCTCGTAGTGGGCGTAGAGCACGAAGTCCATGTCGAGGCCGTGCTCGCGCAGCCACGAGCGGAAACCGGACCAGATCGTGACGACCTTCGGGTCGTACGCGACGGCGCCCAGGACGATGTCGGTCATCCGGCCTCCTCGAACAGCGGCAGGCCCAGTCCGGCGCGGCCGCAGAAGTCGTGCAGCGCCTCGGTGGTCGGTGCCATCACGCGTGCCGCCAGGGCGTCCCGGAAACGGCGCTCCACGCCCAGGTCCCGGCGGAAGGCCGACCCTCCGCACAGGCGCATGGCGCCGTCGGCCACCTCGGCCGCGGCCTCGCCCGCCAGCGCCTTCACCTGCAGCGCCCGCACCGGCGCCCCCGGGCTCCCCGCCGCCATCGCGTCCAGGGTGTCGTCCAGGAAGGCGCGCACGGAGTCCGTGCGCAGGCGCAGCTGTGCGTACTGCCGGCGGGTGACGGGCTGCTGCGCCAGCGTCTCGCCCAGGTGCTCCAGGCGGGCGGTGCGCAAGTGCCGGGCGGTCAGCTCCGCGAGCGTCTCCATGACCCCCAGGGAGAAGGCGGCGCTCAGCACGAGGAAGCACGGCAGTGCCAGTTCCAGGGCGGTGGCCAGGCCCTGTCCGTCGGTCCCGAGCACGGCCCGCGCGGGCAGGGTCACGCCCTCGGCGGTGATCGGGCAGGAGGCGTTGCCGCGCAGCCCGAACCCGTCGTAGTCGCCGCGCACCGACAGGCCGGGGAGGTCACCCGGGACGAGCCACAGCGTCATGGGGCCGTCGGCCCGCAGCGGCCGGCTCGACCAGACGTAGCTGTCGGCCTCGCCCGCCGCGGTGACCCACGACTTCACCGCGTCCAGTCGCACGTCGCCCGCGCCGGCCGGAACGGCCGTGCCCGCGGGTGCCCAGAAGTGGCTGCGCGACCCGCGCTCGGAGAAGGCGAGCGTGCTCAGGTGGCGGCCCTCGGCGATCGCCCGCCGTACGTCGTCCGGCCCGTGGCGCTCGATGACGGACACGGCGGAGTAGTGCATGAGCAGGACCATCGCCGTGGAGCCGCAGGCCCCCGCCACCTGCTCGATCACCGCGGCGGCCTGCCGCAGGTCCCCGCCGCCCCCGCCGTGCGCCGGGGAGCTGAGCAGGCCGAGGGCGCCCTCGTCGGCGAGTGCGCGCACGCTCTCGCGGGGGAAGCGGCCCGCGCGGTCGACCTCGTCGGCGAGCGGCCGGACGTGGTCGCGGAGAACGGCGCCGACATCCGGTCGCACGGTGCCGGGAGGCGTCGCCTCGGTGGTTTGCAGCATGTGTTCCCCATGGAGATACGAGATCCGGACGCAGACACGGACGCAGACACGGACACGGACATGGACGGTGTGGCCGGTCAACACCCAAGCAGTCCGCCCGTGGTCTCGGTGGGAGCGCGCGCCGCCCGCTCCGGAAGAGTGATCATCGGGTTGATCGGGGCCCGCGCCGGCGGTGCCCGAGGAACATGGTTTCCCCTGACAAGTCCGCACGGTGTTCCGGCATCACCGCCGGTTCGCGTCACGGAAATTCCGGACCGCATTCAGGGAAATACCGAATTCCCGAGCGACGACCGCCCGGGGCCGGCGGATGCATTGCGGCGGCCACGGGGGACGGGGCCCCGTCGTGGTTCCGCTGCCCGGATTCCTCGCGATGCCGGGGCGCGGCGGCCGGTCTGCCGCCTTATCCTTCAGGCAAGGCCGGCGGCCGTGGGGGCTGCGTCGACTCTCCGGGCGGCATCAATTGGACGGTACCGAGAAGCGCGACCCGTTCACGGGCGACGAGGGGCCCGGCCGTGACCTGGGCGCGTTCATCGCCGGACTGCCGAAGGCCGAACTGCACGTGCACCACGTCGGCTCCGCCTCCCCCCGCATCGTGGCGGAACTGGCGGCCCGTCATCCCGGCGCCGGAGTGCCCGCCGACCCCGAGGCGCTGGCCGGATACTTCACCTTCAGGGACTTCGCCCACTTCATCGACGTGTACGTCGCCGTGGCCGGTCTGGTCCGCACGCCGGAGGACGTCCGCCTCCTGACGTACGAGGCCGCCAGGGACATGGGCCGGCAGAACGTGCGGTACGCGGAGTTGACCGTCACCCCGTACACCTCCGTCCGGCGCGGCATCGACGAACGTGCCTTCATGGACGCGATCGAGGACGCCCGTTCGGCGGCGGAGAAGGAGTTCGGGGTGATCCTGCGCTGGTGCTTCGACATTCCGGGCCGGCCCGGGGTGTACGCCGAGCAGACCACGCGGCTCGCCACCGACGACCGCATTCGCCCCGAGGGCCTGGTCTCCTTCGGGCTCGGCGGACCCGAGACCGGTGTGTCGCGACGCCAGTTCAAGCCGTACTTCGACCGCGCTGTCGCCGCCGGCCTGCGGTCCGTGCCGCACGCCGGCGAGACGACCGGACCGGAGGCGGTGTGGGAGGCGCTGCGCGACCTCGGCGCGGAACGGATCGGTCACGGCACCCACGCCGCCCGGGACCCGGAACTCCTCGCGTACCTCGCCGAGCACGGCATCCCGCTGGAGGTCTGCCCGACGTCCAACCTCGCCACGCGGACGGTCCGCACGCTGGACGCCCACCCCCTCGGGGAGTTCGTCAGGGCCGGGGTCCGGGTCACCGTCAACTCCGACGACCCGCCGATGTTCGGCACCGATCTGAACAACGAGTACGCGGTCGCCGCCCGGCTGCTCGGCCTCGACGAGGCGGGACTCGCCGACCTCGCGAGGAACGCGGTGCGCGCGTCGTTCCTCGACGACGCAGGCAAGCAGCGCATCGTGGCGGAGATAGACGCCTACGCGGCGGCGGGACGCCGGTCCTGACGCCCCGCCGCCGACCGCCGACCACCCGAACGTGCGCAAAGGCTGGGCCGTCCGGGGCTTCGCCGGCCCCCGGTCCAGCCGCGATACCCTGGCCGACACGCCCCGGACCCCGGCCAGTCAGGCTGTCCCCTCGTTGTCGCGGCCGGGCAAGGATTTGGTTGGATGCAGCCATGAGCGCAGATGATCACCAGGAATCAGGTCTTTCGAAGAGTGTGTGGAGCGACGCCGACTTCGAGGACATGGGGTGGCACTACGCCACCGTGCACGGACTCCACCTGCAGCAGACCGATGCCGGCCCGCCACGGCTCCTGCTCGACCTCGACTACATCGTCCGCTGGGTCCAGCCACTCCCGCCGGAGAAGCACTTCACCTTCTGGGTGTCCCCGGCGACGCTGGTCTTCGACGACGTCCAGGACCTCGAAGGGGGTCTCGGCTTCAAGGGCCGGTCGCCCGACCTGGAGATCGACGCCCTGCACCGGCTGACTCCGGAGGACGACCGGCAGGACCTGCCGCACTGGCATGTCGAGGGCCACGCCTTCGACCTGGCGTTCCGGGCGTCCGGCTACCGGCAGTACTTCCGCCGCACGCCCCGGCTGACGTCCCGTTACGCCCTGCCGCCCGCGGACCGCGGAGGCTGCTCGTTCGACGAGGCCGCCTTCGCGTGAGCCGGCGGCGCCCTCAGCCGCGGGCCGTGCGGCCCGTACCGGCGCGGGCCGCGGAGCGTGAGCACGTCACCGGGGCCCGGCCGGGGGCGCTCAGCTCTTGACGGCCCGCAGGATGACGAACTTCGGGTCGGAGGCGAGGACTTCGCAGTTGCCGAACAGCCGCCGCAGCCGTACGTGGTAGCCCAGGTGCCGGTTGCCGATGACCAGCAGCTCGCCGCCGGTGCGCAGCGCGTCCTTGGCGGTGTGGAACATACGGCGGGCGGTGGTGTCGGTGACCGACTGGTGGGAGTGGAACGGCGGGTTGTTGAGCACCAGGTCGGCGCCGCCGGGCGGGACCGCCGTCAGGACGTCCGCGGCGTCACCGACGAGGAACCGGGCCTTTGCCCCGGGCCCCGCGTTGTCGTGGAACGTCGCCTCGGCGGAGGCCACGGCCTGGTGCGACTCGTCGACGAACAGCACGTCGGCGCCGGGGTTGGCGAGTGCCACCGCGGTCCCCACCACGCCGTTGCCGCAGCCCAGGTCGATCACGCTGTCGGGTCCGTGCCGGTCCGGCAGGTGCCGGAGCAGGAACCGGGTGCCGATGTCGAGGTGGTCGGCGCAGAAGACCCCGGCGTGGTTGGTGACCGTGCGGCCCGACAGCACGCCGATGCCGTCGGGGAGCGCATACCGCAGCGGCCACGGGTTCGCGCCGTGCCGGGCCGAGGGGTCGGGTGTGCTGAAGATCAGCCGGGCCTTGCGGACGGCCAGCGACGTGCGCGTCGGTCCGACGATCCGTTCGAAAAGCTTCAGCGTGGAGGTGTGGATCTCGGTGACCATGCCGGTGCCCACTACGACGGTCCCGGCGTGCAGCGCGGGTGCCAGCCGGTGCAGCTGGTCCTCCAGCAGGGCCAGGCTCTTGGGCACCCTGACCAGCAGGACGTCGATGCGCGCGGGCGGGTCGTCGCGCGTGGTCAGCATCCGCACCCCGTCCTGTGCCCGCGGCGCGTTGCGCCGCAGGTTGGCCCGGGTGGCCTGCTGCCCGAGGTGGGAGTCGGTGATCTGCGCCGGGCGGTGCGCGGCCAGCGCCGTCACCAGCGCCCCCCAGCGGTCCCCGAGCACGGTGACCTCGCCCGTCAGGTCCGTTCCGGTCTCGGCCAGGTGCCGCAGCAGATAGTCGTCCGCGGCGTCCCATGCCCGCAGGGACTCCCGCGGGTCCGCCGGGAAGCGTGTCAGTTCGAGTGCGCCCGACGGCGTGCTGAAGACGTTCATCGCCTCCTCAGCGTACGGGCTGCGCGGACCGTCACCCGCCCGCGGGCCCCGGGCCCGGCGTTCCGGGCCCCGGTGCGGCCGGTGCGGCCGGTGCGGACCGCCCGGTCGGCTGCTCGGCCCAGACCGTCTTTCCCCGCCCGTGGTGGCGGGTGCCCCACCGGTCGGCGAGGCTCGCGACGATGAACAGCCCGCGGCCCGTCTCGTCGATGGTGCGGGCGTGCTTCACCCGGGGCGAGCTGGGTGCGCCGTCGCTGACCTCGCAGGTCAGCATCCGGTCCAGGATCAGGCGCAGACGCAGCGGCGGCGCGCCGTGGCGGACCGCGTTGCCCACGAACTCGCTGACGATGAGCTCGGTGGTGAACGCCGTCTCCTCGTCCAGGCCCCACAGCCGCATCTGCCGCTGCGTCGCGGCGCGGGCGACCGGCGCGGCCCCGGCGTCCGCGGGCAGCGGGAGGATCAGCACCCGTTCCGGGGGCAGTGCCTTGGTACGGGCGAGCAGCATCAGGGTCTCGCCGGAGAGGTGGCCGTCCGCGGCCGCCGACGCGATGGTGTCGCGCAGGTCGGACAGGGGCCGTGTGTGGGCGCGGTCCAGCAGCGGACGCAGTGCGCCGGCCGGCGTCAGGACCTGGTCCGCGAGCGCGCCCGTGGCCATGGCCAGAGTGCTTCCCTGGGGGAGGCTGACGGTGGTCGCCGGGAACGGGGCCCTGCCCGACCCGGTGAGCATCGGGCCCGGGGGGACGGACAGGCCGGCCGGGGTGCCGTCGGGAAGGATGGCGACGAGTTCCGGCAGGCCGGCGCGGGCGACGGTGCACGTGAGGTCCACCGGGTCGTAGATCGCGATGGTGCAGCCGGCGGTGACGGGGCCGCGGTGCATGGGGTCCATGGGGGGCAGCGCGGCATCGGCGGCGGAGAGCCGCGACGCGGTGTCGCTCAGGCGGGCCAGCAACTCGTCGGGCTGCAGGTCCAGGGCGGCGAGCGTGTGCACGGCCGTGCGCAGCAGCCCCATCATGATGGGCGTCGTGATGCCCTGCCCGGTGACGTCGCCGACGATCAGCGCGGTCCGGGCGCCGGGCAGCGGAATCGCGTCGAACCACGCGCCGGCGTCCTCCGGATCGGGAAGGTGCAGCGGGGAGATCTCCAGGGTGGCCGGTGCGACGGGTTGCCGGGGGAGCAGCCGGTGCTGGACGGTCGAGGCGATGATCCACTCGCGCATGTACTGGCGGGCGTTGTCGATGCACAGCGCGGCGTGCGCGCACACGGCGGACGCCACCGTGATGTCGTCGTCCTCGAAGGGGTCCTCGTCCCCGTGGCGGAAGAAGCTGACCACGCCGAGAACCTGGCCGCGCAGCTGCAGTGGCGCCACGATCAGCGAGTGGGCGAGGGACCGCCGGATGGCATCTCCCCGGTCCGCGTCGGTGTCCAGCCACGAGCTGTCCTCGTCGATCGGAACGAGGCGCGGGCGCAGGTCCGACAGGACGTGGGAGAAGGGGGTGCCGGCCGGCAGGGGGCGGACGTCTCCGACCGGGTGACCCGCGACGAGCCCCTTGAAGGCCGCCCGGCGCAGGGGAACGTCCTCGCGGACGGGGATCGAGGGCGGTTCCTCTCCGCGGACGACGTCGTCGATCACGTCGACGACCGCGATGCCGGTGAAGGCGGGCACCAGGGCCTCCACCACCTCCCAGCAGACGGCGGCCACGCTGAGGCGGTGCCCTACCCGGGTACGGAACGTCTCCAGGAAGGCGAGGCGATTCTGCGCGTTCTCCCGCTCCGTGACGTCCACCGCCGACGCCACCAGGCCCAGCACCTCGCCGTCGGCGCCCTCCAGCCGGAAGTAGGAGACGGAGCGGATGGGGCGCCGAAGTCCGGGCGAGGGTCTGACGCCCCGCACGAGCCGGTCCACCACGGGCACCCCGCTGTCGAGCACCCCCTGCGCCACGACGGCTTCGTCGCCGGGGGCCTCGAAGGCGCACACCTCGGTGAAGTGCCGCCCGACCACTCGATCCTCGGGCACCGGACGCGGCCCGCGGACGGCGGTGCTCGCGCGCACCACGCACAGCCGGACGTCGAGGACGTGCAGCGCCACCGGCGCGTGCGTGAACAGGGCCTTCAGGACCGCCGCGTCCTGCCCCGGGCGGGCGCCGCCCGCCGAGAACACCTGCCAGGCGACGGACGTGCCGCGCAGCACCGGCCTGACCAGTACCCCGGAGGTGTCGGCGAGCCCTTCGAGTCGTGGCCCTTCGGCGCCGGGCCCGGTGACCGCGCTCATGAGCGCGGTCACGGACCGCCCGACGGCCTCGTCGGCGGTCCGCCCGAACCGTTCCTCGGCTGCGGGCCCCCACTCGACCACCCGGCCACCCTCGTCGACGAGGGCGAGCACGTCACCGCTGGGCATCCGAAAGCACCTCCGCCCCCCATGCCTGCCCATCCCCTTCCGGCGGCAGGCCCGCCCGGCCGACAGCTACACCGATCGGCTCAGCCCCGTTCCCACCAGGGCGAAGCGGGGCGGCGGAGGACCACGGGCAGCGTCCCGTGGTCCTCCGCCGGTTCCGCGCGGTGCCGCCGGCGACGGGTCAGCTGGCGCGCAGCGGCGCGAGCGCGTTGGCCCACCTGACGACCTGGTCGAAGGTGGTGGCGAGGGTGTCGCGCTGGCCCTCGGCCGGCTTGAAGGTGCTGAAGTTCTCGAAGTCGGTGAAGAGCGAGAGGGCCACCTGGGAGCGGACGTCGGCCATCTGCAGCTCGCCGGCGATCAGGCGCAGGTGCTCCACGGCGCGGGTGCCGCCGGTCGAGCCGTAGCTGACGAAGCCGACGGCCTTGTCGACCCACTCGGCGTGCAGGAAGTCGATGGCGTTCTTCAGCGCACCGGGCACGGAGTGGTTGTACTCGGGGGTGACGATGACGAAGCCGTCGAAGGACGCGATCTTCTGCGCCCAGGCGTGGGTGTGCGGCTGGGAGTACTGGCCCATCGCCGCCGGGTACGCCTCGTCGAGCAGCGGCAGCTTGTAGTCCACCAGGTCCACGAGCTCGAACTCGGCGTCGGTGCGCTGCGCGGCGATCTCGTGCACCCAGCGGGCCACGGCCTCGCCGTTGCGGCCGGGGCGGGTGCTGCCGAGGATGATGCCGATCCTGGTCATGGGCGCCTCTGTTTCCTTCGTCTTGAACAGCTTGAACATATGCTTGCCTCATCAAGTAGATGCTTGCGAAAGGAAAGTACGTCGGATGTGCTTGATGCGTCAAGCAAGTACTTGGTTCGGACGGTGTGACGCCTGGTGCTCACTGACCCGCTGGCACGGCCGCGGCCCCGGACGCGGTCGACGCGCCGGGGGCGTGGCCGTTCGTGCTCGGCCATTCCTGGAGCGGATCAGTGATCACCGGGGCGCGCCGAGCGCGGCACCTGGCTTGCCGCGCGGTCCTCGTGCCCGATGCCGGTCGTGCGAGCGCGGGCGGTCCGGGCGGAGCATCGCCCCCGCCGCGGGAAGCGATTCTCCCCGGGCCCGGCGTCCTCCATGGCGACCGTGCCGAGCCGTGGCGGCCCCCTCTCGTCGTCGCACCGGTGAAGGAACCGCCGGCCGCCAACGGCGTCCCGGCGCGGCCGAGTCGCCGAGGGCACCGGCACCCGCTGCGCCGCGCTCGACCTCGGCCTGCCGCCACGGAGCCGCACCGGGCCGCTCAACTCCCGTGCCCTGTACGCGCTCCGGCATGTCGGGGGAGAATACGCAAGCGAGGCGATCGGACAGGTGAGGCGATCTCCTTCCATCGCCGGCTCTCCAGGAAAGCAGGTCGACCGCCGTGCTCCTGCATCTGCCCACCTCTGTGACCGAGGCCCAGGAGTGCATGGCCCGGGATGCGGTGCCGATCGGCGGGGCGACGCTCGTGTGGGCCGGCTGGCAGCGCGACGGCTTCCCCGAACACGCCATGTCACTGCGGGAGTTGCCCGAGGCCAACGCCATCGAACGGGAGGCACTGGGCGCGGCGGTGGTACTGCACCGGATCGACGACCGCGTGCCGGAGGCACTGCGACGGGCGGCCGCGAGTGTCGGCACGGGAGCCGTTCGCCGGACGGCCACCGTCGGCGGCAATCTCGTCGGCAGCGCCCTGCGCTGCCTGCTGCCCGCCGCACTCGTCCTCGACGCCCGCGCCGTCACCCTGGAACCGGACGGGACCTACGAGACCGGCCTGTCCGACGCCCTCGGCAAGCGCCACCTGCTGCTCGGCATCCGCTGGCGCGAACCGGTCACCAGCGGCTACCACAAGCAGCCCGCCGAAGCGGGTGGCCCGCCACCCCTCGTCGTGGCCACCGCGGTGCACGCCGACACCGCCGGGCGGACCCACCTCCGCGTCGCCGTCCGCGACGGCTACGACGTCCTGACCGCGACCACCCCGTGCGGCACCGACCCCGAACAGGCCCTCCACGCGCTGGAACCGACCGGGATCGGCTCGCTGCCCCCGGCGGCCCGGGACGTCGTCCGCCGACAGGTCTGCGACATCGTCACCCGGCCCGCCGGCGGCTGAGGCCGCGACGGCCGCGTCCTGACGCCGCATGGGCGGCCGGTCGAGGTTCTCGGCGTACACGATCCAGCGTTCCACGACGTCCAGCAGCAGCACGCCGGTGGCGGCCAGGAGCGGCACGCAGCGGTGCCCGGCTCCGTACGGCTGCCCTTGCGGGTGGTCTGCGTCCGGATGCTCTGACAGAAGTCGTCGCCGCAGCCGCACGCGCCCAGCCGACGCAGATCGTGTGCCCGGATGGCGAGGGGCAACCGGGCCGGTGGCGGCGCGCGACGGCGTTTCCCGCACCTCGCCGACCGGGCGATCCGGGATCGGAGCCGACGCCGCGTCGGACGTCGCTACAGTGCCTGCATGACGCAGAGCTGGAGCCCGACCGGGGGCGGGGTCATGAGGTTTCCCTCGGGCGTGCTGGTGCGGGGCCGGGGGCTGCGTCGTCCGCTGCCGTCCGGGCCGGCGCCGGCCTTCGCCGTGTACTTGCTCGGGAAGCGGCCTCCGCCGACCGCGTGGGACGCCCGGTGGTTGGGCTGGCCCGATTTCTGGCTGCCCCGGGACCCGGGGGAAGCGCGGGAGGTGCTGCGGGAGGCCCTGAGCCGGGCGGCGCACGAACGCGTCGAGATCGCCTGCGGGGGTGGGTACGGCCGGACGGGAACGGCCCTGGCGTGCATGGCGGTCCTCGACGGAGTGCCGGCCGGCCAGGCCGTGGCGTACGTCCGCCGGCACTACGACCGCCGCGCGGTGGAGACCCCCTGGCAACGCCGGTTCGTACGGCGCTTCCCGGACCTGTGACGGACGAGCCGTCCCGGTCTGGTGCGGCGCCTGCGTACGGTGTCAGTGTGAGGGCATGAAGTACGTGGCGCTGATGTACGCCGATCCCGCGGCGACCGAGGCGATGTCGGCGGCCCAGCGCGCCGAGGTGGTCCGCCGGCACGAAGCGCTCCACCAGGACCTGGCGGGCACCGGTGAGATGCTGAACGGAGCCGGGCCGGCCTACCCGAAGGACACCACGACGATCCGGTGGCGGGGGGACGGATCGGGATCGGCCGCGACGGACGGGCCGTTCACGGGAGCGGCCGAGCAGCCGACCGCCTACTACGTGATCGAATGCGCGAGCCCGGAGCGGGCGCGGGAGATCGCCCCACGGGTCGTGGACTTCCACGTCGTGGCGGTCGAAGTGCGGGCCGTCCACGACGCGTTCGGCATGGACGCGGGCTGCTGTGTAGCGGGTTCCCGGGACCGCGACGCCGCTCCTGCCCTGCCCGTTGTGCCGTGCCCCCTCCAGCACCGTCCCGGCCGGCGAACTCCCGAGGCGCGACGCCTCACTGAACGCGCACGGAAGCACCTGCCCGATGGAGAACGTGGGATTGCGAACTCGCAGGTTTCCGAGCCGGGCAGGTGCTCCGCGGTCGATGCGTCCGCTCGATGCGTCCCGTCGGTGCGTCCGGTGGTGACGTCCGTCCGGAACGGCCGGCGGAGCGCCTTGCTTGCCGTCAAAACCCTATCCCGCACGTATGGCGCCCGCACCCGGGCGAGGGGTGAGCGCAATGTGCCGGTCCGCCCGCCTCAGCCTCATTGGCCCCGCCCGCCTCAATGACCCCAGAGGCACCGGGCGTGTCCCCGCAGGTCAGGGGCCGATCGCGGCCGCGGTGAGGGCGGTGGCGGTCTGCAGGCCGACGACAGCGTGCAGGGGGTACGGGGCGGGTGCGGTGGCCCGCAGGTCCTTGTCCCAGCTCTCGAACGCCTCGGTCGGCACGGTGCGTTCGGCCCCCGTGAAGGCCGGGCGGGAGTTCAGGGGCACGGGCACCGTCGCGGTGGCGCGCAGCAGCATGCCGGCGGCGCGCAGGGGGAGGCATGCCGCGCCGTCGGCCGCGGCCGCGTACTGGTCGCGGGTGACCGGCCCCGCGGCCATGGTGCGCCACAGTTCCGCGCATGAGGCGGCGGCCTTCAGGGTGTCGGCGGCGGCGTCGGTGAACACCGCAGCGTCGCCGGGCAGATGGGGGAGCGCGCGGTCCAGGAGCTCCTCAAGGAGGTGGCAGCGCTCGTGCAGCAAGGCGGCGGTCCGCCGCATCAGCTCCGGGTAGCCGGGGGTGCCCGGGCCGGTGGACGGGGCGGGCAGCGTGCGGGCCGGCCACAGCGGTACTTCGGGCATGACACCGATCGCACCCGGCGGGAGGTGGTGCAGACTGCTCGCGCCGTGCGAGGGCCCGTCGGCGCCGGGCGGGGTGATGACGAGTTCGCCGACCGGCGGCATGACATGGACGGCGGGCCCGTCCTTGGCCCAGCCGATGGTGTCGATCCCCTCGTGGCCCAGTGGGATCCGGTGCCGGGCGGCGGCGTCGCGCAGCGCCCCGGAGAGGGCGGGGTGCGGGCGGTTCACCACGAAGAACGCGCCGCCGAAGTCCGCGTTGTGCAGGTCGACGTAGACCTCGGGGCGTACCGCGGTCAGGAGTTCGTGCAGGATCGTGGTCTCCGGCAGCGGGCGGGAGAAACCGGGCGCGGGGAACGTCCACTCCGGCTGGGCCGCCAGCGGCGGCCGGTAGAAGTGCCGGTGGTAGGCGGTCAGGTCCAACGGCATCCCGGTCCACGGGTTGAGGGCGGCACCGTCCGGGTCGATGCAGCCCACCAGGTGCCAGGTGCAGCCGATGCCGCTGGTCAGGTTGTCGCCGCGGGTCAGGAGGCGGGCGAGGGCGAGGACCGTCAGGTGGCCGGCGGGTTCGTTGGGATGCGGACCGCCGACGACCACCACGTGCCGGGGGCCGCCGGGGACGATCAGCATCGTCACGGGGCGGCCGCCGCGCGACAGGCCGAGCCGCTCCAGACGGCAACGGGGGTGGGTGGCGGCGATACGGGCGAGTTCGTCATCGACCTCCCCCGGCGACGGGAACGCGTGCCGCGCGGCCCACGGCGCGAGGTCGATCCCCTCCGGTCCCGGAAGCGCTCTCATGCGACGCCTCCTCCTCCGGTGGAAATTCGGGGTCGATCGTCGGCCGGGGCGACATTCCTGTTACGAGAAGAATAGGGAGCGGGTGCTTTCCGCCGCGCATGAAACCGAGAGCGCGGTCCTGGGATTCGCGGCCCGGTCCGCTGTCGCCGTAGGCTCGGTCGATCCGGTCGGTGGTGGGCTCCGCCGTGGGGGCGCGGCCACCGGCCGTGCCCTCTCACTCCTAGCGCAGCACAAAAGAGAGTCGTGAAGAAGGCCGTACGTTTCGTTCTGCTCCACTCGACGGTGTACGCCGCCGTGCACGCCCTGCTCATCACGGCGCTCATCGTCTGCTTCACCGCCGTGACCGAGGGCTCCCCGGGGCGGTCCCCTGGGGGGAACCTGATGGCGGCGGGCTTGGCCTTCGGCATCGTCTTCGCCGGGTTCCTGTCGCTCCATGTGGGCGCCGGATTCTTCGTCCAGGTCCGGCGGGTGCGTGATCTCGGTTACGAGGTGACGCCCGCGAACGTCTCACCGCGCCAGGTGCGGACCGTGTCGGTGCGGGGCGGCAGCGCCTACGCGGCCGGGGCCGTACACAAGGTCCTCGAAGGGCTCGAAGGTGTGCGCTTCCTCGCGGAGTACCCCGGTTCGGGGCGGGTCTCGGCAGTGCGCAAGGCCCATGATGGAGAGGGCTACGCGCAGGTGATAAGAGTCACAGTCCGTTCGGCCGGTCCTTTGTCGACGGTCGAAGTACGAAGTCGTCCGCGATTTCATGGCGCGCCCGTGGATCGCGCGCAGAACCTCGTCAATGTCGAGGAAATCACCAAACTGCTCCGGCAACCGAACAGCCATAAAGCCTCGCGCCGGGCGTGACCGCGACCCGTGGGCGACGACCTTGAGTCCGGGCCGCCGCACTCGTGGACGGTGGCCGGTGCGACCCGGCGCATCCCCGCTCCGCACGGTTGCCGGTCGTGGAACGACGAGGGGCGCCCGTTCCGCGCGGGCGCCCCTCGTCGCTCAGGCTCGGTCACGCACCTGCCGCGATGCGCAGCCTGATCGTGCGGGATTCGGGCCGGAGCGCGAAGTCGGGCCATACGTCGGGCCCGCAGGCCCGTGAACCCAGGCCGTGCTGTGCCGCGTCGACGAACAGGTGACTGGTCGTCGAATCCGGCAGCTCGAAGGGGTGCGCGGCCCGTGCGACCTGCTGCGGGGTGTGGCGGCTGAGCGTGAAGCCGGGCCGGCGACCGCGCGCGTCCGGGACCGCCGTGATGCGCAGGACCCCGGTGCCGCCGCTCGACAGCGTCAGCTCCCGCACCTGGGAACGGTGCCCCGTCTCCTGCGGCCGCGCGTAGTCGACGGACAGGTCGCGAACAGTGGCGGAGAAACGCCCGGTGCGTGCCGCGCGCATGCTGTCGGGGTAGGACTCCAGCGGACCGAGGCCGAACCACTCGGCGCCGTCGACGGGAGCCGTGCCGTCGGGCAGGTCGAGACGGATCCCGATCCGCGGCCACACCGTCGACCAGCCGCGTGAGGGCTCGATCTCCACACGCAGATCGAGCTCTCCGCCCTCGAGCGTCCAGACGGTCTCCACCGTCACCGACAGCGCGGAGTCCGCCGCCGAGACCGTGGCGACGGTGCGCAGCGCCCCGTCGGCGTGCTCCACGGACACCAGCCGCGAGGTCAGCCGGTCCAGGCCGTCACGACGCCACAGCTCGGCGTGGGAGATGCCGGCGACAGTGCTGTCGCTCTCCTCGTTCTCCCCGGACGTGCCCTCGTCGTTGTCGGTGGGAGCACGGAACAGCTCCAGCCGCGGGCCCACCACGTCGCGGCCCGCGAGGCGTACGAGGGACCCGCCCTCGAACTCCGCGACACCGAGCGTCAGGGTTCCGTCGCCCGGCCGCCAGTCGGCTCGCGGCCGAACGGCGGGCGCGGGACGCGGTGCCGAACGGTCCAGCTGGGCGGTCGCGATGACATGCCCCTCGGGCGCCCAGTCGGTCTTGGCCGCCAGTTCCGCGTCGATCGTGAGCCAGGTCTCCGCGTCCCGCGCCACCGCGATCGCCGGCAGCGGCACACGCGCCGACTCGCCCGCCGCGACGACCGGCACGTCCAGCTCCCCGGAGTCCACGAGCGTCCCGTCGTGCTCGACGCGCCAGCGGAAGCGCAGGTCGGAAGTGTCGGCCGAGTGCCGCAGGTTGGTGATCGCGACGTGGTCGTTGTCGAGCGGGTCGATGCCCTCGAGCCCACCGAGCCCACCGAGCCCGTCGAGCCCGTCGAAGGTGAAGCGGACCGGCTGCACGACGGCCTTGTACTCGTGCAGGCCGGGTGTCGGGACGTCGTCGCTGAGCAGCATGCCGTCCATGACGAAGTTGCCGTCGTGCACGACCTCGCCGAAGTCGCCGCCGTACGCGTAGTAGGGCGTACCGTCCGGGGTCTTCGTCAGGACGCCGTGGTCACGCCACTCCCAGACGAAGCCGCCGTGCAGCCGCGGGTGCCGGTGCACCAGCTCCTCGTACTGGTCGAGCGCTCCGGGGCCGTTGCCCATCGCGTGCGCGTACTCGCAGAGCAGGAACGGCTTGGTGCGCTGCCGGGCTCCCTGCGCGGGGGTGCAGTTGAGCAGCGGAGCCTGCGAACCGTCGGTGCCGATCTGCTCGGTCTCGGGCACCGTGGCGTACATGCGCGAGTAGACGTCGGTGTACTCGCCGGCGTGGTCGCCCTCGTAGTGCACCGGCCGCTCGGGGTCGCGGGCGTGGACCCACGCGGACATCGCGGCGAGGTTGGAGCCGGTCCCCGCTTCGTTGCCCAGCGACCACATGACGACGCTGGGGTGGTTCTTGTCCCGTTCGACGGTGCGCTCGATGCGGTCGAGGTAGGCCGCACGCCACGCCGGGTCGTCACTGGGGTTGCCCACCCAGCCGAGTTTGTCGAAGCCGTGCGTCTCCAGGTCGCATTCGAGGACGACCCAGAAGCCGAGTTCGTCGGCGAGGTCGAGCAGCCGCGGGTGCGGCGGGTAGTGGCTGGTGCGGATCGCGTTCACGTTGAACCGCTTCATGCGGGCCAGGTCCTCGCGGGCGTGCGCCTCGTCGAAGACGCGGCCGCGCTCGGGGTGCGTCTCGTGGCGGTTCATCCCGTGGAAGACGACGCGGCGGCCGTTGACCAGGAACCGGTCGCCGCGGATCTCGACGGTGCGGAAGCCCACGCGCAGGGCGATGGTCTCCGCGGCCGTCGACACGGTCACGTCGTACAGGCGCGGCTGCTCGGCCGACCAGGGCTCCACGTCGTCGATGCCGAACCGTGCCACGTCGGCCGCCGAGGCCCAGACCTTCTCGACGCCGAGTTCGGGGACGCGCAGGGTGACCGGGAACGCCGCCGCCTCGGCGGTGATCTCGGTCTCGACCCGGCCGCGTCCACCGTCGAACCCGGTGCGCAGCCACACGTCCTCGATGCCGCCGGCCGGGCGGGCGAGGACGGTGACGTCACGGAAGATGCCCGGCAGCCACCACTGGTCCTGGTCCTCGACGTAGCTGGCGGCCGACCACTGGTGCACGCGCACGGCGATGACGTTGTCGCCAGGGCGCACGGACGAGGTCACGTCGAACTCGTGGGCCAGCCGGCTGCCGCTCGCGCCGCCGATCTCCTGGCCGTTCACCCACACCTTGAAGAGCGATTCGACACCGTCGAAGCGCAGGACGACGCGCTCGGCCCGTGACCAGTCGGCGGGGACCTCGAAGTGGCGGCGGTAGTCGCCGGTGGGGTTCTCGTCGGGGACGTGGGGCGGGTCGATCGGGAAGGGGTACTGCACGTTGGTGTAGATGGGCCGGCCGTGGGCTCCGTCGCCCTGGAGCACCCAGTGGGAGGGCACGGGGATGCTGTCCCAGCCGCCGTCGTCGAAGCCTTCGGCCGCGAAGTCCTCCGCCGCGGGCACCGTCGGCGACAGGTGGAAACGCCACGTCCCGTTCAGCGACAGAGAGGGGGCGTCGGAGTGCAGCCACGAGCGCGCCGGGCGCAGCGTTCCACGCCCTGGCGCGGTGTCCGTGACGTACGCGGAAATGGGGGAGGGCACGAGGTCACAACTCTTTCTTGCTCACAGAACGATCCGGACGCCGGAGGGGGTGCGCCGACCCCGGGTGACAGGGGCCCGGTGGCCCCGGTCACCCGGCGTGGTGCGGAGGAGGCCGCTACCGGACCACGACCGTCCGGATCTCCCAGGGGCCGAGGGGGAGTTCGAGCTCGCCCTCGGCCCGCGTCGTGGACAGCGGCCGGCCGAGCAGGTCGACCGTGGTGGCTTCGGTGAAGGTGCCGGTCACGCGCGCGGTCGCCGCCGTGTCGCTCATGGCCACCAGGCGCACCTCGGTGCCGGCACCGCGCTCGTCGCCGGTGACACGGCGGATGCCGGAGACGAGGACGTCCGTCCCCTCGACCCGCAGTCCGGTGGCGTCGGGGGGCAGCTGGCCCCCGGCGGGCGCGGTGCCCCGGGCGACCAGCACGTCGTTGCGGAACTCCTCGGCGAGCGCCACCGCGTGGGCGCCCCGCCAGCCGGTCGCCGAGGGCACGACGGCGAAGCGGTTCTCGATGCGCACACCGAGGTCCTGCGCGCCCGGTACCGGGATCTCGCTCGCCGCGGGCTCGTCGCGCAGCGGGTGGATGTTGACGCTGATCGAGCCGATCGCGCGCAGCAGGGTGATGGCGAGTTCGGAGCCGTCACCGACGAGTTCGTACTCGCTGGAGTGGTCGAGCAGGACGGTGGCGGCCCCGGCCGACACGAACTCGGTCGCGGGGAAGGTCGGGATCGGATACTCGCCCCAACCGCCCTCGGAAGTGAGCCCGCGCTCGGTGACGGCGAACTGCCCGGCGGAGGCGGAGGTGGTGGCCGGCTGCGGCAGCGGAACGTGGAAGCGCAGGCGGTGGTCGGCGGACTGGTTCAGGAAGGACGTCGAGACGCGCACGAACGGCTCGCCCGCGCGCACCTCCACCAGCGTCTCGACCGGGGTCGGAACGGTCCGCGCGCTGCGGATGTCGCGCTCCGAGGAGAGCTCGGCGGGCCACTCGTAGACGCGGGTGACGCGGATCCTCGAACGCAGCGGGCCGTCCTCGAGGAGTTCGGCGGTGACGTCCGCCGGCTCGGAGACGAGCACGTCCTGGGCCGGGGGAGCGTAGTTGTAGCTGTCGCCGCGGTCACCGCCGTCGACGAGGCGCCCGACCCCGTGCAGCACGGTGCCGTCGGCCCCGGTCACGTCCAGGGTGCCGTCGGCGGCGACCGCCACCTCGACCAGGCCGTTCGACAGGGTGCGGTCCGTGGCGGTCGCGGGGGCGTACGCCGTCGACCGCGGCGCGGTGCGCTCGCTCGGCGCGACACGGAAACCGGCCAGCCCGGAGGCGGGCACCCGCACGGGCACGAGTGCCGTCGCGCGGGCCTCCTCCAGCGTGAGCACCCGCCACTCACCGGGGTGCGCGGCGGCCGCGGCGGCGACCTCCCGGCGCAGGATCAGCAGGTCGAACGGCCCGCTGGCAGGGACCTCGGCGAGGTGGAAGACCAGCGAACCCGGGGTGAGTTCGTAGTGGTCGATCAGCCGGCCGAAGAGCTCGCGGCGGTGGATGCGGCGCAGCACCCGCTCGAGCTGCGAGGCGTCCATGCGCTCGTCGCTGAGCACCGTCGGAGCTTGGGAGATCAGCTGCACGGGGTGCGCCGAGCCGTCGGCGGCGGTCGCGACCAGATGGGTGCCCTCGGGCGGGGCCACGACATCCACCTCGGCGAGGGCGGTGCGCGGGAACGGCAGCGGGTTGGCCACCAGGTAGCCGTCGCTCGGCACCAGGGCGGCGGGCTCGGCCAGGGCCGCGTCCCGCACCGCGCGCGCGGCCTGTGCGGCCTCGGCCAGACGCGCCTCGACCTGGTCGGAGGTCTCGTCGGTGCCGGAGCCGACGACCGAGTCGTGCGCGGAGGACTCGATGATCTTGTGCCAGGCGAGCGTGAGGAACGGCGAGTCGTCCCGCCCGGACCACAGGGCGTTCACCCGCTCGGCGTGTTCGACGGTGCGCTCGGCGACGGCCATCCGCTGCTTGAGCGCGAGCCGTACGGAGAGCACGCCCGGCAGGATGTTGCCCCGCACGTGGCTGCGCAGCTCACCGGTGACGACGGCGGAGACCTCGTCGCGCACGTGCTCGCGGATGTACTCGTCGAGCGTCGCGATGGTGATCGCGCGCTCGTCGCTGGAGGCGCGCCGCAGCCAGGCCGCCAACTGCGGGTCGGGGGCGTTGTGGTCGGTGCCGGCCATCGCGAGCACCGGGTCGTTGCCCCAGCGCCCGGCAGTCATCTCCGCGTACTCGCCGAGCGCGCGCCTGATCTGGTCGGGCACCAGCAGGACGTCCAGGCCGTTGTCGTAGCCGTCGAACAGGAACTCGGTGCGCACCTCGGAGCCGTCGGGCGCGCGCCAGCGGAAGGCGTGGCCGTCGACGGAGCCGGGGACACCGCGCCACAGCGCCGCGTGCTCGATTCCCGCGCGCGCCAGGATCTGCGGCATCTGCGCGACGTGGCCGAACATGTCCGGCAGGTAGCCGATCGGCATGGAGCCGCCGAGCTCGGCCGCCGCCGCCCAGCCCATCTGCAGGTTGCGCACGATGGTCTCGCCGGAGCAGAGGAACTCGTCGAGCAGGATCAGCCACGGCCCGATGGCGAGCCGGCCGTCGGCGACCAGGGCCTTGACCCGGTCGCGGTTCTCCGGCCGCATCTCCAGGTAGTCCTCGATCGCGGCCATCTGCCCGTCGACGGTGAACCGGAAGTCCGGGTTCGATTCGGCCGTCTCCAGCACGGTGTCGAGAGCGGCGACCAGCCGGTGCCGGAACACCTGGAAGGGCTCATACCATTCCCGGTCCCAGTGGAAATGGGGTACAAAAACGGCAGAGTCGGCGGAGTTCTGCATAGCGCGGGGGACCTTCTGTTGCGGGGTGGCAGGAAAAGCAGGAACAGCAGGAACAGCGGGAACAGCGGGAATAGCGGGAACGGCAGGAACACCGGGCGATTCCCCGGAGCTGCGCCGCGAATTACTTCAGCGAGCCGGAGGCGAGCCCGGTGCGCCAGAACCGCTGGAGCAGGATGAACACGATGATCACGGGCACGATCGAGACCAGTGAGCCGGTGATCACGGATTCCTGCAGCAGAGGGGCGCGGGCGGTCTGACCGTTCCACTCGTAGAGGCCGAGGGTGATCGGGAAGAGCGACTCCTTCTGCAGCATCACCATGGGCAGGAAGAAGTTGTTCCAGATGGCCACGAACTGGAACAGGAAGATGGTCACCAGCGACGGCGCCATCAGCTTGATCGCCACCGAGAAGAACGTGCGGAACTCTCCCGCGCCGTCCAGGCGCGCCGACTCGAGGATCTCCTCGGGGACGGCGGCGGCGGTGAAGATACGGGCCAGGTAGACGCCGAACGGGCTCACGATGCTGGGCAGGAACACCGCGAGGTAGGTGTTCACGATCCCGGTCGCCGAGAAGAGCAGGAACAGCGGGAGCGCGAGCGCCGTGGTGGGAACGAGGACGCCGCCCAGAATGACGGAGAACAGGAACTCGCGGCCTCTGAACCTGAACTTGGCGAGCGCGTAGCCGCACAGTGCGGAGATCAGGGTGCCGACGGCCGCGCCCAGCACCGCGTAGATGACGCTGTTCAGGGCCCACCGGCCGAAGATGCCGTCGCTGCGGCTGAACAGGGTGCCCAGGTTGCTGAACAGGTCGAAGTGCGAGAACGCCAGTCCGTTGGTGGAGGCGAGGTCGCCCTGCGGTTTGGTCGCCGCGACGATCAGGAAGTAGATCGGCAGCAGGAAGTAGATCGCCAGGAGGAACATCAACGCCATGACGGCCGTGCGGCTGACGCGGCTCTCGCGGATCAGGGTCTGGTTGCTCACAGTCCCGCCTTCTTCGAGGTGAGTCGCATGAACCCGAAGCTCAACACGAAGGTGATGACGGCGATGACCACGGAGATCGCCGCAGCCTGCTGGTAGTTGTTCCCGGAGGCCACCGCGTAGGCGAGCATGTTCGGCGTGTACGTGCTGGAGATGTTGGACGAGATCTGACGCAGCACGGCCGGCTCCGCGTAGAGCTGCAGGGTGCCGATGATGGAGAAGACCGTGGTCAGGATGATCGACGGGGCGATGATCGGGACCTTGATCTTCCACGCGATCGCCCAGTTGCTCGCGCCGTCGAGCTTGGCGGCCTCGTAGAGCTCCTGCGGGATCGACTGCAGTGCCGAGTACATGATCAGCATGTTGTAGCCGGTCCACAGCCAGGTGGAGACGTTCGCCGCCGACCACAGCACCGCGCCCGGGCCGAGGAAGTCGGGCTGCAGGCCGATGCCCTTCAGCGCGTCCACGAGCGGGCTGAGCTGTGGGGAGTACAGGTACGACCACATGATCGCGGCGATGACGCCGGGCACCGCGTACGGCATGAACGCCGTGATGCGGAAGAACGACTTGAGCTTCAGCAGTGGGGTGTCGAGCAGCAGAGCCATGATCAGGGCGACGAAGAGCATGACCGGCACCTGCACGACGCCGAAGAGCCCGATGCGCCCGATGCTGTTCCAGAACTCCGTGTTCTGGAAGACCTGCACGTACTGCTCGAAGCCGCCGAAGGTCGTGTACGACGTGCCGTACTGGCCCCCGGTGCGGCGCACGACCAGGAAGCTCTGCCAGACCGCGTAGCCGACCGGCACCAGGTAGAAGAGCACGAACGGGAGGAAGAACGGGGTGAGGAACGCGATGATGGTGCCCGCGCGGGGGCCGCCGCCGTTGAGACGACGACGGCCCCCTCCGGCCGCCACCACGCGCGTCGCGCGGGTCGCGATATCAGTCATGCCGCGGTCACTTGCCCGCGACAGCCGGGATCGCCTGATCCTTCATCGACTTCAGCGCGGCCGCCTGGGCGGCGTCGAGCGCGTCGGTGAGCTTGCCGTCACCGGCCGCCGCCTTGGCCAGCGTGTCCTGGAGCGCCAGGTTCACCGTCTTCTGGGTCGGACCCCAGGAGAACTTGGTGTCGATGTTCTTGGACGACTCGGCGAAGACGTCGAAGATCTTCTCGTTGTTGTAGTACGGCACACCCTCCGAGAGCGCGGGCAGCTGCGCGCCGGCGGTGGCCGCCGGGTACAGGCCGCCGAGCTTGTTCTCCAGCGCGAGCGCCTCGGGGTCGGTGTTCAGCCAGTCGTTGAACTTGACCGACTCGTACAGGTGCGTGTTGCCCTTCATGAACGCGACGGTGGAGCCGCCCCAGTCGCCGGACGCGGGGTTCGAGCCCCAGGTCGGCATCGGGACGATCGACCACTTGCCTGACTGCTTGGGCAGGTTGTCGCGGAACATGCTGTAGCCCCAGGCGGCGCCCACGTAGGTGGCGATCTGGTTCTTCTGGTACGCGGCGTACATCTGCGTCGAACCGTGCGCGAGGTCGGTGCGGACGGCCTTGTCGTCGATCAGCTTCTGCCAGTAGTCGGCGACCTGCTTGCTCTGGTCGGACGCGACGGTGACGTGCCACTTGTCGCCGGCGTACGAGTACATCTCGGCGTTGTTCTGCCAGAGCAGCCCGTTGAACCACTCGGCGTTGTTCGGGTCGAAGAACGTCATGCTGAGGTCGGGGTCCGCCTTGTGCAGCTTCTCGGCGTCCGCGGCGTACTCGTCCCAGGTCTTAGGTATCGCGATGTTGTGCTGCTTGAAGATGTCGCTGCGCACGTAGAGGGCCATCGGACCGGTGTCCTGCGGGAAGGCGAACACGCCGGTGTCACCGAAACTGGTCTGCGACCAGGTCCACGGCACGAACTTCGACTTCGCGGCCGTGGCGTCCTTGCAGGCCGAGACGTCCACGAAGGCGTTCTGGGTGCGCAGGAAGGGCAGTTCGTCGTAGCCGACCTGGGCCAGCTCCGGCGCCTTGCCCGCCTTGAGGGCGTTGCCGATCGTGCCGTACTGGTCGTTGGAGATGTTCTTCATCTGAACCTGGATGTCCGGGTTCTTCTTGTTCCAGAGGGCGACGACCTGGTCCATGCCCGGAACGGTGTTCCAGTACTGGAGGGTGACCTTGCCCTTCGCCGGCTCACAGGAGCCCGCGGCCGCATCGGCCTTGGTGTCGGGCGACGAAGAACACCCGGCGAGTACGGCGACGCTGGCGGTCGCGGCGACGGCGGCGATGGCCGCGAGGCGGATGCGCGTGACTGTGGTGCTCATTATTTCCTTACCAGAGAACGACTAGCGACGACGCTAGGCGGGTCGACGTTGACACCTCAGGCGGGATGCCTTCTGGCTGGAAGGGACAGGTCGCGACGGTGCCGGCGGTGCAACTGCCGGGCGCCGTGGCGGAAATCAGCAAGTCAAGCATTCGATTCTCGTGAGCGCTCCCGTGAGCGTTCACGTGAACGCTCACGGGAACGTTCTGAATTGTTCGAGAGTGTGCGCTCCGGCGCGGTCGAGTGTCAAGACATTCGGTCACACATGTGTCCTGGAGGTTACGCGGACCCGCCCAGCCGCAGTTCGGCCCGGACCACCAGGGCGTCCGCGTCGAGCGGTTCGGCGCCGGTCAGCAACCGTGCGGCCTGGTCGATGGCGAGCGCCCCGAGTCTGCGTGTGTCGAGCGCGACACTCGAGAGCGGAGGCTCGACGAGCGCGCCGAGCTGAAGCCCGTCGAAGCCGATCACCGCGAACTCGCCCGGCACGCTCCTGCCCAGCCGGCGTGCCTCGCGCAGGGCGCCGATCGCGATGATGTCGTTGAAGGTGAAGACCGCGGTGACGTCCGGGTGGGCCGCCAGCAGGGTCCTGAGCGCCGCTCCGCCGCCGTCGGCCGACTGGTCGGCGCCGACCACCGTGCCGGCGTCGACCCCGTACGCCGCCGCGGCCGCGGTGAACCAGTCACGGCGGATGCTCGGCTCGGCCCGGCCGCCGTGGTCGAGCATGCCGATCCGTGCGTGCCCCTTGGCGACCAGGTGCGCGACCGCGGCGTGGACGCCCCGCTCGCCGTCGATCCGGATCGAGCTGAACCGCGCCGTGTGGTGCTCACGGCCGATCAGCACCACCGGGACGCCGCGGGTGAACCGCTCCAGGGTGTCCTCGGCGCAGCTGAAGTAGCCGACCACCGCGTCCACCTGCGACCCGATCACCTGCAGTGTGCCGAGTTCCTCCTCGGGGCGGTCGGCCGTGTCGTAGACCACGACGTGCCAGCCCCGGGCGCGCGCCGCCTCCAGCGCCGCGGCGGCGACCTCGGTGAAGAACGGGTTGAGCAGGTCCGGGATCACCAGGCCGATGGTCGTGGTGTCCTGCCGCACCAGCCCCCGGGCGAACCGGCTCGGCCGGTAGCCGAGCTCGCGGGCGGCGTCGAGCACACGCTGCTTGGTGGAACCCTCGATCTCGTCCTTGTCGTTCAGTGCCCGCGACACGGTCTGCCGCGACACCCCGGCGGACCGGGCGACGTCATGGATCGTGACCCTCCGCGGCTCCGTCCCCGACGACGACACCATCGCGCACCTCCCGCTGACAGCGGGTGCCGATGCTCCCGCAGGGCCCGAGTATGCCTGTCCCGCGCGCGGCGAGGCGATCCGCGCTCGGGGGCGTGACCTGGGTCTCAGGGCGCTTGGGGCCCGCGTTCGCCACGCGCGGTGAATTCCGTTGCGCCCGTGCTCGGGCCTTCGGTACGGTCGCGCGCATGGTCATGCCGCCCCGTGTCTCCTAGCTCGGACACCAGCTTCGACGCCACCCTTGTGTCCTAGAGCTGTTACGGAGCGTAGTGATGATCAACACCCTTCGTGGTCCCGGCCTGCTTCGGAACCGGGACTTCTCCCTGCTGCTGAGCGGCCAGCTGATATCCGCCGTCGGCGACCAGGCCCACTTCATGGCACTGCCGCTGATCGTGCTGGCCCTCACCGGGTCGGCGGCCCAGGCCGGCTTCGTCCTCGGCCTCGGCACCCTCTCCTTCCTCGCGTTCGGGCTGGTCGCGGGCGCCCTCGCCGACCGGTGGGACCGCAGGCGCACGATGATCGTGTGCGAACTCGGCCGGACCGTGCTCACGGCCGGCGTCGCCGTCGCGCTGTGGCTGGACCGGCTGGCGATGCCCCAGCTGTACGCCACGGCCCTGCTGACCGGTGTCCTGAGCACGCTCTTCCAGGTCGCGAGCACCGCGGCGCTGCCCAACGTGGTCGATCCCCGGCAGTTGTCCACCGCCCTGGGCCTGCAGCAGTCCGCGGTCGGCGCGGTCGGCGTCTTCGGGGCACCGCTCGCCGGTGCGCTCTACGCCGCCGGACGGACCGTGCCGTTCGCCGTCAACGCGGTGTCCTTCGCGGTGTCCGCCGCGTCGCTGCGTCTGATGCGCGTCCGCTTCCAGGCGGACCGGCAGGACACGCGGCCGGCGGCCCGGCTCACCTCGGAGATCCGGGAGGGGCTCGGCTGGCTCTGGCGCCGGCCTGTCATCCGGTTCCTCACCTTGGTGTCGGCCGCCGACAAGGTGCGTTACGGCGCCGGATACCTGCTGATCATCACCCTGGCCCAGCAGTTGGGCTCGTCGCCGGTGTGGATCGGCGTCGTCTTCGGCGGCGCGGCCGTCGGCGCGATGGCGGGGGCGCTGGTGGCGGACCGGGTGACGCGGCGATTCCCGCTCGGCCGGATCGCCATCGTGATGCTGTGGCTGGAGGCGCTGATGTTCCCGCTGTACGCGCTGGCCCCCCACCCGATGCTGCTGGCGGTGGTCGCGGCCGCCGAGTCGCTGGTGGCCCCGGTGTACACCGTGGCCATGACGGCCCATCAGCTGGCCATCACTCCCGACGGGTTGCGGGGCCGGACGACCAGTGCGGTCGCGACGCTGACCACGGGGGCCCTGTCGCTCGGCACGCTCGCGGGCGGCGTGCTGATCGCCGCGGTGGGGGCCAAGCCCCTGGTCTGGCTCTGCGGGGCCTGGCTGCTCGCCCTGGCCGTCCTCACCACGGCCAACCGGGCCGTCCGGCAGGCGCCGCGGGCGGGGTCGATCGCACGGACCGGACCGGGCGCCGCCGCCGAGGCCGCGGGCGCGGCCGGCTGAGGCCGGGGCCGGGGCGGGAGGGGTGCGGCCGTGGGGCGCACCCCTCCCGCTCAGGTCGCGACGTTCTCCAGGGCCGCGGCGAGCACCTTGATGTCGAGTCCGTCCAGGTGGTCGAGGAAGTGCCGGCGCACGGAGGCCAGGTTGGTCGGCCAGGCCTCGGTCAGGCGCGTGAAGCCGGAGTCGGTGAGGACCGCGTTCCAGCCGCGGGCGTCCTGCTCGGACCTGATCCGCTGCACGATCCCCTGCTTCTCCAGCCGCTGCACGACGCGTGTCATGCCGCTGAGCGACAGCTCGCAGACGCCGGCGAGATCGCTCATCCGCAGCTGCCGGCCGGGAGCCTCGGACAGGTGCATCAAGGTCAGGTACTCGATCAGCGGCATCCGCTGCTCGCGGACCAGGTCCGTGTCCAGGGCGCGCGGCAGGGCGTAGATGACCCGGGCGAGGGACCGTACGAGGGCTTCTTCGTCCGGGGTGAGCGGTTGCTGCCCTCGAGGGGGCGACGCCGGTGGCGGTGTGACCTGTGACATAACGCCATTTTACTTGACCGGCAAAGGACGCTCTATGCTTGCTTTGCGCAGCAAATAATGTGAGGTGTGAGATGCAGTTCGGGATCTTCGGTGTGGGGGACGTGGCCCGCGACCCCGTGTCCGGGCGGACGCCCTCGGAGCACGAGCGGATCAAGGCCGTGGTCGAGTACGCGAAGCTCGCGGAGGACGTGGGGCTGGACGTCTTCGCGATGGGCGAGCACCACAATCCGCCGTTCGTTCCGTCCTCGCCCACCACGCTGCTCGGATACGTCGCGGCGCGGACGGAACGCATCGTGCTGTCCACGTCGACCACGCTGATCACCACGAACGACCCGGTGAAGATCGCCGAGGACTACGCGATGCTCCAGCACCTCGCGGACGGCCGGCTCGACCTGATGATGGGCCGCGGGAACACCGGGCCCGTCTACCCCTGGTTCGGCCAGGACATCCGCGACGGCATCGCGCTCGCGGTGGAGAACTACGCGCTGCTGCGCCGGCTCTGGCGGGAGGACGTCGTCGACTGGGAGGGCAGGTTCCGCACCCCCTTGCAGTCGTTCACCTCGACGCCCCGCCCGCTGGACGGCACCCCGCCGTTCGTCTGGCACGCCTCGATCCGCAGCCCGGAGATCGCCGAGCAGGCCGCGTACTACGGCGACGGCTTCTTCCACAACAACCTCTTCTGGCCCAAGGAGCACGTCCAGCGGCTGGTGGGCCTCTACCGGCGCCGGTTCGAGCACTACGGGCACGGCGCGGCCGACCAGGCGATCGTCGGCCTCGCCGCGCACCTGTTCGTCCGGAAGAACTCGCAGGACGCCGTGCGCGAGTTCCGGCCCTACTTCGACAACTCCCAGGCGTACGGGAACGGTCCGTCGCTGGAGGAGACGACGGCCCGGACCGCCGTTCTCGTCGGGAGCCCGCAGGAGGTGATCGACCGCGTGCTGGCCTTCCGTGACGCCGCCGTGGGCGACTACCAGCGCCAGCTGTTCGTCGTGGACGGCATCGGCGTACCCCGCAAGACCGTGCTCCAGCAGATCGAGACGCTGGGCGAGATCGTGCCGGTGCTGCGCAAGGAGTTCGCCGTCGGCCGCCCCGCCCACGTCCCGGACGCCCCGACCCACGCGACCCTCACCGCGGAGGCACGATGACACGCCGCCTCGCCGTCGTGACCGCCGGGCTGCGGCTGCCCTCCTCGACCCGCCTGCTGGCCGACCGGCTCGCCGAGGCCGCCCGGCGCGAGCTGGAACGGCTCGGCGCCGAGACCGACATCACCGTCATCGAGGTGCGCGACCACGCGCACGACCTGGTCAACCACCTGCTGGCCGGCTACCCGGCGCCGGAACTGGAGGCGGTGCTCGGCACCGTCGCGCGCGCGGACGGGGTGATCGCCGTGACGCCCACCTTCACCGGTTCGTACAACGGGCTGTTCAAGATGTTCTTCGACTGCCTCGACGACACGGCGCTGACGGACACGCCGGTGCTGGTCGCCGCCACCGGCGGCACCGGACGGCACTCGCTGATCCTGGAGCACGCGCTGCGCCCGATGTTCGCGTACCTGCACGCGGTGGCCGTGCCCACCGGCGTCTTCGCCGCGCCGGAGGACTGGGGCGGCGGGGACGCCGGCCAGGCGTCGCTGGCGGACCGGATCGCGCGGGCGGCCGGGGAACTCGCGCGCGAGGTGGACCGGCGGGACGGCCCGGCCGTCACCGACCCGTACGACGACCCGACGCCGTTCGACCGGATGCTCCAGGGAGGGTGAACCCGCCCGGACCGGCGCGCTCTTGCGGGAGGTGCCGGCGCCTGCCGGTAGCGTGACCGCCGTGATGGTGGGCACCGAAGAGACCCGGCTCGTGATCCTGCGCGGCAACAGCGCCTCGGGGAAGTCGAGCGTCGCGGCCGGCATCCGGGAGAGGTTCGGGCGTGGCGTTGCCCTGGTCGGGCAGGACAACCTGCGCCGGGTCGTCCTGCGCGACCGCGACCGGCCCGGCGCGGCGAACATCGGGCTGATCGATCTGACGGCCCGTTATGCCCTGGACGCCGGGTACCACGTCGTCCTCGAAGGCATCCTCTACGCCCACCACTACGGCGCGATGCTCGCCCGGCTCCGCGACGACCACCGTGGCCCGACCCACGGCTACTACTTCGACGTCCCGTTCGAGGAGACGCTCGTCCGGCACGCCACCAAGCCGATCGCCGCCGACGTGCCGCCGGACATGCTGCGGTCCTGGTACCGGCCGCTCGACCTCCTGCCGGGCGGCGTCGAGACCGTCGTCGACGCCGGCAGTGCCCTGGACGCCACCGTCGAGCGCGTCATGCTCGACAGCGGCCTGGCCGGCCTTCCCGCGCTCGAGCCCTGACGGGCGGGTCACGGTCCGGGCCCCGGGCGGCGGCCCGGACCGGAGGCGGGGGGGAGCGGCGTCAGCTCCGGGGAGGGGTGACGCCGTACGACCAGTTGTGGCCCATCTCGGTCTCGCGCTCGCCGGTGACCGGGAGTGCGTCGAGGCGGGCGATCTCCTGCCCGGTGAGCGTGAGTCCGGCAGCCGCGGTGTTCTCCTCCAGGCGGGAGACGTGCAGGGTGCCGGGGATCGGGACCACTCCGGGGGCCTTGGCGAGGAGCCATGCCAGGGCGATCTGGCCGGGGGCGGCGTCATGGGCCCCGGCGATCTCGCGCACGGTCTCGACGGCCGCGAGATTCGCGTCGAAGGCCTCCTGGGAGAAGCGGGGCATCTTGCGGCGGTAGTCGTCGGCGGGCAGGTCCTCGCGCGAGGTGATCCGTCCGGTGAGCATGCCGCGGCCGAGCGGGCTGTACGGGACGACGCCGATGCCCAGTTCGCGGCAGAGCGGGAAGACCTCGTGCTCGATGTCGCGCGACCACAGCGACCACTCGGTCTGGACCGCGCTGATCGGGTGCACGGCGTGGGCGCGGCGGATCGTGTCCGGGGCCGCCTCGCTCAGGCCGAGGTGGCGGACCTTGCCCTCCGCCACGAGCTCGGCCATGGCGCCGACGGTCTCCTCGATGGGGACGTCCGGGTCGACGCGGTGCTGGTAGTACAGGTCGACGTGGTCGGTGCCGAGCCCGGTCAGGGACCGCTCGATGCGCTCGCGGACGTACTCGGGCCGCCCGTTGATGACGGGCGGGCCCTCGGCGGTCACCGGCCGGACGATGCCGAACTTGGTCGCCACGGTCACCTGGTCGCGGCGCCCGGCGATCGCCTTGCCGATGATCTCCTCACTGCCGGCGTAGATGTCGGCGGTGTCGATGAGGGTGACGCCGAGCTCGACGGCCCGGCCGATCAGGGCGTCGGCGGTGCCGCCGGTGGCCTGCTCCGCGCTCTGCCCGTAGGGGCGGGCGAAGCTCATCGCTCCGTAGCCGATGGCGCCGACGGTGAGACCGCCGGAGCCGAGGGGGCGCTGGGGAATGGACATGCGCAACCTTCGTCGTTCGTGTCGTGGTGTGCCGCGGACAGGTATGTCCACGCCTGTGGACATCGTAAGTCCACAGGCGTGGACATGTGAAGTGCGGGTCCCGCGCGATCCGGGGCGACCTCGTAATCTGGTCACCATGACCTTGGACGACCAGCCCCCCGCCGCCGTCCGCCGCAGGGACGCCACGGCGACCCGGGCGGCGATCCTCCGCGCCGCCCGCGAGGTGTTCACCGAGCGCGGCTACGACGGCGCGGGCGTGCGCGAGATCGCCCGCGCGGCCGACGTGGACACCCGGTTGATCAGCCGCTACTTCGGCTCGAAGGAGGGACTGTTCGCCGAGGTCGTCGATCTCGCCTACGAGAAGTCCCTGATGATGACGCCGGAGCACAACGCGGACGCGGCCCGCGAGCTGCTGACGGGCGCGGACAAGGCCGCGTCCGACGGCCTGCTGCTCACCCTGCGGTCCGCCTCCAATGCCCGGGCGTCGGCCATCATGCGGGAGAGCATCGAACGCAACTACCAGCGCCGGCTGGCCGCGGCGCTGCCCGGTGACGACGACGCCGTCGGTCGCGCCTCGGTCCTGATCGCCATCTGCTCAGGCGTCCTGCTCAGCCGCCTCGTCCTCGGTCACTCCGCGCTCAACAGCCCGGACGTGGAGCGGCTGATCCCCTATCTGCACGCCGCGCTCGACGCGGTGGCGAACGCGCCGGGCCCGCAGGACGGGCGCGGCTGACGTCCGGGGGCGGTGGATCCGGCACGGATCCCGCCTCAGGGTGCCGGGATGTCCCTGAGTCGTGTGGTCCTCTCGTCCGGCCGGCCGATCGAGTTCTCCGAACCGCATCCGACCTCGACCTGCGGAGGGATCCTGGAGGGATGTCCGTGCGCGCGCCAACGGCATGGCGATCGCGGGACGTCTGCGGGCGGCCGAACGCGCCTACCCCGGCAGGCCCGTCCACCTGGTCCCACCCGCCCGCGCGTACCCGGATCGCCGGCCCGGCCCGTTCGGTCCCGCCGCGGTGGTGCCCGCCGTGGCCTGCATCGGGGCCTTCGACTCCGCGGTGGTCGCTCGTGACCCCGACTCCGTGCTGGACGGATCCGCCCTCATCGTCGTCTGGTTCCTGCCGGCCCGGACCTTCCGGCGTACGACGCCGCGGATCCCGTGGTCCGCGCCATCCCCTGGGAGGCACTGGCCGGAGGGGTGGCCGTGATGGGCCGGCCGGGGTCTCGGTCCCCCGCGCACCCCGCGGCCGGACCCGGGGTCACGGCCGCGGGGGCGGACGGACTAAGGACGGGTGCCCTGGTCGCGCAGGGAGCGCCACAGCAGGCGGTAGAAGTCCGCGTAGCTGCGCTCGACGTGGAGGGCGAAGGCCTGGGTCTCGGGGTGCCGTTCACCGAGGCGGTTGACCGGCACCGTCATCGCCGCGTGGTGCTCGATGTGCAGGTTGTTGCCGTTGGTGAACCACGTGCTGAGCCGACTGCCGCGGATCGAGCGGGTGTTGCGCAGCACGTCGGTCGTCTCGGTGTCGCACAGCAGGTGTTCCGGCAGCTCGACCAGGAAGTGCAGGGGGACCGCGAGGATCAGGGGGAGTACCCACAGGCGGAGGACGTACCCGCCGTCCCCGGCGGCGACCATGGCGGCCGCGCCGGCCAGGACGCATCCCAGGAGCACGTGCTCGACCACGATCCGCCGCCGCATCGCGGGCGCGACGTGCCCGAACTCGTACCTCCAGCGTCCCGTGGCCGCGCGGACGACGTCCGCCGCGACCGTGCCGAGCCGCGGATAGTCGAGCAGTCCCCGCAGCAGGGCCCGGGGGGTGAGCGGTCCCCGGGTGTCGAAGCCGAAGAACTCCGTGTCCTGCGGGGTGCCGAGGAAGCGGTGGTGCTGGAGGTGACGCACCCGGTAGTGGCTGTAGACGACGAACAGCGGCAGGCCCAGCGGGACACCGATCAGCCGGTGGGGCAGCGCCCGCCGGAACGCGGAGTGGTGCAGGCACTGGTGCTGCAGTTCCACGGCGTGGGTGAACATGGCCGCCAGCACGACGACGCCGAGGGCGGCCGTCCAGGGGTTCTGCTGAAGGGCCAGGATCGCCCCGCCCATGGTGAGGACGGCCAGCAGGGCCAGTTTGGCGACGAAGACCAGCTCGTCGGCGGGTGTCACCCTGAGCCGGGTGAAGAGCGTGGCCGGGCCGGCGGGCGAAGCGCCGTCCGGTATCGGGAGGAGCCGCTCAACGGCCACTGAGCACCACCACGTGCAGACCGGGGACCAGGCCCTCGGAGCGAGCGGTCCGGAGCAGGCCGGCCATGGCCACGGCGCCGGCGGCGGTGGGGAACGCGCCGTGCGCGGCCAGCGCGTCGCGCGCGTCGCAGAGCTCCTGGTCGTCCACGCCGAGCACGGTGCCGCCGGTGGCCGCGATCGCGGTCATCGCCTCGTCACCCTGCAGCGCGTGCCAGTTGACCAGCGGCTGGTTGTGGTCGGTGGTGGTGACGGACTCCGGGGGCAGGGTGCGGTACGGGCCCGGCCAGCTGGTCAGCACGGGGTTGTTGCCCGCCGATCCGACCGCGTTGACGGTGGTGTCCCAGCCGTACAGGTCGAGTCGGCGGCGTACGGCGATCGCGGTGGTGCCGTTGCCGACGGGCAGCCAGAGCACCGCGGGGGGCTCGTCCAGTTCGGCCCGGAGGGCGGACACGACCACGCCGTGCCCTTCGAACACGGCCTCGGCGTAGGGGCCGTCCACGTTCCCGTCGACGCAGTCCCCGGCGGCGGCGAGGCGGCGGGACTCGTCCACGGCGTCCTCGTAGGACCCGTCCACGAGGTGGACCCGGGCCCCGGCGGCGACCATGGCCGCGCCGCCGTCGCTCCAGCCGGTGGGGAGCACCACGGTGCACTCCACCCCGGCGACCTGACATGCCGCGGCCATGGCGCGGCCGTAGTTGCCGCAGGTCGCGATGGTGACATGCCGGTGGCCGTCGGCGACCGCGCGCGCCACGACGGCGCGGGCGGCGGGCTCCTTGTGGCTTCCCGAGCCGTAGCGGGTCTCGTCCTTGACCAGCACCCGGACGCCGGGAACGAGGGCGGATACGTCGATGAGGGGCGTGCCGAAGGCGTCCGACGGCACGGGCGCGGACAACGGGGGAGCGGGGGTGGGCATGACGATTCCTTTGGGGGAGGCGGATGTCGGGTCCGCCGCCCGGCATGGCGGTGCCGGGCAGCGGAAAAGGAGGGGGACGGTCAGGTGCGGTCCGTCACGAGCAGGGCGTCGGCGTGGCCCTGGAGGTCGTCGAGGTCGCCGATCTCTGCCGGGGGGACGGCGTCGGGAAGACCGTCCTCCAGCAGGCGCAGGCGGGTGTCGGTCCAGCCGCGGGCCGCCCAGCCCAGTTGCAGCAGTCCGCTGACGACCACCAGCAGGGCCAGTCCGCGTCCGGGGCCCGTGCCGAGCAGCACGCCGACGGTGTCGGCGAGCGCTCCGTCGGGCTCCAGGAGCGGCTGCGCGTAGTGCTCGGCGAGGGGGCCGACGACCAGGTAGCCCAGCGGCATCGTCAGCATCATCAGCGTCATGAAGATCGCCAGCACCCGGCCCTGGAGCTCCAGCCCCACCTTGGCCTGGACGAGGGCGATCCAGTGTCCGTCGGCCAGGGACTCGCCGAAGGCCAGCAGGAACATCCCGGTCACGATGAACGGCGCGCTCGCGACGCCGACCATCGCCATCGCCAGGCTGGCCACCGCCATGGAGGCGATCATCCCGGTCGCCCTGCGCGTCGTGCCGCCCCACAGGCCCATCACCAGGCTGCCGCACAGGCCGCCGGCTCCCGCCGCGCCCAGTGCCGTGCCGAGCATCAGGGGCGACTGCTCGATCAGCAGCATCGGAGTGATCACCGCGAAGCCGAGCGTGTAGAAGGCGTGGTCGATGACGAAGAAGCGCAGGGCCGCGCGGAGCCCCGGCCGGCGGGTGATGTAGCGCCAGCCGCCGGTGATCTCCTTGCCGAACGACTCGTCGCGGCGGCGGAAGAGGGTGTCGGGGAAGCGGACCAGCAGCAGGGTGGCGACGCCTGCCGCGAAGCTGCACACGTCGAGCATGATCACGCCGGGGACGCCGATCACGCCGATCAGCCCCGCGCCCATCATGGGTGCGAAGACCGTGCCCACCCCGACGCCGAGTTGGCTGACGCCGTTCGCGTGCCCGAGATACCGCTTGGGCACCAGCTGCGCCACCGCGGCGAGATAGGCGGGCCGTTGGAAGGCGCCCGCGACGGAGGTGACCGACACCGCGAGGTAGACCTGGCACATCTCCATGCCGCGGCCGAGGACCAGCAGCCCCAGGGCCCCCATCGCCACACCCGCGACCGCGTCGCTGGAGAGCATGATCACGCGGCGGTTCCAGCGGTCCGCCACGGCGCCGGCCAGCGGCCCCGCGAGGATGCCCGGGAGCATGCCCACCGCGTTCACGACGGCGAAGTCGGTGATCGAGCCGGTGCGTTGGTAGACCCAGATGCTCAGCACCAGTGTGCTGAGGCTGCTGCCGATCATCGAGAGGAACTGCCCGAGGGCCACGACGGCGAAGCGCGGCAGACTCGGACGGGTGCGGTCCGGGGCCGGTGCGGGGGTCGGTGCGGACGGCCTGATGTCGTGCGGCGACGCGTCCTGCGCGGCCGCGCGCGCTGCCGTTCGCGCCGGCTCCGGATGCCGCTGCTCGGCGTGCTCGACCAGCGTCCGCGCCAGCGGCTCCGCGTGCGACTTGACGAAGAAGTGGCCGGCCTTGGGAAGCACCGCGAGGCTGACGTCCTCCGCGAAGTGCTCCCACTCGTGGTAGCGCTCCTGGTAGAGCTCGGTCACCCGGTCCCGGGAACCCACCACACTGAGGACCGGGGCCTTCAGCCTGGCCGTTGCGGCATCCCGGTACGCCGCGGTGTAGTACTCCTCGGCGTCCCGCGCGTCGTGCCGCACGTTGCGCAGCACGAACTGCTCCTGCTCGGGGTTCGCCAGGTCGGTGAAACCGCCGCGCGCCCGAAGGTACGACAGGTACTCCCGGTCCGAGGTGAGCCAGTCGGTGGGCAGCAGCCGGTGCAGCCAGTCGAAGAACCGTCCGGGCAGCCGTGCCGTGGGGAAGCTCGCGCCGAGCCCGACGCCCACCAGCTCGACCCCGGCGGCCTCGGCCTGGCGCGCGATCTCCAGCGTCACGGCCGTGCCCAGGCAGTGCCCGTAGAGCAGGACGGGCCCGGTCACCGACCCGAGCTCGGCGACCACGTGGGCGGCCACCTCGCTGCCCGGCAGCAGCGGGTCGTCCGGCCGGCTCAGGTCGTGGCCCGGCAGCTCGACGGCGTACAGGCCCCAGTGCGCGGGGAGTTGTTCGGCGAGCGGCCGGTACGCGATGGCGCTGCCGCCGGAGAAGGGGACCGCGACGACGGTGACGCCGCCCGCAGACCGGTCGGCGTCCCGCCGGGTCAGCCGGTGCAGCAGCCCCGCCGGCCGGTCCTCCTGCCCGGTCTCGCGCCGCGCGATCAGCTCGGCGAGCGCGCGCACCGTGGGGGTCCGGTAGAGCTCCACGAGGGCGAGGCCCGGGTCGATCCGCCGGACGATCCGCAGTGCGGCGAAGGAGTCCCCGCCGAGGGAGAAGAAGCTGTCGTCGATCCCGATCGCGGACGCGTCGACGCCCAGGCCCTCGGCCCAGATGGCGGCGATCCGGCGCTCGGCCTCGTTCCGGGGCGCGGTGCGCGCGGGCGCCTGGGCGGCGTCGGGCGGCGCGGGCAGCGCCCGCCGGTCGAGCTTGCCGTTCGGGGTGAGCGGAAGCCGGGGCAGGAACACCACCCGTGCGGGGAGCATGTGCGTGGGCAGCGCCGGCGCCAGGGCCTCGCGGACGGCGGCCTCGGTGAGTTCGGCGCCCGGTTTCCCGACCAGGTAGCCGACGAGCTGGGCGGCTCCGGAGGGCAGGGTGTGCACCGCGGCGGCGCACGCCGCGGCTTCGGGCAGGGCGCCGAGGGCGGCCTCGACCTCACCGAGCTCGACCCGGTAGCCGTTGACCTTGACCTGGTCGTCGAGGCGGCCGAGGAAGTCCACGGTGCCGTCCCGGTGGTGGCGCGCGCTGTCGCCGGTCCGGTACATCGTCGCGCCGGATTCCGGGCCGCCGGCGAACGGGTCGGGGACGAACCGCTCCGCCGTCAGCTCGGGGCGTTCGTGGTAGCCCGGCGACACCCCGGCGCCGCCCAGGTACAGCTCTCCCACCACACCGGGCGGCACCGGGGCCCCGTGGGCGTCCAGCACGTACACGCGGTTGTTGGGGAACGGCCGTCCGATCGGCAGCGGTGCCTCGGCCGGGAAGCCGTCGACGTCGCCGTCGAAGTACACGTTGTCGACCGTGACCTCGGTGACCCCGTAGGCGTTGACGACGCGGTTCCCGGGACCGACCAGGCGACGTGCCCGCTGGTACTCGCGTACGTGCCACTTCTCGCCGCCGCCGATCAGCAGCCGGACGAAGTCCAGCCGTTCGCCGGCCTCGTCCGCGTGGGCCAGCAGAGCGCGCAGCACGGCGGGGACCAGCTCGGTGCACTCGACCCGCTCGTCCCGCATGAGCGCGTACAGGGCGGCCGGGTCGAGCAGCGTCTCGCGCGGGACGACGACGAGCCGGCCGCCGGTGCACAGCGCCCGCAGCGTCTCGCCCACGAACATGTCGAAGGAGAAGCTGGCCGCCTGCTGGTACGTCCAGTCCGGATCGAGGTGGTAGGCGCGCTGCCACATGGTCACCGCGTGCACGAGGTTCCGGTGGTTTACCCGAACGCCCTTGGGGCGCCCGGTGGAGCCGGAGGTGTAGATGACGTAGGCCGGGTCGTCCGGTCCGGCCGCCGGCAGCGGGTCGCCGTCCGGCGCGGCGTCGACCAGGGCCGCGTCACGGTCGAGGGCGAGCACCGCGGTGCCCTCCGGCGCCTGCGGCGTGCCGGGCAGGTCGAGCCGGGTGACCAGGGCCACCGGGCGGCTGTCGTCGAGCATGTACCGCAGGCGGTCACGCGGGTAGTCCGGATCCAGCGGCACGTAGGCGCCGCCCGCCTTGAGGACGCCCCACATCGCCGCGAACAGGTCGATCCCGCGGTCCAGGCAGATCGCCACCCGGTCACCGGGCCGCACACCCCGCCCGCGCAGCAGGTGGGCGACCTGGTTGGCACGGCGGTTGAGCCAGTCGTAGTCGACCGTCCGGTCACCCGAGGTGAGGGCGGGCGCGCCGGGCCGTTCGGCGGCACACCTCTCGAACAGCTCATGGAGGCCGGCCGCCTCGGGGACGCCGGTGGCGCTGTCGTTCCAGGTGTGCAGGATCGTGTGGCGCTCGGCGGCGGTCAGCACCGGCAGCCGGCCGACCTCGGTGTCCGGTGCCCCGGCCGCGGCGTGCAGCAGGGTGAGCAGATGGTCGACGAATGCCTCGACGCGCTCGCCGTCGAGGAGTTCGGCGGCGTAGTCGACGGTCAGCACCGGGCCGCCGGCCGGGAAGTCCAGCCCGATGGCGAGGTCCGCCATGGTCGCCACCGGTGCCTCGTCGCCCGCGTACGCGATCAGGGGATCGCGCGGCGCCGCCGTGTTGTGCACGGTGACGCTCACCCGGCTGAGCGGGTCGGCCCGGCCCTCGCCGGGCCGTCGCGTCGTCGCCGTGATGTCCGGCAGCGGCAGGCCCTGGTGTTCCAGGTCGCGGATGACGCCGTCCCGCACGCGGCCCATCAGTTCGGCGAACGTCGGACTGCCCGTGAGGTCCCCGCGCAGCGGCAGGATGTTGAGGAGGGCGCCGACCACGGAGTCCAGTGCGGGGTCGTCGCGTCCCGCCACGGGGGCCAGCACGGTCACCTCACCGCGGCCGGTGTACCGGCCGAGCACGGCCTGCACGCCGGCCAGGACGACCATGAAGAGGCTGGCCCGGTGGTCCCTGGCGCAGGAGGCGAGGAGGTCGAGCGCGCCGGCCTCCAGCCGGCGGGTCACCCGTGCCGCGCGATGGGTTCGCAGCGCGGGGCGCGGGCGGTCCGCCGGGAGTTCCATGTCCAGGTCGGCGCCCTCGAAGCGGTCGCGCCAGTACGCGGCGAGTGAGGGGTCGGCGGCCGCGGACGCCCGGCCGCGGGACGCGATCGCGGGGAGCCGGTCGGGGGCGACGGACCGCACCTCGTGTCCTTCGGAGAGGTTCCGGTAGATCTCCGCCAGTTCGTCCCCGACGACCCCCACGGACCAGCCGTCGAACACCAAGTGGTGCACGGCGAGGAACAGTTCGTCACCGTCACCGTCACCGTCACCGTGACCGGCATCGCCGCCGTCGCCGGTCCGCAGCAGGACCGCGCGCGCGGGCGGGCCCTCGGCGAGGTCCACGGGCTCGGCGACGATCCGCCGCCGCTCCTCGGCCGCCCGCGCTTCCGCCGCCCGCGTGGTGGCGCCCCGCAGGTCGATCTCCTCGAAGGGCACGGTACGGGAGCGGTCGACGACCATCACCGGCTCGTCGCCGCGGTACGGGAAGCGGGCCAGCAGGGCGGGGTGGCGCCGGGCCAGCTCGGCCAGGGACGCGACGAGCAGATCGGTCCTGACGGGGGACGCCCACCGGTAGCGGATGCCGAGGGTGTGCACCGGCAGCCCGGTGCTCATCTGCTCGGCCATCCAGAAGTCGCGCTGCAGCGCGGTCAGCGGCAGCGTCCACTCGTCGTCCGCCGTACCGGCGTCCACCGTGTCCGCGTCCGGTGCCACGGCATCGACGCCGCCCTCCGGCGGTGCGCTCCCGCTCGCCCGGACGGCCTCGGCGACCTCGGCGAGCGTCGGCGCCGCGTAGAGCGCGCTGAGCGAGAGGTCGGTTCCGCAGGCGCGGCGCAGCCTGCTGATCATGCGGATCGCGGAGAGGGAGTCCCCGCCGAGGGAGAAGAAGTCGTCGGACGGGCCGATGCCGGTGGCGCCGAGCAGCTCCCGCCAGAGCGCGCCCACGCGGGCCTCGGGCGTGGAGTCTCCCGTGTCCACCGTGTCCACCGCGTCCACCGCGTCGACGGGCGGGGCGACCCGCGCGGCCGGGGCGCCGGCCAGCGCCGCGCGGTCCACCTTGCCCTGCACCGTCAGAGGGAAAGCGGCGTGGACCGAGAAGGCGGCCGGTACCAGGTAGTGCGGGAGCCGCGCGGCGAGCCACCGACGGATCTCGTCGGCTCGCGGGCCGCCGTCGGCGGTGACGATGTGCGCGGCGAGCCTCGGCGTGCCCGCGGCGCGGTCGACCAGGACGACGGCGTTGGCGACACCCGGCATCGCGAGCAACGCGGTCCCGACCTCGCCCGGCTCCACCCGGAAGCCGCGGATCTTGACCTGCTGGTCGAGCCGGCCCAGGAACTCCAGGCCGCCGTCCGGCAGCTGCCGCACGCGGTCGCCCGTGAGGTACTCGATCCGCCCGTCAGGACCCTCGCGGAAGCGCTCCCCGGTCAGCTCCGGACGCCCCAGGTATCCCGTGGCGAGGCCCGCACCGCCGATGCGCAGCTCACCGGGTTCGCCGGGTGCCGCCTCGGTGCCGTCGGCCGCCACGACCCGTACGGACACGCCGCTCAGCGGGGAGCCGATCGGCGGCGGCCGGTCGGCGGACCACGTCGTCAGGTCGGCGGCCGTGGCCACGACGGTGGTCTCGGTCGGACCGTAGGTGTTGAGAAGCCGGACGCCGGTGCCGACGTGCTCCTGCCAGCGGGTGACCGCGCCCGCCTGGACGGCCTCCCCGCCGATGATCACCAGGCGTACCGCGGCAGGCAGGACCGCCTCCCCGCGCGCGATCGCGCCGACGAGCTCGTGCCAGTAGGCGGTGGGCAGGTCGAGCACGGTGACGCCCAGCGTCGCGCAGCGGTCCAGGAAGAGGTCCGGACGGCTGATCATGTCCTCGTCGCGGACCACGAGCGTGGCCCCGATGGTGAGCGGGGGGAAGATCTCCTCCACACTCGCGTCGAAGCTGAGCGAGGCGAACTGCAGCACGCGGTCGGCCGGAGTGAAGCCGTAGGCCTCGGCGGCGGCACCGCAGAAGTGGGTCAGCGCCCGGCGGGGGACGACCACGGCCTTGGGCCGCCCGGTGGACCCGGAGGTGAAGATGACGTAGGCGGGGTCCTCCGGCGCGGCGGGCGCCGCGGGCGGGAGCGGCGCGCCGGCACCGTTTCCGGCCACCGCGTCCACGGCCAGTACCGCGGTGCCCGCGGGCAGGGAAGGCGCGGCGCCGTCCGCTCCCGCGGCCGGCACCAGCACCAGCCGGGGCGCGGCCTCCTCGATCATCAGGGCGAGACGGGCCGGCGGGTACCCCGGGTCGAGCGGCACATAGCCGGCGCCCAGGCGCAGGACGGCCAGCATCGCCGCGACCGCGTCCCGGCCGCGCCCGAGGCACAGTGCGACGAGATCGCCCGGACGCACTCCCGACGCGGCCAGCGAATCGGCCAACCGGGCGGCGGCGGAGAGGAGTTCGGCGTAGGTGACCCGGCCCGTGGCATCGACCACGGCCGGCACGTCGGGTGCTCGCAACGCCTGCGCCTCGATCGCGGCGAGCACGCCGAACGGTGCCCTGCCGACCCCGTTCGATCCGGCCGTATTCACGGCTTGTGTACCACGCACACGATCTCCTCGGAGCTGTCGACGCAACTTCGGCTGCTGGGCGCGGAACGCCTCGGAGAATGTGTGTGACCTGCGCAACCCGCATGTGAAGGCCCCGGATCGATTGACGAGCGATCACGTGAATGGAACGTGTGATCCGGTCATTTGTGCGTGGCTGCGGAGCAGGGCTGATGATTCATCAATTGCCGTCGCTTGCAGGGAAGTAGACGTTTTGACGGCTTTCCCTGAACGGTGCCGGCGGTATTCGTCCCGGTAACCCGGTGGTCAAGGAATGGTCATGCGGCGGTAAACGCCCGCCGTCCGGTCACCGCTTCGGACGGCTTCCCGGTGTGCGCTCAGAGTTCCCCGAGGACCGCGCCGAACTCGAGCTCGGTGCGGGAGCGTTCCTGCAGTCCGCGCTCGAAGAGCGCGGCGACCCGGGCCCCGCTCGCCGGGTCGCGGGCCAGGATCTGGAAGAAGCCGGCGTCGACGTGGACGTCCTCCTTGGGGGCGAGCCCCGCCGCGTTGATCCGGCGCTTGGCTGTGCGCACGGCCGCCTCGGGGAACGAGGCGATGCGCTCGGCGAGGTGCTCGACGTGGGGGGCCAGGTCCTCGTCGGCCAGCGCCTTGTTGACCAGGCCGGCGCGTTCGGCCTCGCGCGCGTCGATGTCCTCGGACCCCAGGATGATCTGCATGGCCAGGCCGCGGCCGGCGAGCCGTACGAGGTGCTGGACGGCACCCGCGCCGGGGAAGGTGCCCACGCCGACCTCGGGCTGCCCGATCACCGCGCGCTCCACGGAGGCGAAGCGCATGTCGCACGCGTAGAGGAACTCGGCGCCGGCGCCGCGCGCCCGGCCTTCGAGGACCCCGATCGTGACGGGCCGTGCCTCGCTGAGCCGCCGGAAGAGCGCGCCGAGGCTGACGTCGTCGGGGCCGCCGGAGGTCGCCGCCTTCGCCGTGTACTCGGCGATCCGCTCGAGGTCGACGTGCGGGACGAAGAAGTCGGGGTCGCCGCTGCGGAAGACGACGACTCGTACGTCCCCGTGGGTCTCGGTGTCGTCGAGCAGCGAGATCAGGTCCGCGACGAACCGTTCGTCGATCAGGTTGATCGGCGGGTTGGCGATCGTCGCCCAGAGGACCCCGTTGCGCAGTTCACCCTTGATCGTCGCGTAGTCCCAGGTCATCGGTCCGCGTCTCCTCCGGCAATTCTACTTGCTTTCTGCAAGTGACATGTCTACCTTGACATCGATACTTTCTCTTTGCAAGTGAGATTTCCGGGAATCCGGGGCGCGCCCGCCCCGCCGCTCCCGGCACCGCCGCACCGTCACCACGTGAGGAGGCTCGACATGGTCGAGCGCACGGAAGAGCTCATCCACCTCCCCGACGGGACGGTGCTCAGCGCCTGGCTGTTCGTGCCCGACGGGCCCGGGCCGCACGCGGCCGTCACCATGGCGCACGGCTTCGGGGGCACGAAGTACCACGGCATCGAGCCGATCGCGCGCGAGCTCGCGGAGGCCGGCTTCGTCGTCTCGCTCCATGACCACCGCGGCTTCGGCGAGAGCGGCGGCGAGCCGCGCCAGGACATCGACCCGTACCGGCAGATCGAGGACTGGCGGCGGGTCATCGCCCATCTGCAGACCCTCGACGCGGTCGACCCCGACCGGATCGGGCTGTGGGGCACCAGCTACTCCGGCGGGCACGCCCTCGTCCTCGCGGCCACGGACCGGCGGATCAAGGCCGTCTACTCGCAGGTGCCCACCGTCAGCGGCTCCCAGAGCAGTCTGCGGCGCGTACCCCCGCACCTGGTCGGCTCCCTGGAGGCGGAGTTCGCCGCGGACGAACTGGCCCAGGCCCGGGGGGAGGCGCCGGCCTCCGCACCCTTCGTGAGCGACGACCCGGCCGTGACCGCGTCCTACCGGAACGCGGACGCCATCCGCTTCTACCTGGAGCACGACATGCCCGAGGGCGTCTGGGAGAACCGGGTGACGCTCCAGTCCAACCGGCGTTCCAGGTCGTACGACCCCGGTCACTGGATCGACCGGATTTCGCCGACCCCGCTGATGATGCTGGTCGCCACGCACGACACCGTCGCTCCCACCGACCTGGCTCTGAGCGCCTACGAACGGGCGCTGGAGCCCAAGGAGCTGGTCATCATGCCCGGCGGCCACTTCGACCCCTACACCGGTGACGGCTTCCGGACGAGCACGACCGCGGCGGTGCGGTTCTTCCGTGGGCACCTGCGGACGGAATGAGACGGCCGGACGCGGAACACCCTTGCTCTACAATCGCAAGTGAGCCGTGAGGGGAGTCACCGATGAAGCGTCGAGAGCTGGGGGATTCGGCCTGTCCCATCGACCGGTCGCTGTTCGAGGTCGGTGACACCTGGACGCTGCAGATCCTGCGGGACGCGATGCACGGCGTCACGCGGTTCACGGACTTCAGCAAGAACATCGGGCTGGCCACCAACGTGCTGACCGCGCGGCTGCAGAAGCTGGTGGCGGTGGGGATCTTCGAGATCCGCGAGTCGGGGCTCGGCAACTCCCACGAGTACGTGCTGACCGAGAAGGGCCGGGACTTCCACACCGTGCTGGCGGCGTTGCGGCAGTGGGGTCAGAAGCACCTGTTCGACGACGACGAGCCGATGAACCGCGTCATCGACGCCCGTACCGGCCAGCAGCCGGAGCCGTTGACGCTCACCGCGGCGGACGGCAGGGAACTGACCGCCGACGACATGCTCCTGGTCCGGTCGCGCGCCGCGGACCCCATCGAGTCCGCCGTACCCGTCGACACTCCCCGCCGTCGCGAGGCGCACGCCGGCCGCACCCGCCGGTCCGCCCGCGCGGAGGGCTGACACCGTCCGCGCGAGGGGGGCCGCCGGGCGCCCCCGCGTGCACGGCGGCTCGCCGGCTGCTCTCAGCGCCCGGCGGGCAGACCGAATGCGATGCGTGCGACGACGGGCAGGTGGTCGCTGCCGGTCGCGGGCAGGGTGCGGATGCGGCCGACGGTCGCGGCGCGGGCCATGACCTGGTCGATCCGGGCCATCGGGAAGGCGGCGGGATAGCTGAGGGCGAAGCCCCGCTCCGCGACGTTCATCCGCGCCGTGAGCGGGGCCAGTCCGCGGTCGTCGACGGTGCCGTTGAGGTCGCCGAGCAGGACGACCGCCCCGAGTTCCTCGGCGGCGAGTGCCGAGCCCAGCAGGCCCGCACTCTCGTCGCGCCGGGCGGACCCGAGGCCGCCCGGGCCGAGCCGCACCGAGGGCAGGTGCACGACGTACACCGCGACGCGGCCGCGCGGCGCGTCCACCACCGTCCGCAGAGCGCGATTCCAGTCCTCGGTGATCCCCCGCGGTTTGATGTCCAGTGCCCGGGTGCCGGTCAGCGGGCGCTTCGACCAGAGCCCGACAGTGCCCCGGACCGCGTGGTGCGGGTAGCCGTGGGCGAGGGCCCGCTCGTAGAGCGGGAGCGCCGGGGGCGTCAGCTCCTCCAGCGCGATGAGATCGGGCCCGGCGGAGGCCAGGGCCCTGGCGGTGCCCGCCGGGTCGGCGTTCTCGTCGCTGACGTTGTGCTGCACCACGACCAGGTGGTCCGGGCCGGGCTCCGCCGCGGGCAGGAGCAGCCCGCCGAACACGTACGTCCAGGCGGCCGCCGGCAGGAGGAGGGCCGCCGACGCGGTGGCCGAGCGGCGCAGCAGCGCCGGGACGAGCAGCGCCACGACCGCCAGGCCGAGCCACGGCAGGAACGACTCCAGCAGACTGCCCAGCCGCACCACGGAGTTGGGAACCGCCCGGTGGAAGAGCAGCAGGCATGCCGTGACCACCGCGAGTGCGGCGACCACGCGCCCTCGTGCCCGGGGCGGCCGGGCCGACGGGCCTGCGGCGTCCCCGCGCGCGTCCCCTGCCGCGCTGACCGTCGGCGTCGTGCCGTCGCCCGCCCGTGCCTGTTCCACCGTATGGCCCGTCCTCGTCGTCTCACTCCTCAGGACGAGCCGACGGGGGAATCAGTTGCCGCGGCCTTTCTGCCGGAGGGCGACGAACCGGAGAACGGGCCGCAGGGCGGAGCATGTTGGCCGGTCGATCCGGTCCGGCCGGCCGCGTGGCCGCGCGGGCGGCCGGAGCGGGGCAGCCGGAGCCGGACCGGGCCATTGGTATCGTGAACGGGACAGGACAGAACACCCTTACGACCCCCGCGGCACGCACGCACAGGCCCCCGCGCAGTCCCCGGCGCACACAAGGCATGATCAGCACCCTTGCATGGACTGGATGAACCCCACTACGGCACGCACCCCGGTCAGCCCCGTCTTCGTGGGCCGGGAGGCCGAGCTCGCCGAACTGGTGCGGGCCGCCCGTGCCGCGGAGGGCGGCGACTCCCAGGCCGTGCTCGTGCGCGGCGAGGCAGGGGTGGGCAAGACACGCCTCGTCGAGGAACTGCTGCGGGCACTTGAGCCCGGGGCGGCGGCCGTCGTGGCAGTCGGAGGGTGCATCGAGGTCGGGGGCGACGGATTCCCGTTGGCACCGTTCTCCGAGGTCCTGCGGACCCTGTGGCAGCGGTTCCGCGACGAGGTGCGTGCGGCGAGCGCCGGCCAGGAGGCTCTGCTCGCGCGGGTCCTGCCGGACGCGGAGCTCCCGGTGCCCGCCGTGCACCGGGAGGGCGACATGACGCGGCTGTTCGCCCTGATCACCCGCGTCCTGGAGCGGCTGGCGTCGGAGCGGCCGGTGGTGCTGGTCATCGAGGACCTGCACTGGGCCGACGCGTCCACCCGTGATCTGCTGGGTTTCCTGTTCCGCACCCGACGCACCGGCAGGCTCCTGATCGTGGGGACCTACCGGTCCGACGACGTCCGCCGCGGGCATCCGCTGCGCCCGCTGCTGGCGGAGCTGGACCGGCTCCGGTCGGTGCGCCGCGTGGACCTGTCCCGGTTCTCCCGCGGCGAGGTCACCGGGCAGCTCACGGGTATCCTCGGCGCGCCGCCGGACCCGGACGTGGTGGACGACATCTTCGCCCGGTCCGACGGCAACGCCTTCTTCGTGGAGGAGCTCGCCCGCGCCCACCGCGACCACGTCGGCACGGGGCTGGACGATCTGCGCGACATCCTGCTGACCCGGCTGGAAACGCTGCCGGAGGCCAGCCAGCGGGTCGTGCGCACGGCCGCCCAGGGCGGTGCCGTGATCGGGTACCCCCTGCTGAAGGCCGTGGCGGGGCTGCCCGAGGACGCGTTGATCGACGCGCTGCGCGCCGCGGTGCTCGCGCAGATCCTCGTTCCCGAACCGAACGGGACGGACTACCGGTTCCGGCACTCGCTGGTGCGCGAGGCGGTCGGCACGACCCTGCTGCCCGGCGAGCAGGCCCTGATCAACCGCCGGTACGGCGAGGCGCTGGAGGCGGACCCGTCGCTCGTACGGGCCGAGGAGCTGACCGGCCGGCTCGCCCAGCACTGGCACGCGGCCGAGGACGACGTGAAGGCGCTGCACATGAGTGTCGCGGCGGCCGAGGAGGCGCGGAACCGGTGCGCCTACGCCGACCAGTTGTTCCTGCTGGAGCGCGCCCTGCACCTGTGGGACCGGGTGGCGCAGGAGGACCGCGCGGACCTGCCCGCGCTGCGGTTCCCGGCGACGTACCCGAACGGGGCGCCCGGCGAGGAGGGCCCCTGCCACCAGCACCTGATAGCCACGGCGACCGTCGCGGCCATGCACAGCGGTGACTTCGAGCGGGCGCTGCACCTGGTCGACACGGCGCTGGAGGACCTGTCTGCGGTGGAGACGGAACACCCCCTGTACGTCGCGTGGTTCTGGATCCAGCGTTCGCGTCTGGTCGAAGGGCTGAGCCGGGGGGACGGCTGGCACGAGGTGGAGACCGCCCGGAAGGCGGTCGCGGCCCTGCCGCCGTCGGTCGTCGGGGCGGAGGTGCTGGTGCGTGTCGCCAACTGGGGCGCGATGCACCGTCCCGGACCCGGCAGCCGGGCCGACGCCGAGGAGGCGGTGGAGTACGCGACCCGGGCGGGCGCCGAGGAACTGGCCCTGCACGCCCGCCTGACGCGCTGCATGCTGGACGCCGACACCGACGCCGACGGCAGCGTCGTCGACGAGCTCTACGCGGTCCGGGAACGGGCCGAGGAACTCGGCGAACTCACCATCGCCGGCCGCGTGAACCAGAACCTGCCGTCGGTCCTGGAGGGAGTGGGCCGCTCGAAGGAGGCCCTGGCGGCGGCCGACCACGGCATCGCACTGTGCCGCTCGCTCGGTCTGACCGACCGCGAGGCATGGGTCCACTCCAACCGGTCGTTCAGCCTCGTCTCGCTCGGCCGCTGGGCCGAGGCCGCCGCGGCGCTCGACGAGGCGGCCGCCCTGGCCCGCGCCCGCCTGCCGCGCTGGACGTTCGAGGCGCGCCGCGCGGTCCTCCTGCTGCTGCGCGGCGAGGTGGACGCCGCCGCGGCGCAACTGGACCTGGCCGAGGAACTGCGCGGCACCGAGAAACTGCAGGCGCAGTTCCTCGTCGCGCTCAGCCACTGCACGCTGGAGATCGCGGCGCGGCAGGGCCGGCTCGCCGACGCGCGTGCCGAGTTCCTGCGCGCCGACGACGCCGGACTGACCCACGGACCGGTCCGCTGGGCGCTGCCCATGCTCTGCACCGCCGCGGCCGTCGAGGGCGCGGCGCGCCGCTCCGCGCCCGGCGGCGCGTCACCCGAGGTCCTCGCCCGTCTGCACCGCGCCGCCGCACGCCAGGAGGCCGTCCTGCCGGTCTCGGTCGCCTACGGCCTGCTGCTGCGGGCCGAGTTGCTGCACGCGGAGGGGGACGACGACCCGGGTCCGTGGTCCGCCGCCGTCGCCGCCTTCGCCGGGACCGAACGCAGCTACGAGTCGGCCTGGGCGCTTTTCGGCGAGGGGCGGGCACTGCTCGCCGGCGGGCGGCGCGACGCCGAGGCCCACGACCGTCTGACCCGCGCGCACGCCATCGCCACCCGGCTCGGCGCGGGCCTTCTCCTGTCCGACATAGGGCAGTTGACGGGCACGACCGGCGCCGCCGGCGCGACCGGCCCGGCCCCCGTGCCGGAGCCCTCGTCCGCTGCGGCGTCCGGGCGCGCGGAGAGCGGCGCCGCGGGCACCGACGGGCTGTCCTCCTTCGGACTCACCCCGCGCGAGTCCGAGGTGCTGGAGCTGGTGGCCCGCGGGTACAGCAACCGCCGCATCGCGGAAGAGCTGTTCATCTCGCAGAAGACCACCAGCACCCACGTCTCCAGCATCCTCGCCAAGCTCGGCGCCTCCGGCCGCACCGAGGCCGCGGCGATCGCCTACCGGCACGGGTTCTCCACACCCCTGTGACCCGTGCGGCGGAACTCTCCTCCGGCGTGACGCGGCGTCAGAAGCCCAGGGCCTTCGTCGTGTAGGCGCACTCGGTGTAGATGTATCCGGACTTGAGCTTGGCCGTGTCGGTCGCGGGGGTCGTGCCGAGGCCTGCACTGGACCTGTGCAGGAAGTACGTGGTGCCGACCGGCAGCCGGATGGTCCGCTGCGGGTAGTGCCTGGAGGTGTTCTGGCAGGGCTTGAACCCCAGCAGACTGGGTTCCAGCAGGGAGTACGTGGTGCAGCTGCCGCAGGCGCCGAGTGTGAGGCTTCCGGTCACCGGGCCGGTGTAGTAGACGGTGACCGGGTGCGGGCTGTCGTTCTTGATCGTGACGGAGATGCTTCCGCCGGAGGCCAGGGTCGGCAGGTGCTTGCCCGCCGCGGGCACCTCGCTCGCGACCTCCGCCGCTATGGCGAACTTGCGGGCCAGCGCGCGGCGACGGTCGGTCTTGTGGCCGGCGACGAACGTGTTCATCGTCTGCGCCGCCGCGTCGAAGTCGCCGTCCTTGTACTGGTCGACCCCGCAGGTGTAGACGCCGGAATCGGCGCTCTTCGTGGCCCGGCCGGCCTGCTTGGCGAGGGATTCGTCCACGCCTGCCGTGCCTCCCCGCAGTCCCCGCACCTGGGTGCCGAGGGAGCGCAACCGGTCCACGGCCGCGCAGGGGTCGGAGCCGCCCACGGCCTTCACCGCCTTGTCGACGGCCGAGCCGATCGCCGGTGCGACCTCGGCCGCCTGCGCCGAGTCGGGGAAGGCGCTGAGCAGATCGCCGAAGAGCCCGGTCCATCCGGTGGCGTTCGTGGCCATGCCCTGCGCCCCGCACTCGTAGAGCGAGGTCGCCAGACGGTCGTCGGGCCACTCGGCCAGGGTGCCGAGATCCTTCTTGCCGATGCTGGCCGGGACCGTCCGCAGGTAGGTCAGGCCCGGGATCGCGCCGCAGTAGTCCTTCTGCTCGTAGGCGGCGCCGACCGTCGTGTAGTACGTCTTGAGCCGGTCGGGCACCTCGGCGGCGGCCCGGGAGTCCGGGTGGTCGGCCCTGAGGTCGCGGTAGGCGCGCAGGGCCTTGCGGTAGCCGGCCTCCGCCGTGCCGAACTCCCGGCCCTCCCCGGCCCGGACGAGCCGGTCGGCCTGGTCGAGCCGGTCCAGGAGCATCTGCTCGGTGGCCTCGTCGCGCGCCATGTCGTACAGCACGACGCCCCCGGCGGGCACGGCCAGCAGCACCAGGCCCAGCGCGATCGCCACGGGGGACCCCGTGGGCCATGCCAGCCGGGTCCGCAGACCGGCGAAGGCGCCGTGGATCGCCGCGAGCGCGAGGAGGACGAGGTAGCCGACGACCACCCCGGAAGGCACGCCGTCCGGGTCGGCGGGCAGCGCCACGAGCAGCAGCACGCCGGTGGCGAGCCAGCACGCGGCCATCAGGCCCCAGCGCCGCAGCAGGGCGTAACCGAGGCCGAGGCCGGTGAGGTTGAGCAGGGCGACCGCCGCGGCCCGGAGACCGTCCGCGGGCGCGGGGGGCGGGGACGGCGGGGTGGAGGGCATGGGCGGGATCACGAACCCGTACGGATTGCTGTGCGGACTCTGGTGCGCGTTGCCGTAAGGATTGCCGTAGGGGTTGCCGTACGGATTGCCCTGCTGTTCCTCGGACATGGCGGTTCCCCCCGTCGACAATGCCCGAATGTTTTCAACTTGTCAGTGTACGGACGACAGCCCCGCCCCGACAGTGGATTCGAGGGCGCAATCGGGCCGACGACCGCCCGGCCCGCCCGGTAGCCTGCGGGCCGTGACCGTCTCACCTGTGGCTCCTGACGATGCCGAGGTCGCGGCAGCCGCGGCGCGTGCCGGCGCGGACGTGGTGCGCGCCATGTACGGCAGGCAACTCACCCGGATCGACAAGGGCGCGGGGGACTTCGCCACCACCGCCGACGTGGCGTCGGAAGAGGCCATCCTCCGCGTCCTCCGTGCCGCCCGGCCCGATGACGCGGTCCTCGGTGAGGAGGGCGGACACCAGGGCGCCGCCGGCGCCGCGCGTCAGTGGCTGGTGGATCCCCTGTGCGGCACGCTCAACTACGCGGTCGGCAGCATGCTGGTGGCGGTGAACGTGGCGCTGCGGGGCGGCGCCGCCGCGGTCGCGGACCCGTTCAGCGGCGAGGTCTTCCTCACCGACGGCCAGACGGCCCGGGTGCGGCGCGACGGCACCGAATCGAGGTTGGCGCCCACCGCCGCCACCCGGCTGGTGGACGTCAACCTGGATCCGCCGTTTCCGGGCGCGCCCGGATTCCGGGCCGTGGACCTGCTGTCGCACCCCGAGTTCGTCGAGCGGTTCCGGCCCCGGGTCGTGTCCACGACGCTGGCGCTCACCTGGGTCGCGGCCGGCAAGCGCGCCGCGTACGTCACCGACGGCGGCGACCTGTCCGGGAGCGTGCACTTCGCCGCGGGCATCGCCGTGTGCCGCGCCGCCGGCTGCGTGGTCACGGGGATCGACGGCGCGCCGATCGGGCGGGCGGGACGCGGACTCGTGGTGGCCGCCGACACCGGGACCCACGCGTCGCTGCTGGCGATGATCGGCGGCCGGTAGGGGCGGTCGGACAGCGGTCCTGGTGACCCGCTCGGAGACTTCCCGCAGACGGCGGCGTTCGGCGTCGGTGGCGCTGCTCAGCGGTGTGCGCATCCGGTGTTCGGCGGCCGGATCGGTCGCGGACGTCAGGGCGGGCAGTCCGCGGTGGCGGCGGTGCCGGCCATGACGGCGCATGCCGGGAGCGCCCGGATGAGGCGGACCTGTGGGGTGTCCTTGGGGCGGCCCCGTTCCGCGCCGCCGCCCGTCGTGCGGCGTTCACTGGGCCGGGACCTCGTGAACCGTACCCCTGCCACGGGACGCGGATCACCCGTCGTCGCCCCTGCGACCGCCCTCGGCTCCGCCGCGGAGACCCCCCCCGACACCCTCGAACGCCTCACGGAGCACGCCGCCGGGGCACTGGGTCACGGCGTCCTCACCGCCGTTCCGGGCGACTGGCGGCGTGCGCCGCCGGCGCATGCCTGCACCGGCAACGCCGGTCAGAGCTGCGTCGCCCCCGCCCGGGTGATCGGTGGCCGCCGCGGCCCGGGACTGCCTGGCGGGGCGGGACTTCGGCCCGCTGCTCACCGTGCAACGGGCCGAGGACCCGGATGCGGCCGTCGCCCTGGCGCACGCGGTGCCGCGGGCGCCGCCGGCGAGCGTGCGGACCCGTGACCTGTCCGCGGACCTCGACCTTGCCGGCCGGCTGGTCGCGGGCGAGGTCCGGCTCGACTGCCGTCCGGTGCAGACCGCCGAATTCCCGCACTGCGGTCGCTGCGTCTCGGGCCGCGCCACCGACCTCAGCACGCCGGCCCCGCACGAGGAGCAGCGCCCCAAGACGGTCACGGACGGCTCAGCCCGTCATCGTGACCGGAGCACCGGTGAACGCGTCGAGGAGCAGCCGCCCGCCGAGCGGGCGGTCCAGACGCACCGTCACGGGGTCGACGAGCAACTGCATCGTGCACGGACCGTCGTCGACGCCCCGGACGCCGCCGGAGAGCACCACGCTGTCACGGGTCTCCAGGACGTCGACGGTCGGACCGTCGTCGCAGGCGCCGTGCGCCGCCCCTACGGTGACGGATCGGCCGTCCTCGGCCACCGACCGGAGTCCGTACAGCCGCGACCCGCTGTCCGTTCCCTCCGACAGCGACCGGACCGGGGCCCGCGGGGGCTTCGACGGGGCGACCGCCACGCGCTTGAGCGGGGTGTCGTACCCGTCGAGGGTGAACAGCCAGGCGGGGACCCGGGCCGGACCCCGGCTGGTGTTCAGGGTCGTCGTGCCGAGGACGGCCTCCGTCACGGTCAGAGGGGCGTCGCCGGCGCCGGGACCGTCGTCGTCGCCGCGGTCCAGGGTCTCGTAGGCCTGTCGCGCCGTCATGATCGTGGCGGGAAGCGACGCACCGCTCGTCCACCGGATGTGCCCGTGCCGGGCGGTGCTGCCCGGCAGCGCTCGGCGCAGGGTGAAGTTCCGGTGCAGGTAGGCGAGTTTGTCCGCCTCGTTGTGGAAGGCACCGTCCGGCAGCCGGACGGCGTCCTCCAACGGGTAATAGCCCTCCCGCCACGCCCGGGCCGCCTCCGTGCGCTTCCAGGCGTCGGCCACCTGCCGCATACGCGGTGCGGCCGCGTCCGCTCCGACGGTGGTCCCGCACCCGGCCGACCCCATGGTGAACAGGCAGAGCACACCCAGCAATGCGAACGATCTCATGACGCCCCCCGGACGTGGTGCGGGGATTCCCGCGATGTTCCTGAGACGGACCTCGCCTGCGCCGGGTTCCGTTCGCGGTCCCTCAACCGCTGGTCCCGGCGGTGATCCCGAACGGGTCCTGCGGCGCCCCGTCGCCGTCGGCCGGCAGATCACCGCGCTCGACGGGCCCCGGCCCCACGCCGCCGGTCGGCAGTACCCCGGCGAGCTCGCGGTCGTCCGCCTGATGAGCGTGCTCCGCCGCCCGACGGAGAACGTCGCGGGTGACGCCGGCCCGGTCCCCGCTCAGCCGGATCACCCGTCCGCCGTCCTGGAACACGTACTCATGACCGGTCCCCGACGCGCGGTACCAGCTCTCGTCCTGCTCGCACGACCCCCGCTCGGTCGCGGGCCGGGTGTCGGGATCGCTGCAGGCCACGGGGTCGCCCCTGCGCTCGTCCACCCGTATCGCGATCATCCCGCCGCCGGGCGAGGAGTAGAAGGCCCCGTAGCCGTGGTCGCCGACCACACCGACGGACTGGGCCGCGAGGGTGTATCCGGGCACGTCGGTCACGTAGACCATGTCCCGTGCGATGCCCAGCGCCCGGGCCCGGGCCTCGAGTTCGGGGCGGTTCGCCGACTCCGTCCCACAGGCGGCCGACGTCACCACCACCGGCAGGAGGAGCAGCGGCAGGGCCCTTCGCAGGTGCGTCATGCGTCCATGATCCCGCCCGCGCGCACGTCACCGCACGGCTGTACCGGGGTAGCGTGCAGGACAAGGGGAGAGGGGGCCGGCGGCATGGTGCTCTGGAACGGGGTCGACTTCACCGCGGACGGGCGTGAGCCCACCACGGCCGAGGAGTTCTACCAGATCGGCCGGTACTGCTGGGACAGCGGGCAGTACCGCGCGGCCGCGGCCTTCTTCCTGGAGCCCGCGGCGAACGAGGGCCACGCGCTCGCGGGGGAGTTGCTGGGCCACGTCTGCTTCACCCAGGGGGACCGGGCCGGGGCCGTCCCCTGGCTGCGCCGCAACCCCGGCTCGCCCAGGGCGGCGTACTACCTGGGCGTCCTGCACCACCAGGGCTGCCCCGAGGCCGGCATCCCGCAGTCCTTCGACGCGGCCGCCGAGTGGTACCGGCGCGCGACCGCACTCGGCGAACCCGAGGCGATGCTGGCGCTGGGCGACATGTACCTGGAACGCCTGGTGCGACTCGACCGGGCCCCGGTGGACCACGCGCTGGAGTGCTTCCTGCCGGCCGCGCGGGCCGGCCACCCGTACGCGCAGTACCGCGTCGCCGACCTGTACCGGACCGCGTACGCCGACCTCCAGCGCGCCGCCCACTTCTACGGACTGTGTCTGGCCAACCCCGCGAGGGAGCGGCACGCGCTGAACTCGCTGATGACCCTTCAGAGCGAGGCGTTCCTCCGGGAAATCCGCTCGACCCAGGAAACGCGCCGGCTGGATCAGCGACGCGACACGGTCAACCCCGAGCGGCCGCACGACGCGTCGTACTGACGGACCGCCGCGCGCGCCTCCGCCGGGGCCCGGTGTCACCGGGCCCCGGCAGCGGGGAGCGTCAGACCAGGTCGGGACGCTGCCACTGCTCGCCCAGCACGTGGTGTGCGAGGAAGCCCAGGACGGTGGCGTACCAGAGGCGGATGTTGTTGGGCTTGGTGATCCAGTGGCCCTCGTCGGGGAAGTACAGGAACTTCGCCGGGACTTCGAACCGCGCCAGGTCGTTCCAGAGGGCCAGGCCCTCGCCGATCGGCACCCGGTAGTCCTTGTCGCCGTGGATCACCAGCATGGGGGTGGTGATGTTCGCCGCCCGCAGGTGCGGCGACTCCCGCTCGTACCGCTCGGTGTTCTCGAGCGGGTCGCCCTGGCGGCGCATCCAGTAGGCCGGGAAGTCGGTGACCTGCGCGAAGCTGTACATGTTCCACAGACTCGCGTGGGTGACGATCGCCTTGAAGCGGTCGGTGTGGGTGGCGATCCAGTTGGCCATGTAACCGCCGTAGGAGCCGCCCATCATCGCGGTGCGCTCGCCGTCCAGGTCGTCGCGTCGCAGTGCGGCGTCGGTCAGCGCCAGCACGTCCTGGTACGAGGCACCGCCCCAGTGCGCCCAGCCGCGCTCGTGCATGTGCTGCCCGTAGCCGGTGGACAGCGCCGGGTCGGGCAGCAGAACCGCGTAACCGGCGGCCGCGGCCACCCAGGGGCTCCAGCGCCAGTGCCAGGCGTTCCAGCTGGTCTGCGGGCCGCCGTGCACCCACAGCAGCAGCGGCGCCGGGGTGTCGGGGCGGGCGTCCTGCGGCAGCACCAGCCAGGCGCGCAGTGCCGTCCCGTCCTCGGCGGTGGTGTGCACCTCGGTGAGGCTGCCGGGCAGTGCGGCCGGCTGCCCGGGGCTCGGCAGCGTCACCGGCTCCTGCCCGGACGCCGCGGCGTCGAGGCGTACGGGCGCGGGCGGGCTGTCCACGGCCGAGCGCAGCGCGTACAGGGTGGCCCCGTCGGGGCTCGCCACCACGTCGGAGTAGGCGCCGGACGTGGTGAGTCTGACGATGTCGCCGCTGCCGGTGGAGAGCCGGAAGACGGGTGCGTGTCCGCCCTCGTCGGCGGTGAACCAGACCACCGGCGTGCCGTCCTCGCCGGGCACCGGGGAGACCACCGGGGCGCCCGGCCACTGCTCGAAGGCGGGCAGCAGATCGCGCCCGGGGTCCTGGTCGTCGGTCGCGTCGGCCAGCCACAGCGTGACGTCGCCGGGGCTGTCCCAGGTGATCCGGCGCTCGCGGACGCAGACCAGGTGGCGGCTGTCCGGGGTGAAGGCCGCGGCGCCGAACTCGGCGTCGGGGGCCTCCAGGACCCGCAGCTGCTTGCCCGTGGCGGCGTCCACCACCACGACGGCGTCGCGGATCTCGTCGGGGAGTGTGCCCAGGGCCGCCGTGTAGGCGATCAGGGAGCCGTCGGGGGAGACCGCGATGTGCCCGGAGCCGCCGATCCGGCGGGCACCGCAGTCCACCATGACGGACGGCTCGGCGCCGGCGTCCGGGACGCCGAACACGTGGGGGACGGCGGGGCCCAGGTCGTGGTCCCAGTACCGCACCGGCACCGACTCGTGCAGGATCGCGGAGACCTTGGCCTTCCGGCGGGCCTCGCGCAGCCGCTCGTCCTGCTCGGCATCCGCCGCGCCGGGCAGCAGACCGGCCGCCAGGGCGATCCGGGCCGCCGCGGTGGCCGTCGCGTACCCGTCGATCCCGCCGGCCCTGACGAGCAGCTGCGACGCCTCGCCGCCCTCTGCCGGCAGGCTCCACAGGGCCGCCTCCTGCTTGTCGTCCGCGCCCTCACCGGGGTCGGCGGCCGGGCGGGAGGAGAGGAAGAGCAGGGTGCCGTCGGGCAGGAACCCGGGGGCGGACTCGCCGCGACCGGACCGGGTGAGCCGCCGGGCCGGTCGTTCACCGGAGGGGTCGACCTCCCACAGTGCGCCGATGAAGCGGGTGCGGTCACTGGACAGTTCCTGAACCGCCGTCACCAGACGGGTTCCGTCCGGTGACAGGGCCAGCGAGGAGACCCGGGGCAGCGCGATGAACGCCGCCAGGTCGTGGAATGGAGTGGATTCAGGCATGGGGATCATCCTCCGTCCCGCGGCGGACCCGCACCAGCCCTTTGTCAGGCGTGGAGCAAAGCTTGGCGCTCGGGGCGGGCGCGGCACGTGAGGCCCCCGCTGCTGCCGGGGGTGGGCCGGTGACCTGCCGTCCGCCTCAGCCGCCCGCGGTCACGGCCTTGAGCTCGGCCAGCGAATCCCGCATCAACTGCGGCAGCCCGCGTTCCTCGGCCGCCGCGATCCAGCGCTCGAAGCCCACCTTGAAGACGGCGATCCCCGCCTCGGCGGTCAGGCTCGCGGTCGAGCGCGCGACGCCGCGCCGGTGCAGGGCGTCGGCGAGCGCGGCCGCCATCGACGCGAGCTTGATCAGCTCGCGCTCCTGGAGCTCGGGGTTGCCCACGATGACGGCCTGCCGCAGCCGTGAGTGCTCCCGGCGGCCGTCGAACGCCGCGGAGACGGCGTCGAGGCCCGCCGCCACCGCGTCGATGGGGGCCGCGGACTCCGGAGCCCCGGCGACCGCCTCCACGAACAGCTCCTGCAAGGTGCCGGAGCCGTCGAACAGCACCTCGCGCTTGTCGGCGTAGTGCCGGAAGAAGGTCCGTTCCGTCAGGCCGGCCCGCTTGGCGATCTCCGCCACGGTGGTCTGCTCGTAGCCACGCTCGCTGTAGAGCTCCAACGCCGCTCTCGCCAGGCGTCCACGCGCGTCCGGCTCCCATCTGCCCATGCGCAGATCCTACGTGATGACAGTGCCTGACATCAGGTGCTAGCGTCGATGACAGCAACTGACATCAACAGTCTGGGGTTCTTCCCATGCGCATCTTTGTGACCGGCGCGTCCGGCTGGATCGGCTCCGCCGTCGTTCCCGAGCTCATCGAGGCGGGGCACCGGGTCGTCGGGCTCGCCCGCTCCGACGCCTCCGCCGCCGCCCTCACCGCCGCCGGGGCGGAGGTCGTCCGCGGCACCATCGACGACCTCGACGTGCTGCGCGAGACGGCGGTCGCGTCGGACGGGGTGATCCACCTCGCCTTCAAGCACGACATCGCCTTCAGCGGCGGCTTCCAGGATGCGGGCGAGGCCGACCGCCGCGCCGTCGACACCTTCGGCGACGCGCTGGCCGGCACCGACCGCCCCTTCGTCATCGCCTCCGGCGTGGCCGGACTCGCGCCGGGGCACGTGGCGACCGAGCGGGACATGCCCACGATCGACGGCTCGCCGGTGTCGATCCGGGCGACCACGGCACAGGCCGTGCTGGCACTCGCCTCCCGCGGCGTGCGCTCATCCGTGGTGCGGCTGTCCCCGACCTGCCACGGCGACGGCGACAACGGATTCATGGCGACCCTGGTCGCCACCGCCCGGGCCAAGGGCGTCTCCGGTTACCTCGGGGACGGCGCCAACCGCTGGCCGGCCGTCCACCGCCTCGACGCCGCACGCCTGTTCCGCCTGGCGGTCGAGAAGGCCCCGGCCGGCTCGGTGCTGCACGGCATCGCGGAGGAGGGCGTCGCGATCCGTGACGTCGCCGAGGTGATCGGCCGTCACCTCGGCGTCCCGGTGCGCTCCGTGGCCCCGGAGGCCGCGGCCGAGCACTTCGCCTGGCTGGGCGCCTTCCTCGCCTTCGACGTCCCGGCCTCCAACACCCTGACCCGCGAACTGCTCGACTGGCAGCCGACCCAGCCGGGCCTCCTCGAAGACCTCGACAAGGGCCACTACTTCCACCCGCCGGTCACGACCGTCTGACCGGCCGGCCGGCGGCCGAGGACCCCGGAGGCGCCCGCTCCGGGGTCCTTCCCCCCATGCCGCTCTCAGGCGGTCGCCGGGGCCGGCTCGGCGGCCTCTTCGTGCTTCGCCGCCGCGGGGCCGTCGCCATTGGCGCCCGCCTTGTTCCCGGCCGGAGCGACCGGGGTGTAGAACACCGAGCCCTGCTTCCGCGTGCGTTCGGCGAGACCCTTGGCGACCAGCGCCTCCAGCGTGTTCCGGACCACCTGGGTCTTGGCCGCACGATCGGGGTGCTGTTCGGTCAGGATGTTGACGACCTCGCTCACCATGCGGGGTTCATGGCTCGTGGACAGGATCTCCTCGAGGAGGCTGACCAGCGTCGGCCCGGACTCCGGCTTGCGGGCCCGTACCGCGCTCTTCCTGCGTTCCCGTGTGGGGGTCTGGACGGGCGCCTTCTTGCGGCCTCCGCGGGGACGGGGGACCGCGGGCTCGGTGACCGTCTCCGCCGCCGTCGCTGTGGTCGCTGTGGCCTTGGCCGTCGTCTTCGGCGTTGTCTTCTTCGCCTTCGGCGCCACGGCGTCCACGGGTGCGGTGGGCGCGGTGGGTGTGATGGGGGCCTCGGGCGTCGCCTCCGCCGCGCCGGTCACCTCGTGCCGTCGGGTGGCCGCGGCGCTCTCCGCGGGCTCGGTGCTCTGCAACTGGGTCAGCCACTCGTGCTCACGGCCCAGTTTGGCCAAGTGGTCCTGCAGCTCACTGATCTGAGCGCGGACGCCTTCCTGTTCGCGGGCGTTGCTGTCCAGGTCGGCCGCGATGCGCGCGGCGCGCGCCGCCGCCCGGTCCTGGATCGTGGTGATGCCCGGCTCGTTGGATTCTTTGGACACGTCAGCCCGCTCTCCTTGTTCCGGTGTTGTTGCCGGATGGTACCTATTCGTTCGTCGAAATGGCGGGTGTTGTACCACAGCGACCCCGAACGTGTGCGTGTGAGGCCTGTGGTGTGCCCGCCGATGGCACACTGCGTGGGCCCACCGCATGCGGTGGTGTGCCGTGGGCGGCAGTGCTCGCTGCCGCGACGTCTGCCCGGCTCCTCCGCTGTGCAGTCCTCACGGCGATACCACTCGGTCGGGTCACCTCTCCCGCGGCCCACGCCACCGTTGGTCTGCTTTCGCAAGGTCTCACACGTCAGGGGTGGGGTCCTCCGCACCGGGGCCGTGCGTCTCCTCACCGCGCCCCGTCGCGACGAGTTGCGCGAGTCGCCGACGCGCGTACGAAGGCTCCACGAGCCACCCGTTCGCCGCCTCCCAGGCGTGGACGGCCGCCCGCGCCGGGGCCAGTCGGCGCGGCGGCAGGGCGTCCACGGGGAGGTCCGCGAGATCGAGGTCGACGTGGTCGACACGGGCCTCGTCCCAGTCCAGGAATCCCACACCGCCCCCGGTCACGCGGATGTTCGCCGCGGCCGGATCGCCGTGCACGACGGCCCGCGGGGTGCCCTCCAACTGCCGCCAGGCCTCCCGGCAGGCAGCGACGGCCCCCTCGGGCATCACGGACAGATCGATGTCGCCGCCGCGTTCGCGCCGGAGCAGATCCGTGGCGGAACAGAAGCCGGGTCGCTGGGACCAGTTCTCGGTGAGGGTGTGCAGGCGTCGCAACTCGGCAGCGACGGCAGGCCAGTCCCGGGGTGCGGGTGGTTCGCCTTCCACCCACGTCTGGACCACGAGGCCGTCGATGTGACGGCGGCCGTCCGCGGCGGGCACCACGCCAGGGACGGTGAAACCGTGAGCGCCCAGGTACTCCAGGAGGTCCAGTTCCCACTCCAGGGCGGCGGACCGCCGCCTGCTGCGCCGTGCCACCCATCTCCGGCGGCCGCGCCGCACCTCCAGGACCTCGTTGCGGTGACCGCCGGACAGCGGCCCGACGACCTGGATCCCGCCCCACGCCCGCAGCCGATCGCGCATCCGTGCATTGTCGCGCGGGCCGATCCCGGGTCCAGGCGGAGCAACCAGGAGGACAAGGGGGTTCTGCAACCGGCCTCACTCCGCTGAGGGTGCTGGTCTGCCGGTGACACCCCTGTCCCACGGAGACGCCGAGATTCCGGCGCCTCTCACTGGGCTGTGCTGATCAGCGCCTGCGCCTCGCCCAGCAGTGGCCACGAATACGGCACAGCGGCAGCGACATGATCAGCCAAGGGCCAGTCGGCGTGAGGTCTTCCGGCAACCTCGACGGTCCTCCCCGGCGTGGCGATCCGGCCCCCGGCGCGGAGGTCAGGCTCTGGTGAGGACGAAGAACAGGAAACACAGGAATGTGCCGGACTGCTTCTGTGCGAAGACCTCGGGGAAGCGTTCGCGGGCGCCGGCCGCCGGGGCAGGCTCGCTGATGACGTCGATCCGGAAGCCGGCTGCGGTGAAGGCGTCGGTGATCGCGTGCAGTGGCCTGTCCCAGAAGGTCATCAGGTGTGCGGCGCCGCCGAGTTCCCACATCTCGGAGCTGGAGCGAGTCGCGAAGTAGTCGGTTCCGGGCGGGGCCGCCATCTGGCTGACGAAGGGGTGATTGACGGACGCGATGAGCCGGCCGCCGGGCTTGAGTACCCGCCGCAGTTCGGCCAGGGCGGTCGTCCAGTCCTCCAGGTAGTGCAGGACCAGGGAAGCGACGACGTCGTCGAATTCGGCGTCGGCGAACGGCAATGGGCCGCCCAGCTCGGCACGTTCCAGTACCACGCCGTCGCCGAGCCGCTGCCGGGCCAGCGCCAGCATCCCGGCGCTGGAGTCGAAGCCGGCCACGATGGCGCCCCGCTTGCGCAGGTCCTCGGCGATGGGGCCGGCGCCGCAGCCGGCGTCGAGGATGCGGCGGCCTGCCACGTCGCCGGCCAGGTCCACGATCGCCGGGCGCGCGTAGTAGGCGTTGATGAGGCTGGTCTCGTTCTCGGCCGCGTAGGCCTCGGCGAAGCGGTCGTAGTCGTTCGCCGTCTCCCCGGGGCCCGGGGCAGCTTCGACGGGACTGATCCAGGACACCGGGCCGGGCACATGGACGCCCGCCCGTCCGGCGGTCTCGGGAACTGCGGGTCCGCCGGTCGTTCCGGGGCGGTTCGGCATGGTCGACCTCGTTCGTTGACGGGAGTTGCGCGGATCGGCCAGAGGTCCTCCCCGGCCCGTGAAGAGCACAGTGGCACCCTGGAGGAGTGATTTGGTTTTGTCAATCACTTGCGTTCCGGTCCTCAATGGCCTGCCGGCACTTCAGTAGACTGCCGGTCGTGACCCAACGCCGGCCGGCGACCGACGCGGAGGCCAAGGCACTCGCCTCCGCCCTCCGCCTGCGCATCCTGCGTATCTGCGCGCGGGAGCCGCGCACGAACAAGGAGATCGCGGCGATCCTCGGGCGTGACCCGGCCAGCGTGCTCCACCACACCAGAACACTGGTCCGCACCGGGTTTCTGGAACCACAGGAAGTACGGCGCGGCGCGCGCGGCGCGCGGGAGATCCCCTATCTGTCGACGCGCAAGACCTGGCGCATCGAGGCCCCCGCACAGGACCGCTCGATGCTCGACGCGTTCCTGGAGGAACTCGCCCTCGTCCCCGCGGCCGAGGCCGAGGGCACCAGGATGGGGCTGCGCCTGCCCCCACCGCAGATGGAGGAGTTCCGCACCCGACTCCAGGATCTGCTGGAGGAGTTCGCCAACCGCCCCGATGACCCTGCCGCGCCCGCCTGGTCGCTGTTCATGGTGGTGCATCCCGACCCGAACCGGCCTTGACGCGGGCGCTGCCCCGCGGCGAGCGGCGCCTCGGGCGCCGACCTCCGGCAGACACGGTTCGGCGCCTTCGCCTCCGGTGATGCCCATCTGCCGACCGGCACTGGCGGGCTGCGCAAGCTGTCCGAGAGGAGCACCGAGAAGCCGCGGACTCTGCGGCTGGACGGGCGACGGATACGCGAGGCCGGCGGGGCAAGGGTTCGGGTGATCACACCGGACGGCCCGGCCGTGCCCTCAGTCGGCGGGCCGGGCCGCGGGCAGCGCGTGATCGATCAGTACGCGCGCGGCTTCCAGGGCGTCATGGCGGGGGTGGGGGTTGTCGAGGGAGGTCGACAGCGCGGTGCCGCCTTCGAGGAGCACGGCCAGATGGCGGCCCAACTGCTCCGGGTCTGCGGCACCGGCGCGGGCGGCGATGTCGACGAGCTGCCGGGTGACGCCCTGCTTGTTGTGCCGGACCAGTTGCCGTACGTCGGGCATGGTGCCCGCCGCTTCCACGGCGGCGTTGTGGAGCGGGCAACCACGTGTGCTCACGGTGCCCGAGGGTCCCTGGGCGGCGTCGGCGATCATGGTGAACAGGGCCAGCAGCTGGTCCCTGGGGGTGAGCCCCGCCCGGGTCAGATGCTGCTCGATCCGCTGCGTCAGTCCCGTCTCGTAGCTGCTCAGGTACTCCTGCACCAGCGCCGCCTTGGTGGGAAAGTGCTGGTAGAAGGTGCGCGTGGAGACCTCGGCGGTCTCCACCAGGCGCGCGACGCCGGTCGCGTGGATGCCCTCCTCGTAGAACAGCTGCGCGGCCGCCCGCAGGATGCGCTCGCGCGCCCCCCGGCCGCCGCGGCGCCGGGTGCCGGATGTGCTCTCGGTCTCCACGGCAAAAGTATAGCAGTCGCTTTACTTCGACGGCTGGGGTGTATTAGCGTCGAGGAAAGCGATCGCTTTACCTGGCTGGACCGGGGCCGGCGCCGATCGACGTGGTGTCACGGCCGCCGGGCGACGCTTTGATCCGCCACGATCCGACTTCGAGAGGCCATCACGATGCGAGCTGTCCAGTACGACCGGTTCGGTGACTACGACGTGTTGCACCTGGCCGACGTCCCCAGGCCCGTGCCCCAGGACCAGCAGGTTCTGGTGCGGCTGGCGATGGCCGGCATCCACCCGCTGGACAACACCGTGCGCTCGGGGAAGATGCCTCCCGGTACGGTCAAGCCCTTCCCGGTCACGGCGGGCAGCGTCGGCGTGGGAACGGTCGAGGAGCCCGGTGCGCTCGGTCCGGCGGCGGGGACCCGGGTGATGATCAGCGGCGGCCGCTACGGCATCGCGGCCGACGGCACCTGGGCCGACTACGTCGTGGTCGACCCGGCCCACCTGGTGCCCGTTCCCGAGGCGATCGACGACACCGGCGCCGTGGCACTGTCCGCGGGCGCCGGTTACCTCACCGCCTGGCTCGCGCTGACCGAACTGGCCGGGTTCCGGCCGGGTGCCACCGTGCTCGCCCCGGGAAGCGGTGGCGCGGTGGGCCAGGGCGGCGTCGAGATCGCCAGGCGGCTCGGCGCGTCCCTCGCGATCACCACCGCGACCTCCACGGCCAAGGCCGAGCTCGCGCGGGCGGCGGGATACGAGGTCATCGACCTCACCGCAGAATCGCTGCGCGACGGTGTCGCGCGGCTCACCGGCGGCAAGGGTGTCGACATCGTCCTCGACGGTGTGGCCGGGCCGATCACCGGTCAGGCGCTGGGCGCGCTCGCCAGGGGCGGAACCCTGGTCAGCATCGGCTACTCGGGCGGAATGCGGGCGGAGATCAACGTCACCGACCTGATCTGGAAGGCGGCCCGGGTGTGCGGCTTCCAGTTCGGCATGTTCACCCAGGAGCAGATCAACGCGGGCAACGTGAAGCTGCTGGACATGCTCGCCCGCAAGGAGATCCATCCCCTTGTCGACCGGGTCTTCCCTCTGGAGCGGGCCGCCGAGGCCCAGCGCCACCTCATCGAGGGGGGACCCTTCGGGCGGGTACTCCTCGCCCTGTGACGCCGCGCAGTACCCGAACGAAGGAGGAAGGCCCGTGAACACCCCGAAGCCCCTGGCCTACAGCACCCTCGTCGTGGACGGCGCGCCGCGCGCCGGGGCGCAGCGCCTGCCGGACGGCGGGCCGATCGTCTCCTCGCCGATCACCACGACGCTGATCCACGGGGAGACGGACGCCGTACTCGTCGACGTTCCGTTCACCCGCGACCAGATCAAGGAGACCGGCGACTGGATCGAGGCGTCCGGCAGGCGTCTGCGCCACGTCTACATCACCCACGGCCACGGTGACCACTGGTTCGGCACCGCCGAACTGCTCAAGCGCTTCCCCGGGGTCACGGTCCACGCCACCGAGGGCACCATCGGGCTCATGCGCCGGCAGGCCGGTGAGGGCCGCGAGCAGATGTGGGACGTGCTGTGGCCGGGGCTGATCCCCGAGAGCCCCGTCCTGGCCGAGCCGGTCCCCACGGGCGGGCTCGAACTGGAGGGCCGGGCGCTGTGTCCGGTGGAGGTGGGGCACACCGACACCGACTCGACCACCGTCCTGCACGTGCCGTCCATCGGCTTGGTGGTGGCAGGGGACGTCGCCTACAACGGCGTCCACCAGTATGTCGTCGAATGCGGGGACGGCGGTCTGCAAGCGTGGCTGAGGGCCCTGGACCAGGTGGAGGCACTGAACCCGACCGCCGTCGTGGCAGGTCACAAGAACAGGGACCTGCCCGACTCCCCGGCCGTCATCGGACGGACGCGGCAGTATCTGCACGATGTGGCCGAGCTGCTGGGGACGGCTTCCGGCGCGCGCGAGTTCTACGACGAGATGCTGCGCCGCCATCCGGACCGGATCAACACCGGCCCGGTCTGGTACGGAGCCGTCGCGCTGCTGGGTGAGTGATCCCGCTCGGCGGCGCCGCCGCCCGCCGCGCGATGTCGGGCATCGTCATGCCGCCCTTCGAGTCCGGTGGCCCGCCTAATTGTCAGGAGTCAAGGCGATAGGCTCTTACCGCAGGGGCGAGAAGGAGGACGAGATGAGCACACCGGTCCTGTGGCCTGCCTCCGCTCGCTACGAGGACGCGGAGAGCAGTGCCCCGGGCGGACTGGGATTCGTCCAGGACCTGCTGAACACGGCGAGCCTGGGCAAGCCCCGGCAGGCGGACCTCCTGGAGTCGCCCGAGTCGGCGCGGCAGTGGCTCGAATCGTCCTTCGACGTCCTGCGCCGCGTCGACCCCGGCGCCCCCGCGGCGCCGCACGACCTGGACCCCGAAGGCCTCCGGCGTGTGCTGTCGCTGCGGGACGACCTGCGCACCGTGCTGTCCTCCGGCCCCGCAGGCGAGCCCTCGGAGGCCGTGGCCGTCCCCTCCATCGAGACGACGGCCGCGGTCGGTCTGGGCGCGGAAGGCGCACGACTGCGTCCCCACGGGGACGGCGTCGAGGCCGTGCGCTCGTACGTCCTGATCCAGTTGGTGGCCGCCTCCTACGGCGGGACGCTGCGCCGGCTGAAGGTGTGCGCGAACCCCCGCTGCCGCGGCGCGTTCTACGACCGCTCCAAGAACTGCTCACGTGTCTGGCACAACGTGTCCACCTGCGGCAACAGCCAGAACGTACGGGCCTACCGGGCCCGCCTGAAGGAGCGCGGGCTGTCCTCGGCGCAGTGAGGCAGTGAGGCAGTGAGGCAGACTGTCCCGCGCTCACCGCGTGGGGACCCCTGTTCACCCGTACCTCTCCTCCGCGCCGAGCGGTGCCACCTCCACCCGTGTGACGGCCGGTACGCGCGGCCACCGGGGACATCATCGTGAATCGTCACCTGTTTGACAGGTGGCGTGAACGGCTGCGATCATCACGTCACTGCCTGAACGGGTGACGTTCGGGCTCCCGGTGGCGAGAGGAAGACAGATCATGGCGATCAACTACACCGCTGTTGTGAACGTGACCGGCGAGGGCCGCAACGGCGGACGCGTCCAGTCCGACGACGGCCTCCTGCGGACGACGCTGTCCCTCCCGAAGGAACTGGGTGGCGCCGGTGACGCCACCAACCCCGAGCAGCTCTTCGCCGCCGGGTGGGGCTCCTGCTTCCTCGGCGCCCTGCGCCTCGTCGCCGGGCAGCGAGGGATCAGGCTGACCAGCACCGCCATCGACACCGAGATCACGCTCGCCCAGGACGACACCGGCGCGTTCGGTCTCGCCGCCGTGCTCAACCTCGAGATCGGCGGCGTCGACCAGGCGACCGCCACCGCCCTCGCCGAGGCCGCCCACCAGACCTGCCCCTACTCGAAGGCGACCCGGGGCAACATCCCCGTCACCGTCAACGCCACCGCGGTCTGACCCGCCGCAGCGGGCAGTCAGAGCAGTCAGAGCAGCTGTCTTACAGGAAAGGGAAAACCCCGTGTCAGTCGTGCGTTTCCACCTCGTCTCCTCGCTCAGCCCGGCGGACGCCCTGGCGGTGCTGACCGACTTCGGCCCCTCGCGCGCCGAGAACTGGCCCACGATCGACGCCGTCACCGTCCACGCGATCGGCGACACCTGGGCCGAGGTGACCGAAGGGACCACCTCCGCCTGGGAACGCGCGCGCTACGAGTGGGACGCCGCGAGAGGGAGGGTCACCGTCACCACGCATGAGTCGAAGGTCTTCGGGCCCGGTGGCGGATGGGTCTTCCAGTTGACCCCCGAGGCCGCCGGCACGCGGATCGACGTCGAGCTCACCCGGGAACCGCGCACGCTCAAGGGCAAGTTGCTCGCCGGGCTGCTGCCCGTCGCCGCCTCGTCCCTGCGCAAGTCCTACCGGCGGCCGCTGAAGGCCGCGTAGTCAGTCGTGCGGGACGACCACGACCTGGTGGTCGTCCTCGTAGATGATGCGCCCGGGGCGGGACGACTCGAGCCGCTCGCACGCCACGTGATGCCGCGCGAGCAGTTCCAGGTAGCCGGCCGTGCGATCGAGCAGTTCGCCTGCGGTGTGTTTGAACCAAGCCGCCGCCCCCGGGTTGACCGCCCGGTCGTACACCGTCGGGTCCACGGTGCTCGGATTCGTGTAGTGGGCCTCGTACCAGGCGTTGTTCTCCCGCCAGAACCGGTCGTCCTCCGCGCTGAGGACGCCGCTGCGCCCCAGCCCGTTCACCAGGGCGAAGAGTCCCGGGTGCCGGCCGTGCCGGTTCGGCACCGTCGCCTGGAATCTCACGTAAACGGTGTCCTGCGTCATGGCTCCGCCTCCCCGGCTCCGTCCGTCAGCGGGGCAGGCTGGCATGTGCCGGGCCGGTGCGCAAGGCGGGGGAGCGTATGTTTGCCATTCGTCGAACGTCAAATGCGGGGTACGATGAAGCGGTGAGAAGGAAGCATGAGCACCCCGACCTCGCCGACGTCCAACTCACCGATGTGACGGCTGCGTTGAGCGATCCGATCCGTGTGGGGCTCATGCGTGTCCTCGCGGACGGCGTCGAACGGGGGTGGAGCGCGCTCCAGGTCCCCGTCGGCAAGTCCACCCAGAGCCACCACCTCGCGGTGCTGCGTGCCGCGGGCCTGATCCGCACCCGCGAGGAGGGCACCCGCTGCTACGTCGTGACACGGTCGGCGGAGGTGGAGCGGCGCTTCCCCGCACTGCTGAGGTCCGTACTCGCCGCGGCGGGCCGCGACGACGTCGGCGCGGACGTCTGGATCAAGGAAACGGCGCCCCGGGCCGGCTGAACGCACCCGAGGACGACGCCCGCCACCGGACCCGTGCGGTCCGGTGGCGGGCGCCGCTCTTTCGCCGGCCCTACGGCCGGTTGAGCCGGATGGAGTTGACGGGAGTGAGGTCCTCCGCGGCCCAACCCCCGGCCGGGATGGTGTCGCCGGTGCAGTTGCCGCCGTTGGAGCCGAAGCAGATCGTCGCACTGGCACCGCCGGTCTGGTTGTTGATCACCCAGTGCCAGCCGAACTGGTTGACCAGGTTGTGCGCCCCGTACGAGTAGTAGGCGCTGGTCAGGGTGCTGCTGCTGGCCGGCTGGTCCTGCGCGTAGACGCAGACCGCTCCGGACGGGCAGCCGTACAGGTCGCCGGCCGCGTGGGCCGCGCCGGCCCCCGTCAGCACGGTGGCGGCGACCGTCGCGGTGACGGCGGACGTACCGAGTAACGCGCGCAGGCTCTTCCTCATGACGTTCTCCTTCGTCTCGGGATGACCGATGGGATGTACGGACGTGCGGGTGACGGATCAGACGCAGGCCGGGACACCGTTGAGCCACGCCGGGCCCTGGATGTAGATGTTGGTGACCCATGCCCGGTAGTCCGGCAGGTAGGACCAGGCGTCATTGGTCCAGCCCTCCGCCGTCACCGTCTCGGCGTGCTTCTGGCAGCTGATCCGGACGGTGGTCGGTCCGGGGAAGGCGTAGACGCGGGGGCTGGTGGTGGAGGCGGCGCTGTGGGTCCAGACGGCCGTGCCCCAGGTCTGGAAGGTGGGTTCGGTCACCGGCCCGCCGTTGACGCGGACCGCCCCGAGGTAGTCGCCGGCCCATCGCACATCGCTGACCATGATGTGCGTTCCGGACTCGCGCGCCTCGACCATCTTTCCCGCGCCCAGGTAGATGGCCACGTGATGGACGGTGCTCGGGGTGCCCCAGGTCAGCAGGTCACCCGGCAGGAGCGGCGCCGCGCCCTGCGCCGGTGTGAAGCGCTGTGCGGCGTGCGCCGTGTAGTACTGGGTCGCGGCGGTGCCGTTGAGCATGTCCTGGCCGGTGGCCTGGGCATAGGCGTACCGCACGAGCCCGGAGCAGTCGAAGCCGAGTCGGTTCGGATCGTCGTCGCTGTCGGGGTCGGTCGGGTCGATCTGTCCGTAGGTGGCGCCCGGCGTGCTGCCGTGGCCACCGCCCCATGTGTACCAGACGCCGATCTGCCCGCAGGCCGCCTGCACCGCCGCGACGGCCGTCGCGGAGGCGCCGGGCGCCAGGACGTCGCAGCCTCCGGCCGCGGCCACCGTGCGGACGGGTGCCGCCTGTCCCGCCGACACCATCGGCCAGCACAGCAGTGCCAGTGCCCCGACCGCTGCCGCCACCGCTCTGATCCAACCCCGCATGGTTTCCAGCCCCTGCCCCCGGCATGCGCCGCCGAGGCGCACGCGCTCCTGTTCGAGAGTCGATCCGGCCTTGCCTGAACCGGTCGGGTGACCCGTCCTGCCGGCCCTCCGAGCCTGGGTGCCGCCACCGGGGACTGTCGAGGCGTCAGGCGTTGCCCGGAACGGCGGGCAACGGGAAACGACTCCGGGAAACTCCCGTGACCTGCCGACGCTTCGTCACCGCCGACAGGGCGGCCGGCGGGGGCAAGGGACGGGCGTGTCCATGGCGGTGCAGAGAGCGCCCGGGGATGGCGATGATCCAGCCGGTCCGGGCCGTGGAGCCCGACGGTTCCCGGAGCGCCGGAGCGCCGGTGCGGCAACCGGCGCGACCGGGCGGTCCCGGCGGCGCGTGCCCGACGCGCGCGGACGTGCCCCCCGTGCCACGATGAGCGGGAAGGACGCCTTGCGTGCCGTACCACTCACTCACCGGACGTGCGATGAACTCCATGCGGGTGGCCCAGGTCTCCGAACCGGGCGGACCATTCGAAATCCTCGAGCGCGACCTCCCGGAGCCCGGCCCCGGCCACGTCCGGATCGCTGTCGAGGCATCGGGCATCTGCCATTCCGACGTCGGCTTCGTCAACAACGCCTACCCCGGCGTCTCCTTCCCGCTCGTCGCGGGCCACGAGGTGGCCGGGCGCATCGACGCCCTCGGTGAGGGCGTGCGGTACTGGGCGGTCGGCGACCGTGTGGAGGTCGGCTGGTTCGGCGGACACTGCGGACACTGCCTGCCGTGCCGCGAGGGCGACTTCATCGACTGCCGGAACCTCCAGGTGCCCGGCTGGGCGTACGACGGCGGCTACGCCACCCACATGGTGGCACCGGTCAACGCGCTGGCCCGGATCCCCGACGGCCTGACGGCCGTCGACGCCGCGCCGCTCGGCTGCGCGGGCGTCACGACGTACAACGCCTTCAGGAAGAGCATCGCACGGCCCGGCGACGTGGTCGCCGTGATCGGCGTCGGCGGGCTCGGTCATCTGGCGGTCCAGTACGCGGCGAAGTCGGGATTCGAGACGGTGGCCGTCGCGCGTGGTGAGGACAAGCGGGACCTGGCCGTGAAACTCGGCGCCCACCACTACATCGACAGCTCCTCCACCGACACGGCCGAGGCCCTGCAGGCGCTCGGCGGTGCGACCGTCGTTCTCGCCACGGCCTCCAACTCGCAGGCCATGGCGGCGGGGGTCGACGGGCTCCGGCCCGGCGGGGAGCTGATCGTCATCGGCATCGCACCCGAGCCGATGCCGATCACCCCGGCCCAGCTGATCATGATGTCCCGTACGGTCGTCGGGCACCCTTCCGGCACCTCGCGCGACGTCGAGCACGCCATGAACTTCAGCGCGCTCGCCGGGATCCGCCCGATGACCGAGACGGTGCCGCTGGAGGGCATCAACGAGGCGTACGCCCGCATGACGTCCGGCGCCGCGCGCTTCCGCATGGTCGTCGAGCCCTGAGCCAACGCCCGGGTACGGGCCCCGGCGTCGCCGTCAGCGGTAGGGCCGGTCCGGGGCGCCGTCGACCCGCCGGACGCCCCGGGCGTCGTCCATCCAGCTCGGCCGGCTCCGCAGGAACGACAGGTCCTCGCCGGACGGGTCGGTGCTGTCCCGGAGTCGTTCGCCCTCCGCGGTGGTGAGCGGGCTGTACCAGGTCGTCAGGTCGTCGTTCCCACCGGACCAGTCGGGGTACTCGTGGAAACGGTGGAACCAGAACACCAGGCAGGCGCCGCAGCGCAGCAGGGACTCCTGGTCGTGGGCCGATCCGTACAGCGTCCGCACCCAGTCGAGTTCGGGCGCGGCGCAGCAGTCGAGGTAGCTCGGGGTCGCCATGGAGCCGATCCTCGCACCCGTCCCGCCGCGCGCTCGTCGGCGGAGCCGACGTGCGGGCCGGAGCCCTCGCGACGGGTGGGGTACAAGGCAACTCCGCAGTATTCCCGGGGCGGTTGAACGCTCCGGGGGTCGCGTGCGTATTGGGCGGTGGCTTGCTGTGTCAGGCCGTCACCCATCGGGCGCAGGAGGATTCCTTGGGACGCAACACGCGCAGACGCGCTACCGGTACTCGGAGCGGCACATTCGTGGCCGTCGCCCTGATGCTGGGAGGCGGGGTGCTGGTCACGGCGAATGTCTTCGCCTCCGCGACCGAGGGTGACGCGACCGGCGATCCGGGCATGCAGATGGCCTCACCGGCCGCGCAGGCCATGACGGTCGACTGCCCGGACGTGGGCAACGCTCTGACCTCCGTACCGGAGGGCGCCAGGGAGAACGTCGACAAGGAACTCGCGGCTCTGGACGGACAGATCGCCGAGGCCTACCAGCGGCTGAAGGAGTCGTCGGCGGCGCAGCAGCAGGATGCCGCGTTCGCCGACAACGCCATCCTGGGCCCGCTGAAGGACAAGCGCGCCGCGACGATCGCACGGATCCTGGACGCCATCGACCAGGAGGGGGACCGCCCGCAGGGCGTCGACGGCCTCGCGGCGTGCAGTCTGCGTGCACCGGAGACCCAGAGCCCGCCGGCCGCCGAGCAGCCGACGGCGCCGGCCGGCGGCCAGAGCAGCCAGGGGGCTCCGGGCGATCAGGGCGGTGGCGCCCAGGGCGGCCAGGGCGGCAACGGCCCGGTCGCGGCGGACTACGCCGACATCATGAGCGTGCCGTCCGACGCACCGCGCTCACCGCGGCCGACGGACGCCTCACCGGGCACCTTCACCTCCGACTGCGGTGTGAACGCGGGCGGCCTGTTCAACTCCGACAACATCATCGTGGCGCCCGGAGTGACCAACGGCGCGCACCACTTCCACGACTACGTCGGCAACCAGGCCAACAACGGCCTGGCCACCATCGACGACCTGGCGAAGGCCGAGACCAGCTGCCAGGACCAGGGCGACAGGTCGTCGTACTACTGGCCCGTGCTGCGACTGCAGAACGGCACCGTGGAGCGCGACGCCGAGGCCCCGGGCGGCGGAACCGAGGGCAACGCCGGCCAGATCGTCACGCCCGAGCAGGTCACGCTGACGTTCGTCGGCAACCCGCTCACCAAGGTCACCCCCATGCCGCGCCTGCTGCGCATCATCACCGGTGATGCCAAGGCGTTCGTCAACGGCCCGGCCAACGCCAACGCGTCGTGGAGCTGCACGGGTCACGAGGACCGGCAGCTGAAGGACAAGTACCCGCTGTGCCCCGACGGCAGTGACGTGGTGCGCACCTTCCGGTTCCAGAGCTGCTGGGACGGGCGGAACGTCGACAGCGCCAACCACCGTACGCACGTGGCCTTCGCCGACCCGGCGGGCAACTGCCCCCAGGGATTCGTGGCCATCCCGCAGTTGGTCCAGCGCATCGTCTACGACGTGGACGCGCCGAGCCTGGCGGACGGCGGGCGCAGTGTCCCGTTGTTCGCGGTCGACTCCTTCCCGGAGAACCTGCACAAGCCGATCACCGACCACGGCGACTTCATCAACATCTTCGACGAGAAGCTGATGCGGGAGGCGGCCGACTGCATCAACGAGGGCCGTACCTGCGGTGCCGGTGAGCAGCCGTCGCAGGAGCCCTCGGACGAGCCGCCGGCCTCGGAGCAGCCTCCGGCGTCGGACGAGCCCCCGGCCTCGCAGGAGCCGACGGACCAACCCCCGGCGTCGGACGAGCCGACGTCCGGAGCCGGAGACGCGACCGGCGGGAACGGGAACGGGAACGGGAACGGCGGGAACGGTGGCCAGGATGCCGGTGACAACGGGAACGACGGGTACGGCACGGACTCCTCGGCGGGCGCACCCCAGGACGGGCAGCCCGGTGACGACGCACCCGCCGTGCCCGGTACGGTGACGCCCAAGGCGGACCCGGCACCGCCGGCGACCCAGGACGCCACGGACAACCCGGCGGCCGTGGTCCCCGAGGAGCACCACCACGACCACCAGTCCGCCGCGGCCACGGCCGGGGAGACGCCCGCCGCCGTGCCGGCCCCCAGCCCCGCCGGGCAGGCCGGTCAGCAGGAGATCGGCGGCGGGCTGGCGGACACCGGGGCCGACCTCTGGCCGGCGGCGCTCGGAGCGGTACTCGCCATCGCGGGATTCGTCCTGCTCCGCAGCGTCAAGCGCGGTTCCCGGTAACCCTCGCCCGCGGAGCCGAACACAGGGTCCCCCGGCGGACCGGCACATCGCCGGTTCGTCAGGGGGGCCGCCGCGTGATCCCGCACGTCACAGGGGCACGTCGGACCGCGTGGCGCCCCTCCGCCAGACGAGGACTTCGGTGCTCGGCAGCCGCTCGCTGAACCGGCCCGAGGCGGACGTTTCCCGCAGCAGCCGGCGCAGGTCGTCCTCGAAGCCGCCCCGGCGCGGGCCGAAGAGGTGCGGCGCGGAGAACGACATGGAGAACGCCCACGCGATCACGTCGTCGCAGGTGCGTTCCAGCGCCTGCCCGCCGGGAACGAGATGGCGTCGCGGTCCTGAGAATCCCGCGCGGGAGAGAATCGCGGCCTCGCCACCCGGTGTTCCCCGGGGCAGCGTTCCCCGGCCGGCGCGCCGGACCGGACCGAGGTACTGCCGGACCAGTTCCTCGATCGCGGCGTACGGCACGGCCGGGTGCAGGAGGCCGTCGACCGGCCGGGACTCCGCCTTCGCGTCGGAGACGTGCACCAGCGCGCCGCCCGGCCGGAGCATGTCCCGGACGGTGGCCGCGACCAGGTCCCGGTCCATCCAGTGGAAGGACTGGCCGAAGGTCGCGACGGTGAACGTGCCCAATCCCGACGGCAGTTCCTCGGCCCGGGCGCATACCCACCGCGTCCTGTCACTCATGCCGACGCCGACGGCATCCCGCTCGGCCTCGGCGATCATCCCGCGGTCCGGGTCGACGCCGACGGTCTCGGCGAACAGATGCGCCAGGCTCAGCGCGAGGGTGCCCGGCCCGCACCCCACGTCGATGAGGCGCCCGCGCCCGTCGAGCGCGAGTTCCCCGGCGAGCGTGTCCACCAGCCCGGGAGCGTAGGGAAGCCGCCCGCGGCGGTAGTAGGGAGCCGTGCCCGAGAAGAGCGTGTCGTCCCACTCCCAGTCGGTCGCCGCCACGTCCGTCCACCGCCCTCACCGGGAACCGGAACCCTCGGACTGCCGATGATTCCACTGGTTCGCCCGATTCCGCTCGCTCCAGGGCCGGGGGCGGGGCCGGCGCTCGCAGCGTATGCAGCGTGCGCCGCCGGCGGTCAGCGGTACATCCGGGCTCCGCCGTTCTTGCCCTGCGCGCCGAGTTCCAGCACTCCGCCGTCGTCCGGCATCACGTACACGGTGCCCGTGTGGAGCGCGTCGGAGCCGACCACCCCGGACGGCAGAGCCGCGACGGGCGTGAGGGTGCCGGTACGCGGCTCCACCTGGACCAGTTGCGGCGATCCGGCGGAGGACACCGCGTACACGGAGTCGTCCCCCGCCACCGCTGTGGCGAGCGCGGCCGAGCGCAGGGTCCAGAGCTTGGTGCCGGTGGTGACGTCGAAGGCGTCGACCTCCAGGTGGTCCGCGCCCAGTGCCGGGGTGATCAGGACGTCCCCGACGAGCCGGGCGGAGTGGTCGGCGTCCGTGTCGTTCCCGGAGAGCGTCTGGGAGTCGCCCACGGCCAGCTTGCGACTTCCGCCCGCGGCGGTGAAGACCCGGGTGCTGTCCTCGTCCGGCGTGTGCAGGGACGCGATGAGGGGGGAGCCGGAGAAGGCCTGGAGCACGTCGGTGTGGGTGCGCTGCGGAAGGGCCCAGAGCAGTCTTCCGGTCCTGCCGTCGTAGGCGCGCAGGGTGAACTTGTCCGTGCGGTCGGCGCAGTAGTCGTCCACCAGCACGACGCCGGCGCTGCCCGAGGCCCGGACGTTGCAGTAGTGCCCCCGGGCCCGGTAGCCCCAGACGGGGCGACCGTTACGGACGTCGAGGCCGCCGAGGAAGTTCCCGCTCACGATCGTGGCGACCTCGCCCTGGAGGTACGTCCGGGCGGCTGTCGCCGTGCGGTGCCCGCGGTCGACCAGGGGGCTGGTCCACCGGACCCGGCCGGTGGCCGCGTCAATACCGGCCAGCGCGGTGCAGGAGTTGCCGTCCGTGCCGAGCGCGACCGTCCCGATCCCGTCCGCGGAGAGCGTCGGTGACATCGCGCAGGGCACGGTGCCCGCCGACCGGGGGAGGGCGGCCTTCCACGCCTCGCTGCCGTCGGACAGGTGGTAGGCCCTGATGCCGCCGCGGGTGCTCGCCCGGATCAGCAGTTCACGGGTGACCCAACTCCCGATCAGGGCGTCGTCGGCGGCCGGCGCGGGCACCCGCCAGGCCTGGGTGAACTGCCGGGACGCGACCGGCGCGGCGTCCTTCCGGTCCAGGGCGACGGCGGTGGCGCCGCCGGCCACGAGGACGGCGAGCGTCAGGGCGACGCCGGCCACGCGCCTGCCCCTGCGGGGACCGCGCGTGGGCCGAGTGCGTACCGGCACGGGCAGCGGCGCGGCCTGCGGGGCGGGGGCCGGGGCAGGGACGGCCGGCGCGGCCGCCGACCGGGCAGCGACGGCACCGGGGGAGGGTTCCGCCCACTCAGGGGGCAGGTTCCACTCCTGCGCCCACTGCTCCGCCCGCGCGCCGGACCCGGGCGCGGGCTCCTGGCCGTACGCATCCGACGGCAGGTGGCGGGAGTTGCGGGACTGCGGTTCGCCGGGCCAGGCCGGCCACGCCTCCCACGGCTCGGGCTTCGGCTCCGGCTGCGGCCCGCCCTGCCCGGACGACCAGGAACCCTGGTCCGGGTACTCCCGCGGAACACCCCGTCCCGGCGGCCCTTCCGTCGTCATCCCTGTACTTCCGCTCTGCTCGGCTCTGCTCGGCTCTGCTCGGTTCTGCTCGTCACGTGTCGTGGCCTCGGCCGGCCCGGCGCGTCATCGCGGGGCGCACCGGCGGGCCTGCGTCCGGCGGGTCCGCCCCCGCGGTTCAGCCGTCCTTGAGGGGGTGGCCGAAGCCGGCCCGCTCCGACTCCACGCGGAACGCGGCCTGGGCGCCCACCGATGTGTCGATCCGCCAGTCCATCGGCAGCGAGCTGCCGGGCCAGTTCTTGCGCTGGTCGTACCAGACCAGTCCGATGACGTCCGCTACCCCCCGCAAGGCCAGGGGGCGGCGGCGCCGGGGATAGGGACCACCCGGACCACCCGGACCACCGGACCGCGCGGATCGTGCCGGTCCACGACCGGGTCCGGCCCGAGACGCGGTCGTCGGCGCTCAGGCGGTCGATGACCGGCTCGCGCACGCCGGCTGCGGTTGGGCGCCGCCTCGGCGAGGGCGCCGCGGCCTTTCGGGGTGATGGCCGCGGAGGCCGCGCGGGCTCGTCCGGATCGGCTGGTGGTGCAGGCGGCTCTTCTCCCAGCCGAGCATCGCCCCCAAGTGGTACGGGCGCACCGACTCGTCGGCCCCCTACGTCACCGTGCTTTCCGGACGGATCGCCATCGCGGGCCGGCGCCGTGGCCGAGGGGCAGACCGCCTGGTCCGACCCCGTGCGCGGGGCGGCGCGGTCGGCGATCACACCGCGGACCGGCAGCGCCGACGCGCCGGCCACGGTGCCGTCCCGCGCCATGGCGGCCTGAAGTCCCGCTGACGGACCGGGAGCCCCCTACGGTTGCCCGGGCCCGGCGGGGGCAGAGGGGGTCCCGTGCCACTCTCCCAGGCTGTCGATGAGCTGCTCGATCAGGCGCGGGGAGACGCTCCCCGCCCGGCTCACGGGCGCGGCCAGGGCCGCCCGTCGAGGCGTTCGATGTCGGTGTTGAAGCGCCTCAGGTAAGCGGCGAAGGCGGCGATGTCCTCGTCCGGCCAGTCGGCCATGACCTTGTCCAGGCCGCCGATGCTGCTGTCGCGTACCTCGTCGAGCATCTGGGCGCCCTTGTCCGTGATGCGGAACTTCCGGGCCATCCCGCCCTCCGGGTCGGCGATGCGCTCCACGAGACCGGCGCGCATCGCGGCGGCCGTCTGCCGGTTGAGGGTGGACGCGTCGAGGGCGAAGGCGTCGCTCAGCTCGCCGATCGACATGGGTCCCTGGACGCGGATCCGGCTCAGCAGGATGTAGGCGCTGCGCTCCAGCGAGCTGTCCCTGTGGCGCAGGAGTTCGTACCGGCTGAGCAGCATCTGCTCGTACTCGACCTCGTGGGTGGCCCTGCCCATGTGCCTCAGCCTCCTGCCGTTCGCCGGGTCGCCGGCGTGCCTGTTCGGGACCCGGAACCATCCTCTCACAGCGTATGCACCAGCCATATCATGTGCGCGATGCACTTCCTATGTACGATGCACACCGAGACGTCCGACAGTTCGTGCGAGGAGTGCCGTCATGAATGCCCCACAACCGACAGCCCGGGCGGGCGGCGTGGTCGCCACGCTGGCACTGGCCGGCATCACGGCCGCGATCATGCAGACCCTGGTCACCCCGCTCCTCGCCGAGCTGCCGCAGATCCTCCACACCTCGGGCTCGAACGCCGCCTGGGTGATCACCGCCACCCTGCTCGTGGCCGCCGTGTGCGTGCCGGTGTTCGGGCGCCTCGGCGACCTGGTCGGCAAGCGGCGCATGCTGCTGGTGTGCTCGGTGCCGCTGGTGGCGGGGTCGGTGGTGTGCGCCCTGTCCTCCTCCGTGGTCCCCATGATCGTCGGGCGCGGTCTGCAGGGCATGGGCATGGGCATGGTGCCGCTGGGCATCGCCCTGCTCCGCGACGTCGTCCCCGCAGAGAAGCTCAGCTCGTCCATCGCCCTGGTCAGCGCTTCCATGGGCATCGGCGGTGGCCTCGGTCTGCCGATCGCCGCCGCCATCGCGCAGTACGCCGACTGGCGTGTGCTCTTCTGGGGCTCCGCGGGCCTGGCCGCCGTCGTCGCGGTGCTGATCTGGTTCTTCATCCCGGACGTCCCCGCCGGCGCCAAGGGCCAGCGCTTCGACGTCCCCGGTGCCATCGGCCTCGGCGCCGGCCTGGTCTGCCTGCTGCTGGCGGTCTCCAAGGGCGCCGACTGGGGCTGGGGTTCGGCCACCACCCTCGGCCTGCTCGCCGCCGCCGTCGTCGTGCTGATCACCTGGGGCTGGTGGGAGCTGCGCACCCGCGATCCGCTGGTCGATCTGCGGACGACGGCGCGCCCCCGTGTGCTGCTGACGAACGTCGCCTCGGTCTTCGTCGGCTTCGGCATGTACGCCGGCATGCTGGTCGTCCCGCAGCTGCTGCAGTTCCCCAAGGCGACCGGCTACGGCCTCGGCCAGTCGATGCTCGCGGCGGGCCTGTGGCTGCTGCCCGGCGGCATCATGATGATGATCGTCTCCCCGCTCGGCGGCAAGCTGACCAACGCCCGCGGCCCCAAGTTCACCCTGATCAGTGGCGCGTTGGTGCTTGCCGCCGGTTACGGGCTGGCCCTGGTGCTCACGGGCACCGCGTGGGGGCTCATGCTCGCCATCATGGTCGTCAACAGCGGCGTCGGCCTCGCCTACGGATCGATGCCCGCCCTGATCATGAGCTCGGTCCCGGTCTCGGAGACCGCGGCCGCCAACGGCTTCAACGCCCTGATGCGCTCGCTCGGCACCTCGGTGGGTGCCGCGGTGATCGGCGTGGTCCTCTCGCACCTGACCACGACCGCGGGCGGCTACACCTTCACCTCCGAGAGCGGCTTCCGCACCGGACTGGTGATCGGCTGCGGCATCGCCCTCGTCTCCGCCCTCATCGCCGTCGCCATCCCGGCCGCGCGCGCCGCGGCCGGCGGCGCGGGGTCCGCGTCGGCGCCGGCGCCGCAGCAGGCGGCCGCCGAGTCCTGAAGCGCCGTACGACACGGCTCGGTACGGTTCCGCCCGCCACGCGCATCCCTGCGCGGGCGGGCGGCCCGCTGTGTCTGTGGCTACGGGGCGCAGGCCCTGCGTTCGGCCTCTGGGGCCGGCCCACGGCTCCTGGTGGTTTTACCGACTGATCCAGGGGCACGGGGCCAGTGAGAGTGCGCGGAGGTACCGAGATGAGCGCGCAGGAGAAGGTCAAGGCCCAGGCCGAACAGGTCGTCGGAAAGCTCGTACGGAAGGGGGCCCACGCCATGCACAAGGACACCCTCGCGGCGAAGGGCGCGGCCCTCGAAGCGCGGGGCAGGATGCGGAGTGCGAAGGAGGACACCAAGGACTCGTTCAAGCACTGACAGTGTGATGACACGGGATGACCACAGTGTGTGCGGTGTGACCGCGCCGCCGTCCGGGAAGCGGCCGCTCAGGCATCCGGCACGGGCGCCCCGGGGTCCGGGCCCGGGTCCCGTCGCGGCCAGGACGTGCCGAGATCGCGGCGCATGGCCGCCTGCGCTTCCTCGGCGGCCGCGAGGTAGTCGCGCCCCTGCCGGCCGAGCCCCGGGGCCTCGGTGGTGACCCCGCCGGCCACGAGGTCCCGGAGGGAGCGCACCTTCCAGAAGGCCCGGTTGACCGGGTCCATCACTTCCCACGGGGCGATGAGCGCCAGCTCGTACCGCAGCGGGTACAAGGGGCTGGACGCGAACACCTCGTGGGCCGCCGCACGTGCCTCCTCCACCGGGCGTCCGTCGCGGGCGATCTCCCACAATTGCGCGTACACGTCGGCCAACGCACCCATGAACGCCGCATACGCCTTCAGGCGCGTGTCCCGGTCGAGTGCCACGCGGTCACGGCGCCAGCGATGGCGATCGGCGAGGAGCGTGGAGCCGACGCCGATCGCGGCGCCGAGCAACGTGTTCACGGGGGCCAGCCAGTCCATGGGGGGACCTTACGGTGAGGCCGTCCGGCGCAGGAAGTGAACGATCGTGTGCTCAACCACCGGACGCGCGAGGTGAGTCGGGGCGACTCCGGATTCCGTTCCCAGGACCGGGAGCGTGCGCGACAGCGTCCGCCCCGCCCGTCCGCCGCCCGCAGGAGAATCGGCATCTGCCGTGCCGGTGCCCGCAACCCCTCGTTCCGTCCTCGCAGTGACCGCCGGTGCCCTCGACCTGGCCGGTCCCTTCGGGCCGTCGCATCGCCGCCCGAGCGGGGCGGCCGCTTTCCCCGCGTCCACCGCGGACTTCGACGACGCCGACGCCCTGGCGCACGCCGACCGGGCACGTGCAGCTCCCGCACACGCACGTCCGGTTCCAGGGTTCCGACGGCCGCCCGGGAGCCGACAAGAACCTTGAGAACCTCACCGCGTGACCGTGGTCGTGACGTGGCCGGCAGGACCCCGCTGCACATGTCGTCACGCTCTCCCGCTTCGGCGAGCCCGAAGCGGTCGCCGCCCCGGCGAGCGACTGACGTACCGCGAGCGCCCCGGGGGCGAAGGACTGCCGGACCGCTGAAGGTCGTTGCGTATCAGCGGCGCGATGCCGGCGATCGTGCCGTTCCTGCTGCGCCTTGCGGCCGACGCCTCGGTGCCCGCCGGGACAGGTTGTTCGACCTGGTTCTCGTGGCCGCGGCCCTGTCCGAGCCGACCGACCCGAGCAGTGCTTGGGACCTCGCGGTCAGCGCCCCCGAAGAGGCTCATCCGGAACGGGCCCAGTGCCGGGCGTCGTTCGCCGCCCATGCGACATGGGTGCGGCGCCTGCCGGCCGACAAAGGACTGCCGGCCGGGGCTCCGCTGAGCGACGGCGAACGCGCGCGCCTGCTCCGCGCCGCCGGACCCGGTCCGGTCGGCTCCCGCACTCCTCGTCCCGCTGTCGGAGGTGACTGTTAGCTTGCGGGCGAACTCGGAGTCGGGAAGGTGGGGGACGAGCCGTGCAGGAGCGGACAGCTGATCAGATCCTGGGGGAGAGCTGGGAGAGGTACGCGCGGGAGGAGACGGCCGACGCCGGTTGGGACTATCCCGGCCGGGACACGGTCCTCGAGGTCTTCGGTGAGTCCGCTGCCTTCGCGGAGGTCGTCTCCCCCTTCGGCGCCCGATGGCCGGGGCAGGCGGCAGCGCCGGCCGGGCCCTGGGCGGATCCCGAGCAACTGGCGGCGCAGAAGATCGCCGGCCTGGAGGAGGACGAGGACGGGGAGACAGCGCTCCTGGAGAGGGCGTACCGCAGTGCGGATCTTCCTGCCCTGGCCGAGGAGCGGGACTTGGGAGGGTGCTGGCCCTTTGACGTGGCGGAGATGTGCACGGTCCTCCGGTCCTGGGAGGAACGCTTCGGAATCCGGCTGATCGGCCTGGAGGACGACCGCGTGACCGTCTCGGTGGCAGCACCCGTGAGGACGATGAGCGAAGCGGAGGCCGTGGCCGCCGAACACTTCGCGTTCGCGCCCGACAACATCACCCAGGGGTGCGACGAGAGCCTGGGCGCCTACGCGGCACACCAGGTCCTGGGCCGGCACGTGTGGTCCTTCTGGTGGGACTGAGGGCTGCTCCGCCCGGATCGTGATCCCGGGTCAGGAACAAAGCCGGGGCGGACTGGGTGGCCGGTCTGGTAGCTTTCGGTTGCCCGTGACGTAGTCCGAGGAGGTGAGACCCATGAACGCGGTATCTGTGTGGGTGCTCCCCCTGCCGTCACGGTCCGGCGATTGACGTAGGTGTCGCTGGGAGCGCCTCGACAACAAGGCACTCCCGAAAGGCACCACTGATGCACTCTTTGCAGTTCACCGCCGAGTCGTCGTCGAACGGCATGGTGGAGCGCGACTTCACCGTGGACGGGGTCCCCGGCGTGCTCTGGTCGCCGGCTTCCGTTGCCGGGCCCGCGCCCCTGGTCCTGATGGGGCACGGCGGCGGCAACCACAAGAAGCACCCGGCGATGTCCGGCCGGGCCCAGCGCCTGGTGGCCGGCTGCGGCTTCCACGTGGCCGTCCTGGACGCGCCCGGTCACGGCGGCCGGCCGCGAACGGCGCACGACGAGGCGGAGATCGCCGAGCTGTTCCGGGCGAGGGCGGCCGGCGAGCCGGAAGGCCCGATCGTCGTCCGGTACAACGACCACTTGGCCGGGCTCGCCGTGCCCGAGTACATGGCACTCCTGGACGCCTTGCAGGAGCTTCCGGAGATCGGCGCCGACGGGCCGGTCGGCTACTGGGGCATCAACATGGGCACCGCGATCGGCGTGCCGTTCGTGGCGGCCGAGCCCCGGATCCGGGCCGCGGTCTTCGGCCAGCACTGGCCGGACGCCCTGGCCGAGAAGGCGCGGCGGATCACCGTCCCGATCGAGTTCGATCTGCAGTGGGACGACGAGCACATCTCCCGCGAAGAGGGTCTCGCGCTGTTCGACGCCTTCGCCTCGAAGGAGAAGTCGTTGCACGTGAACTCGGGCGGGCACAAGGAGTTGCCCCGCTTCGAGGCCGACAGTGCGGTCCGGTTCTTCGCCCGGCACCTCGGCGGAGCGGTCACCGCGCAGGCGTGACGCGCGCGGTCGCGGCGTCCGGCCGGTGGGCCGGGCGCCGCGACCCGCCGCACGTCAGGGGTCAGGCCGGCGGGTGGTACTGGCCGGCGACGTCGGTGGTGGTCAGGGCCCTGTCCCACACCTGGACCTGGTCGATCGTGCCGGGCCAGGGGTCGGCGGTGCGGCCGCCGGAGAAGGCGCGGCCGATGGCCAGGGGGCCGTCCGCGGTGTCGCCGGTGAGCTGGGTCCACACGGTGGACTGCCGCACGCCGTCCACGTAGAGGGTGTAGGTGCCCGCGTCCCCGTCGTGCACGCCCACCAGCTGGTACCAGCGGCCGGTCTGCGGCTCCGTGCCGGCGAGCGCGCGGCCCTCGCCGGTCGAGAACGCGAACCGCCTGTCGGCCGCCGAGTACTGCAAGTAGAAGCCGCTGCTGACGGTGCCGTCCTGGCTGACGGCGGTGGCGAACGTGCCGGTCCTGTCGAGCCGGACCCAGGCGGACACCGTGAAGTTGCCGGCGGTGTCCACGACGGGTCCTGCGGTCTGGGCGTACTGGTTCGCGCCGTCGAACTGCACGGCGCTTCCGGAGACGCCGCCGACCCAGGCCGGCGAGCCGGTCAGGCCGGCGTCGTGGGCGCCCGAGCCGTCGTGCGCGGTGCTGCCGGCGGCTTCGTCGAGATTCCACGTGCCGACCGGGTCCCGCTGACCGGCCGGGTACGCGACGCGCAGGTTCTGCAGGCGGTGGGTCGAGCGGGTCCCCTTGCCCGCCGCACGGTACGAGGCGGTGGCGGTCAGGGCGGCGGTGCCCGCCGGTTCGGCGCCGGCGGGAGGGGTCAGGAGGTAGCTCCATGCCGCTTGCCCGCCGGGCCGGATCGCGGCGCCCGGGTGCTTCCCGACGGCCTCGGCCGACCAGCCCTGCGGCAGCGAGAGGCGGACCCGCGGGGAGGTGAGCGTACGGTCGGTCGTGTTGCGCACCGTCACCCGGATCGGCGTCGAGGGGTGCACCGTGACCAGTCCGGCGGCGTTGACGGGCCCGACGGCGACGTCGGCGTCGGCACTGGACGGGGCCCACGACTGGAACTCGGTGACGCCGACGAAGGCGCCCGGCGGGTCGGTGAACACCAGCCGGACCCTGCTGGTGGTCACCGTCGGGAACGTGACCCGATTCGTGCCGTTGCCCACCGGCTGGGCGGGGCTGTGGACCTGGCCGGGCACGTCCTGCCAGCCGTCCCGGTCCCAGTACTGCACGCGGTAGGCGGCCGCCGGCCTGACCCCGCCGCCGTCGTCGTATCCGGACCAGCGGATGTCGCCGACCGGGATCGCGGCGCCGAAGTCGACACCGTAGGAGTCGCTGCCGTTGGGGGAGGCGTAGTTGGTCCAGCGGGTGTTCTGCGGGACCTCGTCGTACCAGACCTTGCCGTCCAGGGCGTTCCACGGGTTGTCGTAGGGCGAGGTGTACGAGGCGATGGGCCGGGGGTAGCCGGTGCGCAGCGGGTTGGCGGCGTCGTTGACCAGACCGTCGTCCGGGGCGGGGACGGTGCGGCCGACGCTCACGGTGGTGTCGCGCAGCGTCGTGGACCGGCGTACGAGGTCGCCGTCGACGTACAGGCGCATGCCGGTGCCCTGGTGGTAGTGCGTGCCGTCGCGGTCCCACAGGACCGTGACGTTGTGGCCGTGGTAGGGCACGTTCTCCGCGGCGAAGTGGTCCCAGGAGCCGGGGACCAGGGGCTGCACCTCGAGCGTGTCACCGGACTGCGGCCGCAGCCCCAGGAGGCCGGAGAGCACCAGGTCGTCGAAGGTCGAGTGGTTGTAGTCCTCACTGTGGTTCGTGCCGTCGTAGATCCACGCGTCCTGGTCGGGAGCGTGCGCCTCGGCCACGTAGGGCTTGCCGTTCTTGGTCTGCGTCGCGGCGTAGCGGGCCAGTGCGGCCGCGTAGTCGGCCTTGGTGACGGCCTTCTGCGCCGGCTGGTCGTCGAGCAGGTTCGCCAGCCCGGTGAGCGTCTGCGAGGTGGCGAACGGCCAGCTCGGCCCGTCCCAGCGGCAGCAGTTGCCGGCGTCCTTCATGAAGTACGGGCTGCGGCGCTCGGCGGACGTGGGGCCGTAGGGGGCGGCGAAGCCCTGGGGATCCAGCAGTTGCGACCAGGCACCGGCGGCGGAGGGCTCGGCGGCACCGAACATCCAGGGTATATAGCCGATCTCGTCGCGCGTGCCGGAGAGCTTGTGACCGGGGTTGCCGTCGCGCGCCATGGCGTAGTAGAAGCCGCGCTCGGGGTCCCACAGCCACGTGTGCATCGCGGACTTGAGCGCCGCGGCCCGGGAGGCGTACTCACGGGCGAGTGCGGTGTCCCCCGCGAGACGTGCGACGGCGGCGATCGCCTGGGCGTCGCCGTACTGGTAGGAGTTGAGGGTCGGCCGGTAGCCCGCGCCGCCGTGATAGGGGTCGCCGGACTCGTAGGAGGAGGCGGAGAACTCCATGGCGTCCCAGACCGGAACCGACCAGTAGAGACCGAGCCGTTCGTCGAATTGCCCGTCCCAGCCGCGGTACTGGCGGACCAACTGCGGAAGCAGGGCCGTCAGGTGTGCGAAGTCGCCGGTGACCTGCGCCTGCTGGTAGGCGGCGGTGGCCAGCCACATGCTGTACTCGTGCGCCCAGTCGGTGGTGTCGGCGTTCACGGCGTCGGTGGCCGGTTTCGGCCCGGCGCCCGGGCCGGTGAGCCAGAAGTCGACGTAGTCGCGGTTGTAGCTCTGGTCGCGCACCCAGCGTCCCTCGGTGACCTGGTGGCCGACGGCCGCGTTGATCGCCTGGTAGGGGGCCGCGTAACCGCAGCAGTCCAGGAACTCGGTGGAGATCCAGCCGTCGGCGGGGCCGGTCCAGCGCAGATGTTCCTTGTACACGCGCCACCGGTAGTAGTAGACGCTCTGCATCGTGCGGTCCGGCAGGTCCACGAACGGCACGTTCGCTCTGTACCAGTCGGGGTCGGCGAAGCCCTCCAGGTACGCGTCGTCATCGAGGAAGTGGGTCCCGGCCCCCACGGACGGGAGAGGGGCCGGTGCGGCTTGCCCCGGCGGCGCGCCGGCCGCGCGCGCCGGGACGGCGACCAGGCTGAGCACGATCATCAGCAGCGCGGTGGCGCTCGCTGCCGATCGGGCGGGGAGACGGAGGACTCGGCCTAACGAGAAAGGCATCGGGCGCGTCCTTTCGCTGCCATGCTTACAACGATGTAAACGCACAAAGTTGCTCACGAACACACAGGAGTCGTCAACCCTTCGCGCAAAGGGAGTTGGGAGACCAGGCCTGCGGGACGGCGGGGGCCGAGTTCGACGGGCGGGCGCCACGGAATCGCGGCGGAGGCAGGAGTGCACGGTGGACTGGGCACGGTGGACTGGGCGCGGTGGACTTGAGAGCCGAACTGCTGCCCCCGCCGGTGAGCCGGCAGCGGCCGGCAGAGCTGAGCCGCGGGATCGACCGGATCGCGGATCTCGTGGCCGACCCCGCTCTGGACTTCGCCGAGTACGGGGGCAGCAGGAGCGTGCGGGAGTTCGCGGTAGAGGCGGCCGGGCCACCGTGCGGCCGGGTCGCGGACATCGGCGCGGCAGCGCTGAAGTACCGGCCGATCGCCCTTTGAGCCGCCGCGCCGGACGGCCGGGACGTGCTCGGAAGCCGTCTACGAGGCGCCGATGGACTCCAGCAGCAGGTGGAGGTCCTGTGCGGCGTCGGCGGTGGCGCCGGTCGCGGCGATGAGGACCGCCGCGGTGGCGGCGGTGAGCAGGGGGTGGCGGCCGAGCGGCGGGGCGAGCAGCGCGGCGACGCGGCGGGGGACCGGGCCCGCCGCGGTGAGCGGATTGCGGCGTCCGAGGACGCCGAGGACGCCGAGGGCGGCGCCCGGGCCGCGGAGGCGGGCGGGGGCGCGGTGGGCGGCGAGGGCCGCCTTGCCGACCGCGCGGGCGACCCGGGTCCGGTCCCCGGAGGCGGTGGCGGCGTTCTCGTCGGCCCACCGTTCGATGGTGTACGTGACGGCCGTGGCGAGCGGGCGCAGCAGGGGATTGGCCGCGGCGCCCAGCTGGGCGAGGGCGACGAAGACGTAGTGGTGGCCCGCGAGGTGGGCGCGTTCGTGGGTGAGCAGGATGTCGTGCTCGCCGGCGTCGAGGACGTGGAGCATGCCGGTGGAGACGACGACGCGGCCGGGCAGTCCGGGCAGCGCGTAGGCGTCCGGGGCCTCGTCGTCCACGACGACCAGGCCGTCACGCGTGGGCATGCAGGCGGCTTCCAGCGCGGCCGCGGCCAGCGTGCGGGCGCGGCGCCAGAGCAAGCGGGCCGCGGCCGTGACGGCGGCGCCGAGGAGCAGCCCGGCCAGCAGGGCGACGGACAGTTCCGCGGGGTCGTCGCGCTGCGCGGTGAGTGCCGACCAGTGGCCGAGGGCGGCGAGCGACGGGACGCGGATCAGCGCGGTGGTCGCCAGCAGGCCCAGCGAGACGGTGCTCGCGCCGGCCAGGACCACCGCGGAGGCGGTCAGGAGCCAGGTGGCCAGCCGGGGTTCGCAGCGCGTCGACAGGGGCCGCGCCCCGAGCGGGGCGAGCAGGGACAGCAGCAGCGGGAGATAGACGGCGATACGCATCCGGGCGGGCCCTACCTGTCGGGGTCGTGCTCGGCGCCGAGCAGATGGCGCAGCAGGTCGGCGTCGGTGGCGGACAGTCCGTCGGCGAACCGGGCGAGAACCGCCGCGCGGTCGTCCCGTTCCTCCAGGACGGTGCGCATGCGGCGGGCGGCGAAACCGGCGTCGTCGGTCACCGGGGCGTAGGCGTAGGCCCGGCCGCGCGGGCTGCGGGTGAGCAGTTGCTTGGTGTGCATGCGGGTGAGGATCGTCACCACGGTGCTGTAGGTGAGGTCACCGCTGAGGCGGGTCGCGACCTCGCCGGGGGTCAGCGCGGCCTGCGCCTGCTGCAGCACGGCAAGGACCTCGGCCTCCCGCTCGCCGTTGGCCCGCTTGCGGCCTCTTCCCTGCGCGTCCGCGTCCATGCGTTTGGCGTTTCCTCGCTCGTCTTCTACAGTCGTGTAGACCTTCTACGGCGGTGTAAAAGCCGCCGTGTCCCGAGTGTGCCATGCGCCCGTGCCCCCGGGACACGCAGGGCAGGAAAGGACCCGTGGGTGTCCCAGGCCCTCAATCCGCTGGACGCCACCTCGCTGCTGACGGCTCTCGGAGCCGTCGGGGTGTTCCTGGTGCTGTTCGCCGAGACCGGCCTTCTGATCGGTTTCTTCCTGCCCGGTGACTCGCTGCTGTTCACCGCCGGACTGCTGTGCACCACCGGAGCCGGTGGAGTCCACCTCTCCCTGCCCGGCGTGCTCGTCGCCGCCGTGGCGGGAGCGCTGCTCGGCGCCCAGGCCGGCTACCTGATCGGCCGTCGCGCCGGCCGGGCCCTGCTCGGCCGCACCCGCAACCGGCATCTGCTGGACGGGGCGCGGCGGGCCGAGGAGCTGCTGGACCGCTACGGCCACGGCAAGGCCATCGTGCTGGCCCGCTTCATCCCGGTGGTGCGTACGGTGCTCAACCCGCTGGCCGGGGTGGTCCAGGTGCCCGCCCGCACCTTCACCCTGTGGCAGGTCGCCGGGGGGCTGGTGTGGACGGTCGGCCTGGTGCTCGGCGGATACGCCCTGGGATCCGGCATCCCCGACGTCGACCGGTATCTGCTGCCCCTGGTCGGCCTGATCGTCGCCCTTTCCCTCCTTCCGCTGGTGCTGGAGGTGCTGCGGGCGCGCCGCCGCCGCGGCGCCGAGCCGACCCGGGAGACCACCGGGTGAGGACCGTCTCCCCGGCTGCGACCCCGCCGCCACGCCCCCGCCCGCCCCGCTCGCACGCCCACCCGTTCGGCCCGCACAGAAACGGACCCCAATGAGCGCCATCAGCGTCGGACAGGCCGCTGTCCTCGGAGTCGTGGAAGGGGTCACCGAATTCCTGCCCGTCTCGTCCACCGGCCATCTGAAGATCACCGAAGGTCTGATGGGCATCCCGGTCGGCGATGCCTCCGTGGTCGGCTTCACCGCCGTCATCCAGGTGGGCGCGATCGCCGCCGTGCTGGTCTACTTCTTCAAGGACATCGTCCGGATCTGCAGGGCGTGGTTCACCGGCCTGGTCAACCGCGAGGAGCGGTACCAC